>JANWJZ010000090.1 GCA_025451675.1 Halanaerobiales bacterium | reverse complement strand
TGTGGTCAATGGATTAATGGATAAATTTCCCCTGGTTATAGCTTCAAAGGACTGGCATCCAGAGGAGAGTGTACATTTTGAGAGATGGCCTGTCCATTGTGTCAGGGATACTGAGGGCGCTGCCTTCCATCCTGGATTAAAAAGTGAAGGGATAGATAAAATATTCCTGAAGGGTACGGAAAGTAAGGATGACGGTTATTCGGCTTTTGAAGCCACCAATCATGATCTGGAAGGATATCTGAAGGAAAAAGGGGTAGAGGAACTTTATCTGGTGGGACTGGCTACTGAGTATTGTGTCAGGGCAACTGCCCTGGATGCAGTGAAAAAGGGTTTTAAGGTCTATATTGTCCTTGAAGGCGTAAGGGGAATTGATGATGGCGATGTAGAGAAGGCTATTGAAGAGATGAAAGGAGAAGGGGTTAATTTCGTAAGTTATGCAGAGTAAATTAAAGAAGGGATTAAAAAAACATTACAGAATATATAATAAACAATAAAGCGGGTTTACTCTTTAAAGAAAGACAAAAGAGGAGGTATCATGATGTCCAAGGAAGCTATAAAAGTAATAAAGAGCCGCAGGAGTGTCAGGAAATACATAGATAAGGAAATACCGGAAGTAATATTGAAGGAGATAATCGATTGTGCCCGGCTGGCGCCGAGTGGTAACAACAGGCAGCCCTGGATGTTTCTGGTCATTACCGATTGGGAAAAGAAAGAGAAAATTGCCAGCCTGGCCCGTTATGGCAAATTTATAAAAGAGGCCGGGGCCTGTATAGGGGTTTTTGTCGACGAAAGTGCAACAACCACACCTTTACTGGATGCAGCAGCTGCTACTGAAAATATAATGCTGGCTGCCACTGCATTGGGATTGGGCACCTGCTGGGTTTCTTCCTATAAGAGGGAGCATTCCGAGGAAGTAAAGAAACTGGTAAATTGCCCGCCTAATATGGAATTAGCAGCTCTTATCTCTGTAGGTTATTATGATGAAAGCACTGTGGGAATGCCGAAAAAGAAGGAATTGGACGAGGTATTACGCTGGAACACATTTTAGGATACAGGGGGACGGTTCTACTGTGTTTGACCTTCAGTTTGATGAAATAGTTTTATGAACTTTTGATTGATACATAATTATTTTATAAAATTGCTTTCAAAAGATTCTTTATAAAACTGTTTGATAATCCATGTAAAATGACACAAGAGAACCGTTCCCCTGTGTTATTAAGGGGTGGAGGATAATGATGAATTTATTGAAAATAAACTGGAAGAAGTTAATCTTTTTACTGCTCTTATTTATTTTTATCTTTCTGGGTCTGAGGATATTAATTTTTACCCTGACGCCCTTTTTTATTGGATTTATCATTGCCCTTATAATTGATAAACCTGTTAATTTTATGTCCAGAAAGATACCCCGCAGCCTGGCTGTATTGATAATGATCACCCTTGTAATCAGTGTTTCATTGTTGCTGACTGTCTTCCTCATAACCAATAGCATCAATGAGCTGACTTATTTAATACGCTACCTGCCCAGTTATTATGAACTCATAATGGAATTTACAGGCAATCTTCTGGCAAGATTGAAGGATTTCTTCGACCAGTTACCTGGTATGTTTAACCTGGCCTTATATAATAACCTGGAAAATCTCTATAATTATGGTTCCAATATTCTTTTTAATATCACCAATAAAATTGTGAATGCTACCTTTAATTTACCCAGTATATTTTTAATATTATTATTTACGATTATCTCTGCCTTTTTTCTCAGTAAAGATAAAGAGCTGCTTTCCGATTATTTTGTAAGCAGGGTAAAATTTACAGATTCTGATTATGCCAATGTTCTTAAAGATATTTTTACCTATATGAAGGTGCAGTTATTGATAGTCACCAACACCACTATCTTTACGGCCATTACATTTTCTTTTCTGAAATATCCCTATGCAATAATACTGGCCCTTCTGGCAGGGATTCTGGATTTGATCCCCGTACTGGGGCCAGGGGCCATTTATATACCGGTGGTAGTTATTAATCTGTTTTTTAATTTCAAACATTCCATTATCGTTTTAATAGTTTATATCCTCATTATTGGAATGAGGCCGGTACTGGAGAGTAAGATAGTGGGGAAGAGGATCGGAGTACATCCCCTTGTTCTACTGCTGGGTGTGTATCTTGGCCTGAAATTATTTGGTTTTCAGGGTGTCATCATTGCTCCTATTTCAATCATTATCTTTAAAGCCTTGCTGGCTGCAGGAATCCATTATTAAAAAAGAAAAACAAGACAGAGGGACGGTTCTTCTGTGTCATAAAAATAAAACTTCCTTAAGAGAAATCAGAAAGCCAAAAAATGAAGGTCAAACATGGTAGAACCGTCCCATTGTGTCATGTATTAGTTGTTGATGCCAAGGATTAGAAGAATCAGGATAAGGAAGATTAAAAAGGCCACGTAATCATATCCTCCTCTTCTGCGGTCTCTTCCTAAAGCTTCTTCTGCCATTTATATTTCCCTCCTTTAATCATAAATTTCAGTATTATATTATTCATTGACTTTGATTATTGATACAAATTTTTATATTATTATGTAATAAATAGGCAAAAGCTAATTCCAGGAGATTTCGTGACAGTAATTACATATATTAAGATGGAGGTGACAGCATGTTAGATATCAGGGAAGAGATAATCCAGTTTGTAGAAAATAATTGTATTGATGAAAAATGGTATGATTTTAATCATCCCGCCGATATCGCCGAAGCTCTGGAGGGACTTGATACTGAAGCCCTTCATCGTTTTACTGCCCTTATGGATTTAGAGAATCTGGCCAGGATTATTGAACTGGCCAATGTAGATTTGCAACTGGAAATCATCAACAGCCGGACCAATGAGGATATTATTGAAATCTTTTCCTACATGTCAACGGATAATATCACCGATATCCTGGGCAATCTTACTATTGATAAGCGTAAATCCCTTTTAAAACAGATGAAACAGGGAGAAGCCAATATATTGACAAAACTCCTCGGTTATGATACTGAATCTGCCGGTGGTATCATGACCACTGAATATATAATCCTGAAGGAGGAGTTGAGTAAAAAGGAGGCCCTCAGCAAGATTGCTGAAATTGGCCCCAGGACAGAGATCATCGATATAATCTATATCAATAATAAAAAGGACGAATTGGTAGGGACTGTTGACCTGCGGGAATTACTTAATGTCTCTGATGAGGTAACCCTTGCTGAGATCATGGATGAGAATCTCATTGCCGTTACACCGGATGTGGACCAGGAAGAGGTAGCCTATCTGGTGGCCAAATATGACCTGACTGCTATTCCGGTCATAAATAAAAATAAAAAAATGATCGGTATCATTACGGTTGATGATATAATTGACGTTATTGAGGAAGAGCACACAGAGGATATGCTCCGCCTGGCCGGTGTCCATGAAGAGGAGAGCATCAACAGCCCCCTGGGCAAGTCCGTTACCAGAAGATTGCCATGGCTGGCTGTTGATCTTGGCATGACCTTTTTATCTGCCTTTATAGTAAGTTTATTTGAAGATGTAATTGCCCAGGTTGTCGTCCTGGCTTCCGTCCTTCCCATCATTGCCAATATGGGAGGCAATGCTGGTAACCAGAGCCTTTCCGTAGTCATCAGGGGGATTGCCCTGGGTGATCTGGACCTGAACAGTGAAAACGGAAAAATCCTCTTAAAAGAGGGTTTACTGGGTTTAATTAATGGTGCAGTGATAGGCTTTTTTGCTGCAACTGTAATGTATATAATTCATGGCAATCCCTATTTGGGGCTGATCATCTTCCTTGCTCTGACCCTTAATTTATTTATTGCCGGTTTACTGGGTTTCCTCATTCCCATGGGATTGAAAATAATGGGTTTTGATCCTGCTCTGGGTTCATCAATATTTTTAACAACCATCCTCGACATTGTAGGTTTTTTTGTTTTCCTCAGCCTGGCTAAAATCTTTATTAATCTTTTATTGTAACTATATATAGATTAATTTGTCCTTGTATTTCTCTGCACATATCAAAAAGGTCAACGGAAATTCCGTTGACCAGTATTTATTTATTAATTATAATATCCTAATACAAGGAGAATAAGAATCAGGAAGATAAGAAAGGCAGTATCGCTGTAGAAACCGCTGCTCATAAATACACTCCTTTCTTTTCTTTATCTTGCTGCGTAAATTAACAATATCCTATACCAAGGATCAGCAGAATCAGAATTAAGAAGATGATAAAGGCTTCATCTTTATAATATCTACCACCCATACTATAACCTCCTTCTTACTAATTTCTCAGGTTTACTAAATTATATGACTGCTTAGCCTTTTTTGTTAATTTTTTTTACATAAACCTTTATTTTAGATATAATAGGTATGATAAGTAAATGTATAATATCAGGAGTGATAAAATGGCGAGACCAACAAAGGAAAGAAGGGTTGAGTTCATTCCAGAATTTGATTATTTCAAGCCAGTAGGAAAACCCCTGCATGAACTGGAAGAGATTTGTTTAACAATAGAGGAAGTGGAAGCTTTGCGGCTGAAGGATCTGGAGGGCTTGACCCAGGAAGAAGCAGCAGAGAAAATGGATGTCTCCCGTCCCACTTTCCAACGTATCCTGACAATGGGAAGGAAAAAACTTACCAGTGCCTTAATCAACGGTTATGCCATCAAGTTTCAGGGAGGGAATTACCGCCTGGCGGGTAAACACTGCCATAGAAGCCATGATAAAGGTTTTGAACGCGGACATTGGAAGAGAGGAAGGAAAGAATAGGATATGAAAAGGGTTGATAAAAAGAATTATTACTTAAACATAGCTGAAGCAGTTCTGGAGAGAAGTACCTGTTTGAGGAAAAAATATGGGGCAGTCATAGTAAATAATGACGAGATTATCAGCACTGGCTATAATGGCTCACCAAGGGGATGTACTAACTGCAATGAAAAGGGAGTCTGTATAAGGGAAGAGTTAAAGGTGCCCCGGGGGACCAAATATGAGCTTTGTGCGGGTGTTCATGCAGAACAGAACGCCCTTTTATCTGCCAGCAGGAGAGAAACCATAGGAGCAAGCCTGTATTTGGTAGGCAAGAATACTGCCGATAATACTTATGTGAGTAATGCAGAACCCTGCAGCCTATGCAAGAAATTGATCATCAATAGCGGTATTGAGGAAGTCTATATCAGGCTTAATGCAGATGAATATAAAAAAATAAAGGTCCAGGAATGGATAGACAACGAAGAACAGCTCCTGGGTATCAACGGCTATTGATTTACATTACCTGAAGCAGTAAAAAACAAGTTTATAAGAGAGAGGGGATATAGTAATGGATATCTTGAAAAATTTTATAGATTATATCTTTAGCTTTGAGGCATATGTCCTTTTACCAATTATTCTTTTTATTATCTCCCTGATATTCCGTATTTCCCTGAAAAAAGCCTTTGAGTTATCGCTAATTATAGGCATTGGTTTTCTGGGTATATTCATGATCCTGGATTATTTTGTTGCCAATATCGGCCCGGCCATAGAAGCCCTGGCTCAACACAGCGGGTTGCAATATAATGTGCTGGACATAGGCTGGATATCATTTGCTGCTATCACCTGGTCTTTTTATCTGACACCGCTTTTAATAATATTGGTGATAGTAATAAACCTGCTCATGTTTGTCACCGGTAAGACCAGGACCATAAATGTAGATATTTTTAACTACTGGCATTTTATTTTCCTGGCCAGGATCGTCTATGAAGCCACTGAGAATGCATTATTATCAATTATCGCATCCCTGTTATTAAGTATCATAGCTTTAAAACTGGCCGACTGGAGTGCAGGGCAGGTCAAAGAATTTACCGGTTTATCTGGCATTTCCATAACCACAATATGTACAATTGTCTATTATCCATTTGCCCTATTGGTGGATCAAATTATCAATAAGATAGATTTCCTTAAAAAAATTGATGCAGATCCGGAGTATTTAAGGAAAAGGCTGGGTCTCTTTGGTGAGCCGATGCTGATAGGTTTTATCATCGGAATTTTATTGGGCATCGGTGCAGGTTATGATCTAAAAGCTACACTGGGACTGGCTTTCTCTATTGCCGGAGTAGTTTATCTGTTGCCAGTACTGGCTGGCGTCCTGAGCAAAGGGTTGATGGAGGTTTCAGAAGGGGTCAAGGCTTATGTAACAGAGAAATTCTCCGGTAAGGAGATTTACATAGGACTTGATGTAGCTGTCTTATTAAGTAATTCAGCCATTGTGGTTACAGGAGTTCTCCTGATGCCGATAGCACTCCTCCTGGCCTTCCTTATTCCAGGGGTTAATTTCATTCCCCTGGGGGATTTAAGTAATCTGATAGGATCAGCTGCCCTGGCTGTCATCATTCTGCGGGGAAATATTTTCCGGGCAATACTCACCTTTATTCCGATTATAGCAGGCAAATTACTGGTGGCTTCCAGGCTGTCTTCTTTCCTGACCAATCTGACCCTAAAGGAAAATATTGTTTTTGAAGGATACAGCGGAGCCATAACCAGTTTCCTTGATGGTGGTAATCTGGTGCGCTTCTGGTTCCTGGAGCTTTTCTCCGGTAAATGGTGGCCTTATTTATTCCTGCCTCTGGTGGTGTATCTGTTTTACCTGGCCAGAAAGAAGGCTAATAACGTAGGCTAGCTGGCCTTATTTATTTCTTTTGAAGGAATCCCACTGTCCTTTGAACCAGTGCCGATGCAGGTCTTCTTCAATCATATTGTTTAAAAGGACAACAGCCAATTCCCGTTCTATTTTAGAATTTATATCAAGGAAGCTGAGAAAGAACCTATAATCATGTATGGCAATGCTCTCCAGGGTGAAGTTATACCACAGTAGATTGTATTCTCCGATAATCGAAAATAGTTGGGCGGGTAAAAGGCCTATGATCTGGGAGAGTAGTTTATCTACCAGCATAGGCTGGCTATCCAGTTTAATGATTATTTCTTTTATTGATTTTGCATGTTTTGTTTCTGTTTCAGCCATATTCAGGAGTACACCGGTCAGATAAGTGTCATTGCTTTGTTTAGCCTGATTTAAGTATAATTCAACCTGGCTCATTTCCAGTGTGTAAAACCAATTTAACCATTTTAATAATATATTTCTATTCATGTAATCACATCATTTCTTTGTAGGCTTATTTATTAACCTGTATTAATTTCAACTACCGGATTGCCCTGGTATATCTTATTATATACAGCAGATAATTATTTATGAGATAAGAGAAGTATTATTTGCCAATTTAATTTTTAAATTAAGAGGAAAAGCCATTTTTTTGTTGAATAACTATATAATATAATAATATTTAAAACTTCATTTTAATGAGTAGAGAGGGGTCGAGAAGTATGGAAATCAGAATTGAAAAAACCAAAAATCCCAAAATCAAACCGGATGAGGATAATCTAGCCTTTGGGAAAATCTTTACTGACCACATGTTTATCATGGATTATGAGGAAGGAAAAGGCTGGTATGATCCGCGGATTGTTCCTTTTGGCCCAATTGAGGTATTACCTTCCCTGTCTACCTTCCACTATGGCCAGGCTGTCTTTGAAGGGATGAAAGCCTACAAAAACCCGGATGGGAAGGTCCTCCTATTCAGGCCAGAGGAAAACATGAAAAGATTGAACCAGTCCAATGAGAGGATGTGTATGCCGCCCATCGATGAGGAGTTTTGCCTTGAAGCCATAAAAACACTGGTGGACCTTGACCGGGACTGGGTACCTGCCGCAGAGGGTACAGCCCTCTATATCAGGCCATTTATAATTGCTACTGATCCTGTTTTAAGACTGAAACCATCCAGCAGCTACAAATTTATGATTATCCTTTCACCGGTCGGCGCCTATTATCCACAGGGGATCAATCCGGTAGATATCTATGTGGAGACTGAATATGTTCGGGCAGTTCCCGGTGGTACCGGTTATGCAAAAGCCAGTGCTAACTATGCAGCCAGTATGATAGCTCAGGCTAAAGCTGAAGAAAAGGGTTATGTCCAGGTTCTCTGGCTCAATGGTAATTATGTGCAGGAAGTAGGTTCAATGAATGTATTTTTCAAGATTGCCGGAGAGATCATAACACCTGAGCTGGATGGCAGTATTCTGCCTGGAGTGACCAGGGATTCTGTCATAAAACTCTTACAGAGTTGGGATCTGCCGGTAGTTGAAAGAAAGATCACCATTGATGAGATCTATGAGGCAGCAGAAGCAGGCCAGCTGGAAGAAGCCTTCGGTACCGGGACAGCAGCAGTGATTTCCCCGGTCGGTGGTCTGGATTGGCAAGGACGGATAATTAAAATCAATGAGGGTAAGATGGGTGAGTTGTCCGCGAAAATATATGACACCCTGACCGGGATACAGACCGGTAAGATAGAAGATCCCTTCGGTTGGGTTGTAGAGATTTAAGTGCAGGGATTTTACCGCTTTGATCAATGTATATTGATTAAATCGGTAAAATCCTTTATTTTTTCAGTTACTGGAAAAGGTTCAGAGGAGGATTTGATTGTGGGTGTAAATTACCAATATCAATGTTCTCATTGTAAAGTAAAATTTAATACTTCCGGGCCCTGGGCTTTTTACCGTAATAAAAAAGGAGAGCGGATACCTTATGGCTATCCCGGCCCTCTAACAGAAGAGGCCAGGCTTAGCGGAATTCAAGGTTTTTTTGCTGATATGCTCTGCCTGAACTGTGGTAGAGAAGTTAATGTAATTCTAGAGGAATATAATAAAAAAGTTGAAGGATTTTTTGCAGCTATGAGGAGATTATGGAAGGGAGAAGAGGAAGGGGTTAAATGCCCTTCCTGTAAAAGTAAAGAACTCTTTCTGAATGAAGAATCTGATCATCCCGGTGGAATTGTCTGTCCTTTATGTAAGGAGGGAACCCTGGCCTTACTGGAGAGTTGGACCCCTTAGGTCCGGACAGGAGAACAATTTTATAAAAAATAATGACTTTATTAATATACCCCGGCCCTTCTGCATAGCTTAATAGATAGAATGTATTTTCATCAGGAGGGGCGATGGGTAAGAAGAAGGATTTTGTATTACTGGTGAAAATCTGTGAGTTGATGAAAGAAAAGGATTATAACTTAAGTAAGATCAGCCTGCAACAGCTGGTCTATATCCTCCAGCAGTTATATGGGGTTGAGTCCAGCTATGAATTTAAACTTTATACTTATGGTCCTTATTCAACCGAATTGACAGAAGATCTTGATGAACTGGTTTCCCGGAATATTCTCTTCCAGGAATATTGCCGGGGACCAGTTTATTATGGCTCCAGATTATTACCCGGTGAGAATTACAGGCAGGTCTATAGCGGTGATTACAGAACCTATTTAGAACAGCATGAGGAAAAAATAAAGCAGGTGATTCAGCTCTTCGGCAGGTATAGTGCCCGGAAACTGGAATTAAGGGCAGCCTTAATCTACCTGTATCTCAAATATGGGGTAGAGAGAGAGAAACTCCAGGAGGAAGTCCGGTTTATCAAACCCTATTTTAGAGAAGAGGAGATCCAGGAAGCCCTGCTTGAACTGGAAGAGTTTCCGGAAATTAAAGGGAAGATAAAGGAGTGAATTTATGCTGACTCCCAGTCTCGAAGATTATCTGGAAGAGATTTACCGTCTTTCCCTTGATCCCGGTTTTATCAGGATTACCGATGTAGCAAAAAGGCTTGATGTATCCTTACCATCTGTCAATAAGGCTGTAAAGATACTTTCGGAAAAGGGTTATCTGAACTATCTGCCCTACAGGAATATAAACCTGACGGAAAAGGGAAAGAAAACAGGGCAATTCCTGGTCTATAGAAATCAAATGATCCAGAACTTCCTCCAGGTTATCGGTAGTAAGGCTGATAAGGTGGCAGAGGCTGAGGCAATAGAACATTATCTCTCCCGGGAAACAATAAATGCAATAACCACGGTAGTCAAATTTTTTGAGGAGAACCCGGCTATCCAGGAAAAGTTAATTGAATACCAGAAAGAAAAAGAAGGAGAAGAACTCCTATAGTATAAATCCGTTATAGTATAAAGAAATTTATAAATTGAACCAGGATGAGATTGACCAGAACCGCTATGGCCGTTGTCAGGAAGAAGGTAAAGAAGGCCCATTTAAAACTACCGGTTTCTTTCCTGATGGTCAATAAGGTGGTTCCACAGGGGAAATGCAACAGGGAAAACAACATGGTAGCGATGGCTGTAAGCCAGGTCCAGCCGTTATTGATTAATATATTATGCAAAGTTTCCAGGCTTTCCGGTTCCATCATTATTCTGGACGAGAGATAACCCATTAACAGGATGGGGATTACGATTTCGTTGGCCGGTAAAGCGAGGATGAAGGCCAGGAGGATGAAACCATCCAGCCCGATGAGCCTGGCAAAGGGTTCCAGGAAAGCAGCCACGAGTTGAATTAAACTGCTGCCATTGATAGTTGTATTGGCCAGGAGCCAGATTACTGCGCCGGCCGGTGCAGCTACCATAACCGCCCTGCCCAGTACGAAGAGGGTCCTATCCAGAAAGGATCTGACCAGTATTCTGCCGATCTGTGGTTTCCGGTATGGGGGAAGTTCCAGGGTAAAAGTGGAGGGGATACCCCTCAGGATGGTCCTGGACAATCCCCAGGAAACCAGCAGTGTAATTATGATTCCAATGAGGACAAAGGCTACCACTACAGTAGCTGCCAGAAGGGAATTATATGTAGTACTGAGAGAGCTTTTTATAAAGATACTGGCCAGGATAATCAGGAGAGGAAAACGGCCATTACAGGGAACAAAATTATTGGTAATAATGGCAATCAGCTTTTCTCTGGGTGAATCGATGATCCGGGCAGAGATAACCCCGGCCGCATTACAGCCAAAACCCATGCTCATGGTCAGGGCCTGTTTCCCATGGGTGCCTGCCCTCTTGAACAGATTATCCAGGTTAAAGGCAACCCGCGGTAAATAACCCAGGTCTTCCAGCAATGTAAAGAGAGGAAAGAAGATGGCCATTGGTGGAAACATGACAGAGATTACCCAGGCCATGGTCCGATAGATACCGTGAACAAGGATACCGTGTAACCAATCCGGTGTGCCCAGCCTGTAAAACAAAATACTTATTTTCTCTTCCAGCCAGAAAAGGGCAGTAGCCAGCATTTCAGAGGGTACATTGGCACCAACAATAGTTATCCAGAAAATGAAACCCAGTAATAATAACATGATGGGAAAACCCAGCCATCTGGAAGTAAGGATATCATCAATCCGTTTTTCCAGCTTATTTTCTATTCCGGTACTGATAATGCTTTTCCTGGCTATTTTTTCTGCCTCCCGGAAAATATCCCCCACAATCTGGTCCCGGATTTCTTCCTGCTTTTCCGGCGGGATGAAATTCTTTAGGTTCTCCATTATAATTAAGTAATTACCGGGACTTAAGCCATCCTTATTTAAGCCGTCCCCGCTTAAATTGCCTTTAATTAACTCCATCCAGCTGTACATCCCCTTTCTGGATTATATTAACTGCCTCCCGGTAAACGGGAAAATAAGTACTGATGGAATACAGGATAGTTTTATCACCTTCCAGTAAGCGCAGGGCCAGCCAGCGCCAGTTTATTTTATCCTCCAGGAAGGTAAGATTCCTTTGCAGGACCGGGATTAATCCTGCTATTTTTTCTTCAATCTCCCGGGAATAGCTCATTTGAATCCCCTTAAACTTGATTCCTTCCCTTATTATCCGGTAACATGTTTTCTTTATCTCCTCCAGGCCTTTGCCATCCCTGGCCACAGCAGGAATGACCGGTATCTGTAGGCAGGACTCCAACTTTTTTACATCTATTTTAATGCCTTTTCTTTCTGCTTCATCCATCAGGTTCATTACCAGGACGGTATTTGTGCTCAATTCCAGTACCTGCAAAGCCAGGTTCAGGTTTCTCTCCAGGTTAGTGGCATCAGCCACCACTAAAGTGATATCTGGCCTGGCAAAACAGATAAAATCCCTGGCGATAAGTTCTTCTGTGGAATTGGCCAGCAATGAGTAAGTACCTGGCAGATCGATGAGCAGGAATTCCCGCCCCTTATATCTATAATAGCCTTCAGCCCTGTTGACTGTCTTGCCCGGCCAGTTACCTGTATGTTGCCTTAAGCCGGTCAGACCATTGAAAATGGTACTCTTTCCCGTATTGGGATTTCCGGCCAGGGCGATCAGGGGTTTATTATCATCATTTTTAATATTGAAATTTCTCCTGATTAGATTCAGGGCAATTGATTCTGCACTTTTATTCATTCTCCAACCTCCTTATCTCAATAAGTTCAGCCTCTTCCTTCCTCAGGGCCAGTACTGTCCCCTTAACCAGATAGGCCACCGGTTCTCCCAGAGGGCTTTTTCTCAATGCCTTTATTTTAGTGCCTGGGATGAACCCCAGATCCAGCAGCCGTCTGCGCTGCCTGCCCCTGGCTTTCACAGCTGTAATCTCCGCTACCTGTTCTATTGCCAGTTCATTAAGCAGCATGACTAAGCCTCCTTTCCGAAAATTAACTTAAAAACTTAGCTTTTGTTTAAATTCTTATCTTCTGCTAAGATTTGTTCCCTATATAATATGCCGCCATTCTCCTTCTGTGCCTGTATATAATTTTAATAATTCCTTGACAAAAAATGAGGAATCTATTATACTATTAATAACAATAACAATAATTATTATCAAAGCTAAACTGTAGCCACTCTTATTAAAAAGGTGGACAGGTTATAAGTTACATAAGATAATAAGTAAATATAAGTATAGCAGGGTTATATTAGTGTTATAAAAGTATATAAGAGATATAAGAGCTTATAAGACTTATAAGAATATAAGCATCAATTAAATAGCGGATAAGAAGATATAAGGACATAAGGCTACAATATTTTAATAGGATACTTTAAGAAGTATCCTTTTTTTTATCAAAAACAGTGCTTTTGGCTGATATCTGGTCCAGGACCTATACAAATGTATTTGGCAGTGATTAGGGGAAATGATAGAATATAGTTAAGGTGTAAAAAAGCAAAATTATTAATACATATCTCAAGGGGAGTGGGAGAAATGAAGGTAATTAAGCGTAACGGCGCTATTGTCGACTATAGCAGGGACAAGATTAGCAATGCTATATATAGAGCAATGATGGAATCAGGACAGAATGCAACCAATGAGGATGCAGAAAAGGTTGCACTGGCCGTCGAGGAGAAGTTAAAGAAAAAATATTATTCCCGGCAGGAGATCCCTCATGTTGAGCAGATCCAGGATTATGTGGAAGAAGCCCTCATGAGTGCCGGTTTTATGCTGGCTGCCAAGGCCTATATCATATACAGGAGTAAGAGGCATAAGACCAGGGCCCAGCGGGAGAGCAGTGAATCCTTATTGACAAATGAATTTTTAAGTAAATATAAACACAGGCCAAATCCTTTCCCGACAGAATTGGGAGAGTTCATTTATTACAGGACCTATTCCCGCTGGCTGCCGGAAGAGCAGAGGAGGGAATACTGGTGGGAAACCGTGAAAAGGGCAGTGGAATATAATTGTTCACTGGCGCCTACTAGCCGGGAAGAAGCAGAAAAACTATATGATAATGTCTATAACCTGAGAAACTTCCTGGCCGGCCGGACCCTGTGGACTGCCTCTACAATATCCAGCAGGAAATACGGTATGTCCAATTTTAACTGCAGCTTTATTGTTATAGATAGCTTCAGGGCCTACCTGGATATATTTTATCTGCTGATGGTAGGCAGCGGGGTAGGTTTCCGGGTCTTGCCGGAAGATGTCGAAAAATTGCCCAAGATAAGGCAGGATGTTGAAATCATCCATAAATATTATGAACCTGTCCCGAAGGATGAGCGGCGGGAATATACAGATTTTGATTTTGAAGGGGATACAGTCACCCTGAATATTGGTGACAGCAAGGAAGGCTGGGTACAGGCCCTGGAATATTATTTTAAATTCCTTGTTGAACACTCCTTCCGTGATATCAGGCGGATAATCTTTAATTATGATTCTGTCCGGCCAAAGGGAGAAAAACTGAAGACTTTCGGCGGGACAGCCTCCGGCCATCAGAGCCTGAAAACCATGTTTACCAAGATAGACAAACTCCTGAAGGAGAAACCGGAGCGGGAATTGGACAACCAGAACAGGGTCAAACTGAAACCCATCGATGCCATGGATATTGCCAATATCATTGCCGAGAATGTTGTCTCCGGTGGTGTCCGGCGTTCTTCCCAGATCTGTCTCTTCAGTGCTGATGACAAAGAGATTGCCCAGGCCAAGAGTAATCTCTATATCCAGCGGGATGGAGAATGGATCATCAATCCGGAGATATCACACCGGCAGATGAGCAATAACAGTATCTTTTATACGGAAAAACCCACCCGGGAACAGCTGAGGTGGCATATAAAGCAGTTAAGATACAGTGGTGAACCAGGATTTATAAATGCCGTTGAGGCCAGCAGGAGAAGGAAGAACTTCAATGGTGTAAACCCCTGTGGAGAGGTCCTGCTGGATTCCAGAGGTGTATGTAACCTGACCTCCTTAAACGTGATGGCCTTTGTGACTGAGGACGGCCAGCTGGACAGGGAAGCCCTGTTTGAAGCCCAGCGGCTATCTGCCCGGGCCGGTTACAGGATGTCCCTGATTGAATTCGAATTACCGGAATGGGATCAGATCAACAGAAGGGACCGCCTGGTTGGCTGTTCTTTGACTGGCTGGCAGGATATGAAGAATGCAGTTGGCCTTACTGTTGAGGAAGAGATTCAGTTGCTGAAGGATTTAAGAAGGGTAGCCCGGGAAGCAGTACGGGAGATCGCCCATGAGATAGGGGATGTAGAGCCTGAACTGGTGACGACCATAAAACCGGAGGGGACACAATCCCAGTTGCCTACAGTCTCCAGCGGTCTCCATTACTCCCATAGCCCTTATTATATCAGGCGGGTCAGGATCTCTGCCTCCGACCCGTTGGCCAGGGTTTGTGAGGAATTGAATTATCCTATTTTCCCGGAAGTAGGACAGGATCCGGATAATCCTTCTACACTGGTTATTGAGTTCCCGGTCAAGGCACCGGAAGGTAAGACCAAAAAGGATGTAACTGCCATCGAGCAGCTGGAGACCTATAAGATGTTTATGGAACACTATGTAGATCACAATGCCTCTATCACTGTACATGTCAGGGACCATGAGTGGGAGGATGTAGAAGAATGGTTGTGGGAGAACTGGGACTATGTAGTAGGGATAACCTTTATCTCCTACAGTGACAGTTTCTATGATCTGATGCCTTATGAGGAGATTGATGAGGAAGAATACCAGAGAAGGGTAAAAGAAATGAAGAGATTTAATCCCTTCCTTATCTCTAAATATGAGACAGAATATGCGGAACAGGAAATCGATGATTCCTCCTGTGAAAACGGCGTCTGTCCCGTAAGGTAGGATATAATGTTAAGGATATAATAACATAAGGGATAAAAAGGCCTGCATATAATATAAAAGCCCTGTCAAGCGGTATTTATCCGTTTTACAGGGCTTTGTTTTTTTACGTTATATTTACATGGTTATTCTCCAGATGCCTGCTATCTGTTTCTGTATTCACTTGCACTGATCCCCATTTTTTGCCGGAAGGCCCTGGAAAAGGTGGTATAGGAGTTGAAACCGACCTCACCGGCGATAGCAGTGATTTTTTTATCTGTAGAGGCCAGTAGGCCGCAGGCATGTTTGATACGCAGGTCATTGATAAAGCTATGTATATTTTCGCCGAAATATTTTTTAAAAATAGTGCTGAGATAGGTTGCACTGACACCGAACTTTCTGGCCAGTTTCTCCAGGCTTATCTCTTCCATGTAATGATTGTGGATATAAAAGACAATATCCCATAAAAAATGCCTGTTGTTTATTCTGGCCGGAGTTTTCCGGTTCTGGATGGCCCTATATCTTTTTCTATTAAAAAGAACCAATAGTTCAATAACCTTACTTATAAAAAGGAGGTCTTTCCAGGGCAGTCCTTTCTGGTCTTCCTCAACCAGGTCTGAAAAGATTTCCTCTATTTTTCTGGCTTCGTCCCCGGAAAAGTCTACATGAGCCGGTAAATCCTCATCATTATAAAAAATTACTTCATTAAGTCCTGCGCTGAGTTTATTGGGGCCAAAAAAGGTATCTATGGCTATATTGCAATTATATAAAGTAAGGCCTTCTCCATCATCTGGCCAGATTTCGTGAATCTGGTAGGGCAGAAGGAGGGTAAAGGTCCCCCTTTTTAACTGATGTTCTTTTCCATTGACAACCTCCCTGCCGCTACCCCTGATAACATAGGAAAACTCCAGGAAATGATGGCGGTGGGCAGGGAAAGGTTTCTGAATCCTATTGATTCTTAATATATATGGTTTATTTAATTCATGTTCCAGTGGATATACCAACATCCTATCACTGCTTTCCCCTGCTCCTGTTTTTTATTAATTCATTTTTAACATATTTATTGTTAACCTATCATTGCTATTACATATTACTCTAATAAGTGCTTTGCCGCACTACGGGCCAGTCCCCTGTATTTAAATTGTAACAAAAAAACGAAAAAAAAGATATATATTTCTGAAAATTTGATATGTAATGGATTATCAATTGTTATATAATACAGGTAAAATGGCAGGTGCCTGTCTATTTGGCTGGAAAATATCAGGAAAGGGAGGGTAAGAGTGAGACATATTTCACTGAATGGGCAATGGATGTTAAATAGAAAGGGAAGCAGTGAGGAAATCAGGGCAAAGGTCCCTGGCTGTGTCCATATGGATTTACTGGAAGCCGGTATAATTCCGGATCCCTTTTACAGGGATAACGAAAAAGAACTTATGTGGATCGGGGAAACTGACTGGGAATACAGGCGTCAGTTCTTCGTAGAGAAAGAGATACTGGATTATGAGAGGATTATCCTCAGGTGCCATGGCCTTGATACCCTGGCGGAGATAATTGTTAATGGCAGGCAAATTGGTAGAGCTGATAATATGTACCGTATCTGGGAATATGACCTGAAATCTGTCCTGCAGGAAGGAGAGAATAGTATTATTATTCAGTTTCCTGCGGTAATGCCCTATCTGAGGGACAGGGATGAGGAATTTTATCTGCCGGCCTGGGGTGTTGGTGAATACAAGGTTAATAGTGGTGGCTGGATCCGGAAACAGCCCAGTAATTTTGGCTGGGACTGGGGGCCCATGCTGGTTACCTGTGGAATCTGGCGGGATATTGAAATAATTGCCTACAATAAAGGGCGAATCAGTGATATCAGTATCCTCCAGGACCATAGTGAGGAAGGAGCAGTAATCCTTGATATAGTGAACTTTGTAGAAACTACCGGTAAGCATGCTTTTAAAGGCAAGGTAGAACTGGAGTTTGAGGGGGAAATATTGCTGGAGGAAGAAGGAAGCTTTGAAGAGGGGCAATTACAGTTCCAGTTGAAGGTAGAGGAACCCCGCTTGTGGTGGCCAAATGGCATGGGGGAACAGCCCCTCTATACTTTAAAGCTATATTTATTTGATGAACAGGGTAAAGAACTGGACCGGCAAAGTAAAAGGATTGGTTTGAGAACCCTGGAACTGGTCCTGGAAGAAGACCAGTGGGGACAATCCTTTAAGTTTGCTGTTAATGGAGTCCAATTTTTTGCCAAAGGGGCCAACTGGATACCGGCAGATACCTTTGTAGCCCGTTTGCAGGCAGAAGATTATTATTCTTTACTGAAAGATGCAGCAGATGCCAATATGAACATGATCCGGGTCTGGGGCGGCGGAATCTATGAAGATGATGTTTTTTACGATATCTGTGATGAACTGGGCCTCTGTGTCTGGCAGGATTTTATGTTTGCCTGTAGTACTTATCCTGCCTTTGATGAAGATTTTCTGGAAAATGTCCGTTATGAAGCCATCGATAATATAAAAAGGATCCGCCATCATGCCTGCCTGGCCCTCTGGTGTGGTAATAATGAACTGGAACAGGGAATTGTTGCCGATAAATGGGATACTGAGAGGATACAGATGAGCTGGG
>JANWJZ010000089.1 GCA_025451675.1 Halanaerobiales bacterium | reverse complement strand
GAGCAGAGGTAGCCTCATCAAGAATCAGGATCTCCGGATCCTTTAAAATTGCCCGGGCAATGGCAATCCGCTGCCTCTGGCCGCCGGAGAGGCCAACCCCCCTCTCCCCGACAATGGTTTCATACTGGTCAGGAAATTCCATGATAAAATCATGGGCATTGGCTGCCCTGGCAGCCGCAATAATTTCCTCATCTGTGGCAGAAAGATCGCCATAGGCAATATTATCCCTTAATGTACCGCTAAATAGAACATTTTCCTGGGGGACAATACCGATATGTTCTCTCAGAGAAGCCAGTTTTAAATCCCTGATATCCTTACCATCTATATATATAGCACCTTTAATGGGGTCATAGAAGCGGAAGATCAAATCCACCAGAGTAGTTTTACCGGCCCCGCTGGGGCCAACTAAAGCTACCACTTCCCCGGGTTTAACCTCCAGGTTAATATCCTTTAAAACCTCTTCCCCTTCTTTATAGGCAAAATAGACATTCTTGAAAGTTACCTCGCCCTTGACTTCTGTCAGAACCTCTGCATCCTCTTTCTCTTCAATATGCACATTGATATCAATGGTCTCAAAGATTCTTTCAGCGGCTGCAAGGGCCTGCTGGATGGTAGTACTTAACTTGCTTAAGGACCTTAAAGGCTGGGCAATAGCCAGGAGAATTGTAAAATAGGTAATCAAGGCCGCCGGATTCATCCTGCCCTGATAGACCTCATAACCCCCATACCACAGTATAGCCGTAAAAGCAATGGCCGCCAGGAATTCTATGGCCGGTGAGAGAATGGCATCATATTGGGCATTCTTTACCCTGGCCCGGAAGTTTTCTTCATTTTCCACCTGAAAACGCTCATATTCATACTCTTCCCGCCCAAAAGATTTAACAACCCTGACTGCCGAGAGGGTTTCCTGGATAACATCAGAAATATCAGCTATCTTAATCTGAACCCTCCTGCTTACCTGGCGGATTTTAATATTAAAATTCTTCATAATAACTGCAATAACTGGCAGCATCACCAGTAATAAAAGGCTCAATCTGCTATTTAGATAAACCAGATAAAAAATTCCTGCTATAAGGACTATTGATTGATAAAAAGCACCGATGGCTCCATTGACAATGGCATTTTCCAGTATCCCCACATCATTGGTCAGGCGGGAAATCATCTCACCGGTCCTGTTTTTATTATAAAAGGACAGGGACAGGCTCTGCAAATGGGCATAAAGATCGGCACGGATATCCCGCACCGCCTTCTGGGCTACATAGGATGTTAAATAAGTCTGCCCGTAATTGGTCACACCTTTTAGAAAATAAACCAAAATCATGGAAAGGGCTATCCAGCTCAAGCTCTCTAGCCCTTTCTCTCCCGTAGAGATATCCTCTATAATTGTGTTAATCAAATTATGGAAAACATTAAAGAAAAAAAGGGTAAAAAAGGAGTGCAACAGCATAGAAAAAATTCCCGCTGCCAGACGACCTTTATAGGGTTTAATATAACTGAATACTCTTTTTGTAAGCGACAAATCTTTCACTCCTGTATTTTTTGCTATAAATAATTACTCATCGTTACCCACAAGACCGTAATAATGAATACCCATCCCGGAAATCTCATGATCTATATCCAGACCTGGGATACCTAGTTTACCATATAAAGCTACTGACAGGTGTTTTCCTTTACTTACAATCCCGATCTTGATACCTGCCCCTGAAATGCTGGTCATAGGGCTATTGAAATCCACCATGGCCCTCTCCACGCAGCGGGCCAGTACACGCTGATCCTGGACATTATCTGTAATAACATTACCCTTGATTGCTGCACCAAGACAATTTCTCAGAATCTTATTTTTTAAATCCTCCCCCTTTCCACCAGCCCTGGTTATTACAGGTTTATAACCTTCTTTTTTCAGGGTCTCAATTATCTGATCATCGTACTTGTCATCGACAATTGCTAATATTGTGGCAACTTTGCCAAGGGATTGTTCCCCTTCAATATTAATAAAATCACTGATCTTAAACTCAGATAATTCCATACCTTTTCCTCCTTATAACTTAATTAGTTTAAGTCCTTATATTTGAACCTCTATAATTATTATAAACTATATTCAACAAAAAGGGTGAATTTCCTGCAATAAATTAAAATTCAATCCCCTTCCGGGCAGGAACCCCTTCCTGATAGGGATGTTTAAGCATCTTCATCTCTGTTACATAATCTGCCAGTTTCAGCAGCTCTTCTGGTGCATTCCGACCGGTTAAAACCAGTTCCAGCTGTGGCACTTTATTATTTATAAACTCAAGCAAATCTTCCAGGCCCAGTAGTCCATTGCTCAACACAGCCATAATCTCATCCAGTATTAATATATCATATTTTTCCTCTCTTAATTCTTTACAGATACCCCTCCATCCCTCTTGAACCTTCCTGCATAATATTTCCTTCTCTTCCATGCTCAGCTGATAAAAAAATTTTTGCAGGTCGGGATTTACCCTATGTACTGTTATATTGGGAATTTTCTTTAAAATCTCCAGTTCCCCTGTCTCTCTTCCTTTCAGGAATTGGACAAAGAAAATTCTCTTGCCGTGGCCGGCAGCCCGGATGGCCAGCCCTATTGCAGCAGTAGTCTTTCCCTTGCCATCTCCTGTATATATATGTATCATTCCTTTTTCCTGCACGGGCTATACCTCCAGTGTAAAGGCCCTTACTCCAGCTCCTCCCGGGCCGGCATGGGGATGGGTTGTAACTTATGGGCACTTTTCCTGGCCAGCCTTTCAATAATCTCTTTTGCCTCGGCACTGGCCTCACCGGTAAGGATATAATTATCCAACTCCCCATAACTAATTCCCAGCTCTTTCTCATCACTCTGGCCAGGCCAGAGACCTGCAGAAGGAGCTTTCTGGATAATCTTTTCCGGTATACCCAGGTGCCTGCCCAGTTCGCGGACTTCAGTTTTCACCAACCTGCCCAGAGGAATAAGGTCAACCCCTCCATCACCATATTTAGTAAAATAACCTATCGTCAATTCACTCCAGTTGTCAGTACCTACTACCAGGTAATTATACTTTGCTGCATAATAATACAGGGTAACCATCCTTAAACGGGGTTTCATATTGGCCAGGGCCAGGTTCTGTGGATCCCTTTCCTCCTCATTGAATACCTTAAGATACTGATCCAGCACTGGCCCCAGATCCCGCTTTATATATCTCAGGCCAAAGGTCTCAGCCAGTAAAATAGCATCTTCTTCATCTTCCTGATTACTATAACAGGGCATAATCACTCCCAGGGCATCATCACCAAAGGCTTTCTGGCATAATACAGCAACTACTGATGCATCAATACCGCCACTTAAGCCAAATATAGCTCCTCTGGCTCCTGCCCCTCTGATTTTTTCCTGCAGCCAATTCACCAGCACTTTCTCCACTCTGGAATAATCCAGTTTAGTCATTTAATCAACCTCTCTTCCTGAATCCTGTGATTTTCTCTTACGTAAAACTAATGCTCACTCAACTCCCGCCAGTTCCTTCCCGAACCACAGTTCCTTCATCTTCCCGGCTACCAGTTCTTCCTGTGGCTTTGCCGGCCAGAGTTCCAGAGGGGCTCCCTCCCTCATGGCCGCAGCCAGGTTAAAAAAGATCTGTTTATTCCGGGTATAAGACTGCAATTGTTCCTTAATCTCTGCCCTTTTGGTCTTCTTATCAAAAGGACAGGGATTCTCTATTGGCTGATAATCAAAAAGCTTCCTATATTCAATTATATATTTTTCTCTCAGGTATATTAATGGCCTGATAATATAGATATCATTTTCTGATAGATAGCGTGCCGGCTGCAGGGTAAGAATCTGGCCTGAATAGAGAATGCTCATCAAAAAAGTCTCTACGGCATCATCATAATGATGGCCAAAGGCCACTTTCTTTATATTATTCGCCCGCATGTATTCCACCAGTGCTCCCCTGCGGAAATGAGCACACTTGGCACAGGGTGTACCCTCCTCCACGCTGCGAATATAAGTAGCTATCTCTGTCTTTTCTACATGATATGGTACCTCCAGTTCATTGCAAAGCCAGCGCAAATAATCAAAGTTATTCACCTCAAATCCCGGGTCAATAGTGATGGCTGATAATTGGAAATCAATAGCTAAATGTTTTCTGAGTATGGCCAGGGCATAAAGGAGGAAACTGCTGTCCTTTCCCCCGGAAAGCCCCACCAGGATATGGTCTCCCTCTTCTATTAAATTAAACTCTGCAATGGCCTTTACAATCTTATTACTGATATTCCCTGGTAAAGATAGTTTCAATACCTTCACTCCCCAACACAAAAACTTATCCTGGCACCTTCTATTGATGCCATTATAATTATACAATAAAAAAAAGACTGGTACAATGGGAAGCCCCATCTACCAATCTTTTTAAAAAAGCAGTCTTTATTTATTACGATAATACTGGCTGCCCTGGGATTGGACCGGATTTACATTCTCAAAATAAGAAGTTCCTCTCTGATACTGGCTGCTGCCTGTACCTACTCCATAATTATTGCCATAGTAGGAACCCTGATATGTACTGGCATATTGCTGGCTACCATATTGTTGGCTGACAGCAGCGCCTCTCATCATATCCTCCTGATTCTGCTGGAAAAACTGGCTTACCCTCTGGATATGCTGATACTCAGCCGGGGCAGCTGCCTGATAGGCATTAATCCTTTCAGAGATCTGGTAGATCTCCTCATGGCTCTGTTCCGCCTGATTTCTCATCTGAATCAGCATCTGTTTTAAGCGGGGATTTTCTGCTTCTACTGCTGCTCTGGTTAAATCTAAAATGGAAGCCTTTACACCAAACAAAAAATCGAGAGCAATATCCTGATCCCTTAACATGGAAATACTCCTTTCTATTCAGCTATATTCAGGAAAATAAAAATTGGTTTAGATTCTGTATACTCTGCTCTGCACTACGGGCCTGTTTTTCCAGATAACTCTTCAGCTGAGGATCACTCACCTGTTGGGCAAAGGCCCTGGCTTTAGCATAACACAGCTGTTCAGCACTAATCAGGTGCCGGAGATTCTCCAATTCCATATTGGAAATTTGGGCCATCTCATTATCCCCTCCTTCTTTATTTTCTTTCATAAATAGTATAAGAAAAGGCAGGGGATAAAATACTGTCAATTTACACCAATCAAGAAACAGGTTAATCCGTATAACCCTGAATAATTAGCCCTCTCCCCTCCATCCATTCAGCATAAAAAATATCTTTTACATCTTTATAGCCCCTTTTTTCAATCTCTTCCTTTAAATCCTTTATATTCAATCCGGTAATTTCCAGGTCCCGCCACAAAAGCTCTCCATCGATGATGATAGCGGTGGCCAGGTTAACCGGTTTAACCGGCAGCTGTAAATCTTCCCTGCTCACTGGCTGGGCAGCAGATTTTTTCAGGACACTGAGGGTGCCACTGGCCTCCAGGATGGCATACTCCACATCCTGTATAGTAAAAACATCCTTCTGCCGCAACATCTCCAGCAGGGTATTGATATCCAGCATGTTTTTCTTCATCACTTTCTGATCTATAATTCCGTTCCGGATGATGACATCCGGATTCCCTTCCAGGAAGCTCCTGGTCTTCAAAAATCTCTGGGCTATATAGTCAGTGCCCATTATCAATACTCCCCAGAGGGCAGTGGCATAGATGGCATAAAAGACATTCACCTCTCTATCATAGATGATATTACCAAAAAGCTCTCCCATCACCATGGCAGAAACAAAATCAAAGGGGGTAATCTGGTTGATCTGGGTCTTACCTAAAAGCCTGGTCACCAGGAAGAGTGATATAAAGCCGACCACTAACTTGATAGTCACATTCAATATATCCAAAAAAATCCCCTTTCTATCCCATTTATCCTGTAATTAGTAGGAACACATAAATACACCATAACCTAATGTTGTTAGATTATGACGGTATAACACCGTAACGGCATTATTTATTATGGAATAGAAAGGGGTTTATTATAAATATTTATCTTTTATT
>JANWJZ010000088.1 GCA_025451675.1 Halanaerobiales bacterium | reverse complement strand
TTACCACTGTCTATATTGTTTAATTCCCTATTATAATAGGTTATTTCAAGATACTTATTACCCAATAATCCTTTTTTAATTTGTAAATCAGATATATTTTCAAGATTCATAATTGCATTTCCCAAGACATGCATTGGTATTATTAAATAGTTCCTGGTTAAAGTTATTGGATTCCATAAGTTATATATATTAATGGGGAAGGTCAATTTTGCCTGTAGAAGAATTCAATAATTAATATGACATAATTAAATATAAGCACAATAAACCAATTCTATATTCTGTCAATTGATGATATAACTAATACCAGAAATAATTTATTTGTTTTTAATAAAATATTTTTCAAAATTAATCAGCAAAACTTCTTACATATTTATTATTTTTTAGTTAATTATACCAGAATACAACATGCCTTTCAAGCAATTAATGGCATTTATTGCTAAGTATCTGCATTAAATGTCTTGTTATGTAAACACTCTTAAACAGACATTGCCTTCATCAAGTTAACCATCTCTATCAGGGACAGGGCAGCATCAAAACCCTTATTGCCATGTTTGGTACCAGCCCGGGCGATGGCCTGTTCTATGTTATCAGTAGTCAGGACAGCAAATATTACAGGCACCCCCGTATCAAGGGCAACCTTGGCTATGCCTTTAGATACCTCTGCAGAGACATATTCAAAATGGGGTGTTTCACCCCTTATTACTACACCCAGGCAGATTATGCCATCATATCTGCCTGACCTGGCTGCTTTTGAAGCAATAAGGGGTATTTCAAAGGAACCGGGAACCCTTATAATGCTTATATCTTCCTCTTTAACACCATGCCTTCTCAAACCATCAAGAGCACCCTCCAATAGTTTTTCAGTTATAAAATCATTAAAGCGGCTGACTATTATCCCTGCCCTTATACCATTACCAATCAATTGGCCTTCAATAACATTTCTCATAAATAATTAACTCCTTTCTATAAAAAAATCAGGATATTAACAAATTTAAGAAAGTAAGATAATTATATAAGAACATTAAGGTAATAAGGTTAATGAACAGATTATATTCAACAAATGTCCCATCCTCTTTTGTTTTACCTCCAGGTAGAACCTGTTTTTCTCATTTGCTTTTATTATTATAGGAATCCGTTCTATTACAGAAAGGCCATACTCCTCAAGCCCTCTTATTTTCTCTGGATTATTTGTTATCAGCCTTATTGAATTCAAACCTAAATCCTTCAGAATCTGGGCAGCCATGCCATAATCCCTCATATCAGCCGGATAACCCAGCACCTCATTGGCCTCAACTGTATCCAGCCCCTGTTCCTGCAGGGCATAGGCTTTAATCTTGTTACTGAGCCCTATCCCCCTGCCCTCCTGGCGCATATATAAAAGGACACCTGCTCCAGCCCTTTCAATCATCTTTAAAGAACGGGCCAACTGTTCCCCACAATCACAGCGGAGAGAGGAAAAGACATCCCCTGTCAGGCATTCAGAATGCACCCTTACGAGAATCTTTTCTCTCCCCCGTATATCACCTTTAATGAGTGCAAGGTGTTCCCTCTCATCTATAACATCTAAATAGGCAATAATCTTGAATGAACCGAAAACTGTCGGTAGCATGGCTTCAGCAACCCTCTTGACCAGTTTTTCTTTTTTCATCCTGTATTTAATCAAATCCCTTATACTGATGATTTTTAAACAATGGTGATGGGCAAATCTCTCTAAATCTGCCAGTCTGGCCATGGTTCCATCATCATTAATTATCTCACAGATGACTCCTGCCCCCTGGCAGCCGGCCAGTCTGGCCAGGTCAATGGCAGCTTCGGTATGACCTGGCCTTTTTAATACCCCTCCCTTTTTCCCGGCAAGGGGAAAAACATGGCCCGGCCTCCTGAAATCCTCAGCTGTGCTGGCGGGATCTATCAATTTTTTAATCGTAAGGGCCCTCTCATGGGCAGAAATACCGGTGGTAGTTTCTCTATGATCCACCGAAACAGTAAAGGCTGTTTCATTCAAATCATTATTAAAGGTGACCATGGGAGGGATTGAAAGCCTTTTCAACCTCTCTTCCTCCATGGGAACACAGACCAGGCCCCTGGCCTCTTTTATCATAAAGTTGACAGCCTGTAGGCTTACTTTTTCCGCAACCATTACCAGGTCCCCTTCATTCTCCCTGTCTTCATCATCAACTACTATGACCATTTTCCCCTCTTTAAGCTCTTCCAGGGCTCCCTCAATCTTATCCACCCTTAAAACCCCCTTCAGATAAAACCATTTTCAATCAAAAATTCCCTGTTTATAGTTGTATGATGGGGTACAAACTCTTTATTCCCGAAATAATTTTTCAGGATTTTGTAGACATATTTGCCAAGCAAATCAGTTTCTATATTCAAACTATCCCCTGTCTTTACACAATGTAAATTAGTAGAATTCCAGGTTTCCCTGGTCAGGGAGATGAGGAAAGAATCAGAATAAAGTTCCATTATGGTCAGGCTGACTCCGTTTACTGCTATGGACCCTTTCTCCACCAGATATCTGGTCAGGTCCTTTTTGATCCCAATTTCCACTAAATAAGCATTTCTATTTTTCCTGATACTTTTAACTACTCCAATCCCATCAACATGGCCGGTCACTATATGGCCTCCGAGAAAATCCTTTGCCCTCACTGCCTGCTCCAGATTCAGTAATGCACCGGGCTTTAAATCACCCAGATTACTGGCCTTTAATGTTTCCGGCATAAGTTCAGCATTAAAGCTATTTCCGTTAAAATCTATTACAGTCAGGCAGACCCCATTAACGGCTATGCTATCTCCCTTCTTAATGTCCTGCAAAACCCTCCGGGCAGTAATGGAAAAAAGATAAGTACCTCCTGTCCGGACTACTTCTCTGAGTACCCCGATTTCCTGGACGATTCCGGTGAACAAACACATTACCTCCCTATAAATAGGCTGAGATTAAAATATTATCATCAAAAAAATTATATTGGACATCCCTTAATTTCCATGCTTTTTCAATATCAGCTACACCCTCGCCACTAAATACCCTTATGCCATCATCGCCACCTAGTATTATAGGTGCGATAAAAAAATAAACTTTATCAACCAGGCCTTCCTTTAAAAAGGAGTAATTAACCCTTCCCCCGCCTTCCACCAGAATACTGCTGATACCCTGCTTATGGAGTATCCTCAGTAATGCTTTTAAGGGTATTTTCCCTTCTTCATTCAATTGTACAGACAGGATTTCAAGATTCTCTTTCCTGAGAAGCCCCTGATACTTTTTGTTGTCATAATCCTCTCCACAAACTAGGATCGTCCTTTTCCTAGATTTTTGATTGATAACCCTGGCATCAGGCGGAATACTCAGCTCAGGATCCAGTATAATCCTTATGCTATCCTCTCCCCTGCCATCGGGAAGCCGGGTAGTGAGGGCAGAATCATCCTTTAATATTGTCCCTATCCCCACCAGGACGGCATCTACCTTATGTCTTAAGGTATGGGCAAAGAGGCGGGCCTTTTCATTACTGATCCATCTGGAGTCGCCCGTTACTGTTGCAATAAAACCGTCCAGGGTAAGGGCTGATTTTAAATATACAAAAGGCCGGTCTGAACTAATATATCTTATATAAACTTCATTCAGTCTTTCTGCCTCTTTTCTCAGAAGCCCCACTTCAACCTCTATGCCATTTTCCTGCAATTCCTTTACCCCTTTGCCTGCAACGAGGGGATTGGGATCAAACATTGCTGCCAGAACCCTTTTTACCCCTGAATCTATAATCTTTTTTGTACAGGGAGGTGTTTTACCATAGTGGCAGCAGGGTTCCAGGTTCACATATAAGGTGGCCCCCCTGGCCCTTTCTCCTGCTTCCTCCAGGGCCAGTATTTCCGCATGAGGGCCGCCATAATACTGATGGAAGCCCTGGCCGACTATCTCCCCCTCCCTGACTATAATTGCTCCTACCAGCGGATTGGGGGCTGTATACCCCTCTCCCTTTCTCGCCAGTTCGAGGACTTTCTGCATATAAGAATGGTGGGTATCTGCATGTATTCTCACCACATCCCCTCCTGAGCATAAATAGATATTACTTTAAAATTCCCAATCAATAAAAAGGCCTTCCAATTTCATGGAAGGCTATGTTTATATTATTTCTCCAGTTATATCTATACCCCTTTCCTTCTTCTTTTCTATAACATATCTATTAAACTGTGGTCCTTATTATTCCAGCTATAGAAAGGGGTTTTCTTTATTTTAAATTTAGGTGATTTCTATTATTAATAAACTCAATCCAGAAACTAAAGAGAGGCAGGGAAAACATCCAGTTCACTGACCTTTTTGGGATACTCCCTGAGTGGCTCATCTCTATCATGTAAAGGGTACCAGACCTGGGCAAAAAACGGGCTTCTTTTTGCGATTTCGTGGTAATTCCAGCTCTCCCGTTCACACACAGGACACCAGTGCCCTCCCTCCAGAATCAATCTGGGACTGGCCCTGAATTCATGGCCAAAGGCACATTGCCATTCCAGCTTTGACTGCCAGTCACCTTTTTCCATCCTTCTTGATAGCAGCCGGCCTCCCCTGAATTCGGCAGCACTCTCCAGGTCTTCAATGGATAGTTCTGATTCCGGCTTACTTTCATCATAACCATGGTCAATCCAGATAACCTTATCCCATTCTGTATAATGGCTGAACTCATTGAGGGGTGGAATCTCAGCCCACTTTTCTCTGGAGATAAAGAAGGGCTCAATAAATTCCTTTCTATCGTTAATTATCCAGTTTAAGGTGCCTCTCTCATCATAGAGCAGTTTTTTAAACCTGGTTTTGAAAATCCTGCCGGTCAGTTTTTCCCCGCCCGGTATCCTGTTAATGGCCCTGATAACTGGTAAAAGCAGGCCCAGTCTTTTCATATATAGGTCAAAAATGTATTCCTTGCCCTGGCTCCTGAAATTCAAATAATCATTCAGCTTATCACTATCCAGAAAATACTGGCCGTGGAAATTCCTGAGGGCAAACCATTTTGAATCAAGGACATTCTCCAGGTTTTTTATCCCCAGTAATTCAAACAGGGTTTTAAACATCTCATAGGTGCTGAGCCTGCAGTCCGGGCCGCCCCCAATATTATAGATATGGCCCCAGAAATCTTCTGGTAAATCCCCACAGCAATTTTTCAGCAGGACCCCAGAGTCTTTATCTGTAACGTATTCCAGCACATTATCCAGACAGTTATGGAAGATAATCGGATCATCTATCTCAATCATTTTCCTGCTTATTATGCCTGTCTGGCGCAGGGAAACCCAATACTTCAGGCCAGATTCTATCACTGCCCTTTCTGCAGCCACCTTGGAAACAGCATAGTAATCATGTATACTGGGTTTTATGGGGTCACCTACCCTGCCCCAATGTATGGGCGGCATCCTGTCCCCGGTCTGGGCAACTGTACCGATATAGACCAGTTTGATCTTTTCCCAATCCGGCTGGGCCTTTATAGCCCTGATTATATTAACTGTTGAACCATAATTTGTTCTCATGGCCGCTTCCGGATAACGGTCTGCCTGGGGGGAGACCAGAGCGGCACAATGCAGCACTATATCTACTCCGGCCACACATTTTAACACATCATCATAGTTGGACAAATCACCATAATAAACCTTTAAATCCTTTTCCTTCAGGTATGGTTCTATAATCTTCCTATCCCGTTTTGTATCCATTACCAGGGTTATGATTTCAAGGGAATCTTCCTTCAGTAATTCCTTTAAAGCAGCCAGCCCCATTGTACCGGTAGCTCCAGTTAAAAAGACTCTTTTCATACTACCCCCTTATATCATTAATCCATTCCAATAAATTTCTATACTGCTCTGCTGCCTCCATGTAGCCCTGTTCATAAAGGTCCTTCAGTTTATCCCTGTCCCTCTCAGTTCTGGTGACTTCTAGCTGCTTAATCGGCCTGAAGACAAATACCTGCTTCTTCTCCTCCAGTTCAGCTATAAAGTCAAGGGTCTTATTATAGTTCAAATAGCGGTTCTTCAGGCTTTTAATTAAACCCGGGTATTTTCTATAGACTAAGTCGGCCAAAAAACTTATTTTCGCCGGCTCCTTGCGGTATGATTTGTTCCTCGTTAAGATTATTATATTATATTTATACCCATCCTCAATAGCCTTCCTTACAGGGATGGAATCAGCAATACCCCCGTCAAAATAATACTTACCCTTTATCTCAACCGGCCGGGATATAAAAGGAAGGCTGCTGGAAGCCCTGAGAACATTTTTGACAAAAAACTCAGGGTCAAAATCCCTATGTTGAAAATAGGCTGCCTCCCCGGTCTCCCGTTCTGTTACAACTACCTTAAAACAGGTTGGTGATTCACCAAATGCTTTATAGTCAAAAGGGTCCAGTTTATCCGCCAGGACATTGAATAGAAAATCCATTCCAAAATAACTTTTCTCTTTAATTAGGTTCTTCAGGCCCATATATTCCGGGTGGCGGGAATGTTCAAGATATATCCTCCTGCTTCTCCCCCTCTGCCCGGCTACAAAATTTGCCCCATTATTGGCACCGGCTGAAACACCGATCACATAGGGAAAGGATAAATTTTTCTCCAGGAAAAAATCCAGTACACCGGCGGTATAAGCACCTCTCATACCGCCGCCTTCCAGTACCAGTCCTATATTAAGAATTTTAATCCACCTCCAGTAATACCTCATCATTTCAATCATTTATATTATGAATATATATTCATTATATAGCTGGAGGTATATTCTGTCAATTGATTCAAAAATTTATAAATACCTTTTCTTTAATCCTGAAACTGGACTAAATATTATCCAATTCCACTGTAATAATATTTTTATTTAGATCAGCTTTATTTAATTC
>JANWJZ010000087.1 GCA_025451675.1 Halanaerobiales bacterium | reverse complement strand
TTGCTTTATTTGAATTGGCTAAAGAAGAGGATAAGCTCTTTATTTTCCGTGATGAACTGGCTGCCATTTTACAGGTTATGGAGGAATATCCTGACCTGAAAAAGCTATTATTGCATCCCCGTACCAAGAGGGGAGATAAAAAACTCCTTCTGGAGAGGATTTTCTCCGGGAATCTGTCTAAGGAGCTTTTAAATTTTCTGAAACTTTTAACTGATCGAAGGCGGGAATCATATCTGGAGGCCATTTATCAGGACTATCTGGATTTATTAAATAAAGAGGAAAATATACTGGAAATAGAAGTGTTTTCAGCCATCAGCCTGCCAGATGATTTGAGGAATAAACTGGTGGAGAAACTGACAGCGCTCACTGGAAGCAGGATCAGTATTAAGGAGAAGGTGGATCCGGAAATCATCGGCGGATTAATTTTAAAAATTGGTGACCGGATCATTGACGGAAGTATCAGAAAAGATCTGGAGGCTCTGAAAAATAAAATCGTACAAATTCCAGTAAGTTAGGGGTGTAGTGATATGAATCTGAGACCAGAAGAAATAAGTTCTATAATTAAAGAACAGATAAAAAATTACGAGTCTGAGATAGAAACTGTAGGAGTAGGTACAGTTCTAAATGTTGGTGACGAAATTGCCCATGTTTATGGACTGGATGATGTCATGTCCGGTGAATTACTGGAGTTTCCCAATAATGTATACGGTATCGCCCTGAACCTGGAGGAGGACAATGTGGGTTGTGTCCTGCTGGGTGATGTGACTCTGGTAAAAGAAGGGGATATTGTAAAGAAAACCGGCCGGGTGGTAGAAGTTCCTGTCGGGGAAGCCCTGCTGGGCAGGATTGTCAATCCCCTGGGCCAGCCCCTTGATGGGAAAGGGCCCATCAAGACAGAGTATAGCCGTCCTATCGAATCACCAGCGCCGGGGATTGTAGAGAGACAACCTGTTGATACTCCCCTGCAGACAGGGATCAAGGCCATAGATTCCATGATTCCCATTGGCAGAGGCCAGCGGGAACTTATTATCGGTGACCGGCAGACCGGGAAGACGGCTATTGCCATTGATACAATCATCAACCAGAAGGGGAAGGATGTTATTTGTATCTATGTAGCCATTGGCCAGAAGGCGTCTACAGTTGCTGAGATAGCAGAACGGCTGGCACAACATAATGCCCTTGATTATACCATAATTGTTTCAGCAACGGCCAGCCAGCCGGCATCACTACAGTATATTGCACCATATGCCGGCTGTGCCATGGGTGAATATTTCATGTATGAGCAGAATCGGGATGTACTGGTGGTTTATGACGACCTTTCCAAACATGCTGTTGCCTACCGCAGCCTGTCCTTACTGTTAAGGCGTCCGCCTGGACGGGAGGCTTATCCTGGTGATATCTTTTATCTCCACTCCCGCCTGCTGGAAAGGGCAGCCCGCTTAAGTGATGAAATCGGGGGAGGCTCCCTGACTGCCTTACCGATTATTGAAACCCAGGCGGGGGATGTCTCTGCCTATATTCCGACAAATGTTATCTCCATTACTGATGGACAGATATATCTGGAGGGAGAATTATTCTTTGCCGGTATCAGGCCGGCTGTCAATGTAGGTATTTCTGTTTCCAGGGTTGGCGGTGCCGCCCAGACCCGGGCCATGAAGAAAGTCGCCGGTACTCTGCGTCTGGATTTATCCCAATACCGGGAGCTGGAGGCCTTTGCCCAGTTTGGTGCCGATCTGGACCAGGCCACCCGGAGACGGCTAATCCGGGGTGAGAGGATAGTGGAGATTTTAAAACAACCCCAGTATTCACCGATGGACGTTGAAGATCAGGTACTGGTGATTTTCACTGCTACCAGGGGTTACCTGGATGATATACCTGTTAACAATATTGCCCGTTTTGAAAGGGAATTCCTGGCTTATGTCCATGCCAATTATCCGGAATTACCGGAGGAAATCAAAAAGGAAGGCGATCTATCAGCTGAAAACGAAGAAAAACTGGTCCAGATAATTAAGGAATTCAAGGAAGGCTTTATCGTGGAAGGGGAAAAGAAAGAAGAGGAGCCAGGCAGGGGAGAAGAGGGTGAAGAATAATGGAATCGATGCGTGATATAAAACGCCGTATTAACAGTATCAGGAACACCCAGAAGATTACCAGTGCCATGAAAATGGTGGCAGCGGCCAGGTTGAGGAGGGCCCAGGAAATGGCGGAAAAAGCCCGCCCCTTTTTCAATAAGACCAGGGAAACCCTCTATAATGTCTCCCTTTATACGAAAGACTTTACTGACCATCCCCTTTTCCTTGATAGTGGCGGAAAGAGGCACCTTTATCTTATAATCAACTCTGACCGGGGTTTATGTGGTTCTTATAATATCAATGTAATCGAAAAGGCCAGGGCTTCTTTTAAGCCAGATGAGGATATTTCGTTAATTGTACTGGGACGCAATGCCCGGGATTATTTCAGGAAGAGGAATTATAATATTATCTCTGAATATATAAATATTCCTGATTATCCGGATTACTGGTATTCAAAGCGGATTGCTGATGAACTTATCTCTTTATTTAAGGAAAGGCTGGTAGACAGGGTTTCCCTTGTCTACACCCATTTTAATTCTCCAATCAGTCAGACAGCGCTGGTGATTCCTTTATTGCCTCTGACAGCACTGGATAAGCCAGAAAAAGAGGAAAAAATGAACTATGATTATCTATACGAGCCTTCACCGGATGCGGTTTTCGATGTTTTATTACCTGCATATATAAATAATATCCTGTATTCTGCTTTATTAGAGGCAAAAGCCAGTGAATTTGGTGCAGTCATGACTGCCATGGATTCGGCTACAGAGAATGCAGAGGAATTAATAGGAGAATTGACTCTGCGTTATAACCGGGCAAGACAGTCGGCGATAACCACAGAGATAACAGAAATAGTAGGCGGAGCCGAAGCCTTGAAATAGAAGAAAAGGAGGAAGGATAGTGACTCAGGAAGCAAATATCGGTAAAGTTATACAGGTAATCGGGCCTGTAGTAGATATTGAATTTCCCTCTGGAGACCTACCCAAAATTTACAATGCTGTCCGGATTACCGGAGATGATAAAACCCCGATAGACCTGCTGGTTGAAGTTATGCAGCAGATAGGTGATAATCGGGTGAGAACTGTGGCCATGGCCTCAACAGATGGGTTGGTACGCGGCATGAAAGCAATTGATACCGGAGGGCCGATTACTGTTCCCGTTGGGGAAGATGTTTTAGGAAGAGTCTTTAATGTCCTGGGAGAACCAATAGATAAACAGGGAGAGGTAAAGACTGAAAAACGTTTACCCATACATAGACCGGCACCTTCCTATGAAGAAATAAGTCCGGCCAGTGAACTCTTTGAGACCGGGATAAAGGTCATTGACCTGCTGGCACCCTATGCCCGTGGTGGTAAGGTCGGCCTCTTTGGTGGTGCCGGTGTAGGTAAAACTGTACTTATCCAGGAATTAATTAATAATATTGCCACAGAGCATGGCGGTTATTCTGTTTTTACTGGTGTTGGCGAGCGAAGCAGGGAAGGTAATGATCTCTGGCTGGAAATGAAGCAATCCGGGGTAATAGATAAGGTTGCCATGGTCTTTGGCCAGATGAATGAACCTCCTGGAGCCAGGATGAGGGCGGCTCTCAGTGGTTTAACCATGGCAGAATATTTCAGGGATGAGCTGGGACAGGATGTACTGCTCTTTATAGACAATATTTTCCGTTTTATCCAGGCCGGTTCCGAGGTTTCTGCTTTGTTGGGCCGGATGCCCTCTGCCGTTGGTTATCAGCCTACCCTGGCAACAGACGTAGGGGCATTACAGGAGAGAATTACCTCAACGAAAAGGGGTTCAATTACTTCTGTACAGGCCATTTATGTTCCAGCTGACGACCTGACCGACCCGGCTCCAGCAACAACCTTTGCTCACCTGGATGCTACGACTGTCCTTTCTAGACAGATTGCAGAAAAAGGTATTTATCCTGCAGTGGATCCGCTGGATTCTACATCCCGGATTCTGGATCCGGTTATTGTGGGTGAAGAACACTATAGTGTAGCCCGGCGGGTACAGGAAATCCTGCAGAGATACAAGGATCTTCAGGATATCATAGCTATTCTGGGAATGGATGAACTTTCCGATGAAGATAAAGTAGTTGTAAACAGGGCCCGCCGTATTGAAAGGTTCCTTTCCCAGCCCTTCCATGTAGCAGAGCAGTTTACCGGCCAGCCCGGTGTTTATGTACCGATAGAAGAAACCATCCGTGGTTTTAAAGAGATACTGGATGGCAAACATGATGATCTTCCTGAAGAAGCCTTCTACATGGTAGGAACAATAGATGATGCTGTTGAAAAGGCCAGGGCTATAAGGGAAGGTGAATAGTCATGTCCTCCACTATCAAACTGGAGATAGTTACCCCGGCCGGTAAGAAATATAGCGGTGATGTGGAGTACCTCAAAGCACCGGCCCTAGATGGAGAAATAGGGATTTTACCCGGACATGCGCCCCTGGTTACGGGATTGAAGATAGGTTTGCTGGAACTGAAAAAAGGGGAAGAAAGATTAGTAATACCAATCAGTGAAGGATTCATGGAGGTTACTCCAGATAATATCAATGTTGTTGTGCGGACAGCCGAATTACCGGAAGAGATTGATGTGGAGCGGGCCAGAAGGGCAAAAGAACGGGAGGAAAAGAGGCTGAATGGTGCAGATGTTGGACTGGATTATGTGGATTATGTACGGGCCAGAGCAGCACTGGAACGGGCCCTGGCCCGCTTAAAGGCTGCTGAGGCTAATAGTAGATAGCAGCAAAGAGAGTTGGTAGATTAGAAGCCCTATTGCAGGGCTTTTTACTTTATATGTATCAGGAAAGGGTTAATGGCAATAATATACATTAAAGGTGATTAATATGCGGGAGAAAAGGAGCGAATTGGAGGAGAGGCTCCTTCAGGGTATCCATGGGAAGAAGGAGCTGAAGCGGGAGGAACGGAACCGCTATCTGGGTGAATATGAGGAACGAGTAATCCGTTATTTGACCCGGGAACAGGTAAGGGAGAAGGGTATCTATCCTGAGATTCTTGCTGCTATGAGACACCCGGCGGCCAGAAAGCTGATTGTAGACCGTAATATTGAACTGGGTGCAGCCAATGAATATATAAAATTGGCCCGGGAAAACGGCTTACAATTCAAAAGGGTCTACTCCCCTGACTTCAAAGGAGATGTAGGACTGGTAGTGGTCAGTGATCAGGCCGTAGAGGTAGAAAATAGGGAAGTAATGCCAAGGAAAGAACAGTTGAAAGAAAAGGGGATTTCTGATACAATTATTGAGAATCCGGGTGCTAAACTTTGTAATCAATGTTGGCAGGAGTTGAGAGAAAAGGCCCCGGAAGAATTGAGGAATTATAGCAGGATTTCTTTCCTGGACAGAGTGATAGGAGTAAAATGTATCTGTAAGAAAAATGAAAAATAGGCTTTTGGATATAAAGGAGATTTAGGTTTTTTCACGAATTATAATTTGATGCATATAATATAGGTGTATTCCTATTTCAGGAAGATTTATGGAAGGGGCTTATAAAAGTGGGTAAATTTCTGATTGCTGGTGGTACCCCTTTAAAGGGTGAAATTTGTGTAAGTGGTGCGAAGAATTCAGCTCTACCGATTATAGCTGCTGCCCTTATGGCTGATAGTCCCAGTAGGCTGCTTGATATACCTGTGCTCAGGGATGTTCAAAATCTCTGTGAAATTATCCGCCGAATGGGTTGTAAAGTAGAAGAAAATGGTAATCAAATTATTATTGATCCATCTGGCATAGAAAAACCGGAGGCTGACCATGACCTGGCCAGGAAACTCAGAGGTTCCTATTACCTATTAGGGGTTTTGCTGGGTAAAAAAGGCTGGGCCAGAAGCAGTCTGCCAGGTGGTTGTAATATAGGTAACCGGCCTATAGATTTGCACCTGAAAGGTTTTAAAGCCCTGGGTGCTGAAGTAAAGATAGACCATGGCATCGTGGAGGTAAGGGCGGAAAAGCTTACAGGAAACAGGATTTATCTGGACTATCCCAGTGTCGGGGCAACCATCAATATTATGCTGAGTGCTGTCCTCGCTGAAGGTACCACTATTATTGAAAATGCTGCCCGGGAACCGGAGATTGTTGACCTGGCCAATTACCTGACTGTTATGGGGGCCAGGATTAAAGGAGTAGGTACAGATATTATCAAGATAGAAGGGGTAGATTCCCTGCAGGGGGCAGAATATAGAATAATCCCTGACCGTATAGAGGCAGGTACCTATATGATGGCGGCAGCAGTGACTCAGGGAGAGGTCTTTGTAAAAAATGTCCTGGTAGAACATGTCAAGCCACTGATAGCCAAATTGAAGGAAATGGGTGTATGTATCAAAGAAGAGATTGATGGGGTTTATGTAAAAGGTAATGGCCATTTAAAGGCTGTTGATATAAAGACCCTGCCCTATCCAGGCTTTCCTACCGATTTGCAGTCCCAGATGATGGTACTATTAACCCAGGCTGATGGCACCAGTCTGGTCATCGAGACAGTCTGGGAAAACCGTTTTATGCATGTTGATGAATTGAACAGGATGGGTGCCAATATTAAGATTGATGGGCATAGTGCCCTGATTAAGCCCAGTAAGCTGACCGGTGCTGAGGTTACTGCTACAGATTTAAGAGCCGGTGCAGCCCTCATTCTGGCCGGGCTTGTAGCCAGAGGGGATACAGAGATCAGGGATATTTATCATATAGAGCGGGGCTATGAAGATATTGCCGCTAAATTGTCTTCCATTGGTGCCAAAATAAGGAAAGTAAAATAAAGTTTAATTTGCTTTCTGGTATACTCCTACCGTAATAGTCATAATATTTATTATGATTATTATTGGGGGAGTTGTTTTATTTTGTGGCGTAAAGTTCTCATCCTTTTTTTATTTGTTTTTATAATCCTGATCCTTTTACCTGCATTACTGACCGGGGTTTTATTCCAGCGGGGAGAACAGAAAAGGGAAGTACTGCTGCTGAAACTTTATGACCATCAGCGGGGAGAAATAATGAATATAGAGTTAGAGGAATATTTGCGGGGGGTAGTGGCCGCAGAGATGCCCGCTTTATATCACATGGAGGCTTTAAAGGCCCAGGCAGTGGTAGCCCGGACCTATACCCTGAAACAACTGCCCCGTTATGGCGGCCCGGGCAGCAGGAAATATCCCGGGGCGGATCTTTCTACAGACTATACTGAATGCCAGGCCTTTTTAACGGAAGCCGGAATGAAGGAAAAATGGGGTTCCCTCTTTTATTTTTACTACTGGTATAGAATCAATAAGGCTGTTGAATCCACCAGGGGACAGGTAATGCTTTATGATGGCAAACTGGTTGATGCAGTATACCATGCCAATGCCGGCGGGAAAACAGAGGATTCCCTGTATGTCTGGGGCTGGGATATACCTTATCTGAGGAGTGTAGAGAGCCCTTATGACCGTGAAAAGGAAAGGAATTACCTCAACCGCCATTCCTTTAGTTTTGCTGAGTTAAGGAGAATCTTTAATATTGCAGATAAAGGAGAAGCTATATTAAAGGTGGAGGGGGTCAGCCCCAGTGGCCGGGTGCTGGAGATGAGAGTGGGAGATAAGTCTTATACCGGCAGGGAGATAAGGGAAAAACTATCTTTGCCTTCGACAAAATTCCATATAACAGTGGAAGATGGCAACTATATATTCACCTGTTATGGCAAAGGCCATGGGGTAGGGATGAGCCAGGACGGAGCCAATGGACTGGCCGGACAGGGTTATAGTTATCAGGAAATTTTAAAACATTATTACCAGGGAGTAGAAATCAGGACAATTAAATCCTATTAGAAAATGTATATAATATCCACCTTCTGGCAAAAATATAGGCAGGAGGTGGATATTTTTATGGATAAAAAGCGTTTTTATTTTAAACTGGACCGGAATAAAATTAAGTTACAATTGAGAGAGCTGGGAGAACAGTTAAGGAACAGGAGGGGAGTTCTGAGAAATGTATCCTTAGTCTTACTCTTTCTACTCCTGGCTGCCGGTGGTTTCTTTTTTTACAGATATGAGCAGGAAGGAAAAGGTGAAGATTTGATTAACTATGGCTACAACCAGGAGAACCCATTGATCCAGTTTAACTATGGTGAAGAAGGTGATTATACAAATAGGAGTCAGGCGACTCCAGGGGATTTTACCCTTAACTATCCAGCTTTAGGTGAAATTATCAATATTAATGAAGAGGATATAGCTGAGCCCGAAAACAGCCCTGCAGAAGAAGAGGTGGTGGGGGTAGTTACGGAATCCCTGAGGCCTGTAAGCCGGATTGAAGAGGAACGGGGAATGGAATTAATAAAACCTGTTTCCGGAGAAGTAGTCCAGACCTCCGGTTGGTATTATAATCCGGTACTGGAGGACTGGCGCTATCAAGAGGGGATAGCCTTTTCAGGAAATGCCGGTGATATAGTGATGGCTGCCGCAGCAGGACGGGTCTTGTCGGTAGAAGAGGATGTCTACAGAGGAATAATGGTAGTTATAGAACATGATAATGGCTGGGTAACAGAGTATGGCCACCTGGAAAGGGCCACCGTTTCACCCGGGGCCAGAGTCAGTAAAGGACAGGAAATTGGCCGGGTAGGGGATAGCGGGATGACCACTGAACCCGTTCTATACTTTTCCTTAAGGAATAACGAGGGAGCCATTGACCCCTTATCCTACTTCAACAGGTAATTTATCAGCTAATTAAGTTCTCCGGTATGAAAATACCGGATTTTTTTCTGTGGTATATTTCCCCCCAGGGGCTGCATATACATTAAGTAGTATCGGTTTTCAATGTGGGGGGAATCAGATTGAAGGACTATATTCGGGAACGGGTTAAAGAGGTAGCAAATTATATTTATGAGACAAAAGCCACTGT
>JANWJZ010000086.1 GCA_025451675.1 Halanaerobiales bacterium | reverse complement strand
TATTGAATTACAGGTTAATGATGCCGTGGGAAACGACAGAGCCGGTACCCTGAACCTATTTGATGGTACAGGAATGGCCTGGGATAATACCGCCTTATTCGGTGAAGTCATCCTCCTAGGCAAGGAAGAAGGTGCAGAGCCTGGACTTAATCCCTATGATATGATTAACCTTTTGAGAAACACCCTTAAGATAGATTTAAGTCTGTATAGAAATGCTGACATCATCCAGAAGGAAATCGACAAACAATATAAAGACTTATTGGAAGCTATCGATAAGTTGGAATATACTGAGGAAGCAGCCAATGAGAAATGGTTTGTGCCTGTTCCGGAAAAATACCGGATGGAAGCAGAAGTACAGGGCAGGATTGAGAGGGTCTATTACAGGTCAGTAAATGCAGTAGCCGGTAAAGACAGCAAGCCTCTAAATATTTATCTGCCGCCTAATTATGATCCGGATAAAAAATATAATATATTATATATGATTCATGGTAACTCAGAGAATGTAGATACAGTCCTTGGCGGCCCGGGTGACAATAAAGAATTGAAGAGGATTATAGACAATATGATCGCCTTTGGAGATATAGAACCACTCATCATCGTTACACCTACATATTATGCAGATAGTGACGGCCCGGCTACCGGCCCGGGAATAATGCCCCATGAATATTATAAAGAATTAATAGAAGAAGTTATACCTTTTGTTGAAAGCAGGTATAGTACCTATGCAGAATCAACTGACAGAGAAGGATTAATTGCCTCCAGGGAACATAGGGCAGTTGGTGGATTCTCCAGAGGTTCAATGACTACCTGGCATGTCTTCCTTAACTCTCTTGAGTACTTCAAATATTATGTTCCTTTATCTGCCGGAGCCGCATTGATTGGCCAGGATAACCCGGTAGAAATAGCTGAAAACCTTGCCAATGCTGTTAAAGAAAAGGGATACACAGCAAAGGATTTCTATTTATTCTGCGCCAATGGAACTGATGATTTCACCTATGAAGCAATGGCCAATCAAATTGAAGCCATGAAAGAAGTAGATATGTTTACCTACTCATCAAACCCGGATAAAGGTAACTTCTATTTCATGGTAGCTGAAGGTGCAGGTCATACCTGGTATTGGGTTAACCAGTATATTTACAATATATTGCCAGATTTATTCAAATAACAAAGCCAATAACACTTAAAAATAGCTAGCAAATAAAATAAGAGGACATTTCCAGCATGGAATTGGAATACCGGAAATGTCCTCTTTCTTTTATCCTGGTTCTGCGATTCATTATTATTTCAGGCAGTATTAATTAATCCTACTTTAATCGCCTTCACTATAGTAGACGGCAAATTATTTGTGCCCAGGACAGCATATATTTTTTTCTTATGATATTTAACCGTATTTATAGATATACCCAGCTTCTGTCCAATCATTTCTTCTGTCATGCCAGAAGACAAAAGGCGCAAAACTTCTATTTGTTTATCGGAAAGTTTAGAAATTTCGGGTTTTTTCTCAGATAAATTAATTCCCTCATAATGAGTCAATTCTTTATTAATTAAATTAATAATAAGGTCAGCAATAACTATTAACTCCTTCTCCATTTTTTCATCAATAGTTGAGACATCTAAATAAGCGATAATCTCTTTATTATGTATTATAGGAGCAGCATAACAATACCAGTTGTGAAAAATACTGCAATAGTGGTCAACAGGGGAAAAAGCGACTCCTTTTCCCAGATGCATGGCCAGGGAGATAGCATTAGTGCCCATATCCTCTTCCCGGAAGGACATTCCACTACACAGAGGGATGCCTGTCTCCGTTTCTTTAATATTATCTATATAATCCAGCAGAAATCCGTCTTTATCCACTAAAAAGAATAATAATTCTTTCTCAAGAAGCTCAATCACATCTCTAACGATATTTCTGAATAGCCCTATCAAAAATTCGTATCTATCAATCAATAAATCCAGCTGTTTTTTGTCTATTATCACCACTTTATCTAAATTCCGGGACAATGACCTCACAGCACATCTTTCCCATGATTTTCTGATCTCCTGAGCCAGTACTTCTGAGCACGCTCTTTCCATCCTGCTACCCTCCTTTATCATTAAGCTTTCACAGTATTTATTCCTATTTTATCAGACCAGAACCATATTTGTCAAAATTAAACATATTCTATAAAAGTAATATAATTCGTCAAAACATTAAAAAAAACTACCTTTTTAAGGTAGTTAATTAAAAAATAATATTAAATTTTGAAAATCTTACAGGTTATCTGTAATTAAATCCCCATTATTTAACTTAAATAAGCTTTATGTCGGAATAACCCAACACCAGAGAAATTATTGCCAGAACCAGGCCTAATAAAATATTTTTTAAAGGGACATAAAAATTAAAAATGTATTTCAATAATAGCGAGATAGCAACAAATAGGAACGCCAACCAGCCGACAAGCAAGAGTGCTGATTTAGAATCATCAATCATAAGTCCTCACCTCATTTATATTTTTCCTCAATACTTGTCCAGGTCCACCTTCTTCCTCCCTTAACTAAAATATACCACATTATTCCATCAATGTACACTACCTAATCAGGTAGTTTTGGAAAAAATTATCTCTTAATCATCAATTATTGACTGTAGCTACACTACCTGATCAGGTAGTTTCGTAAGAAAACGACACAGGAGAACCGTCCCCCTGTGTCGTTTAGTTAAAATATGAAGGCTATGAATTTGAAGAGGTGATTAAACAGGCCGCCTATGGTGAAGGCCAGGAATATGGTTATCAGTCCTACACCTGCAGCTTCTTTGACACTGAATTCAGTAGCCAGCACACCAAAGACTGCTGCACAGGGCAGGTAAAAGAGGGCAACTACTGCCCCCACAAATAATTGAGCAGTGGTCAGATTCATTTCCAGCAGCGGAAGTACCGCCAGTTCCCGTCTTACAATTCCCGCAATCAGACCGACACTGGCTTCCGCCGGTAAACCCAGCCATTTTACTACCAGCGGGCTGAGGAGATTCCCTATATAATGTAAACCACCTGTTTCATACAGGATGGATGTTACGGCCACTACTATTGTCAATGGTATAAAAGCGTCAGTAATGGTACCCTTCAGGCGGTGCCAGGTCCTTCTGCTGACCGTTCTCATCTCTGGCCATAGCAGTGGTGGCAGTTCCATGGCCAACGGTTCAGGCGGTTCCGGATTTAGGCGCAGCAAAATCCGCCCTGTTATGAATACCGCTGTTAATGAGATAAGATATAATGCAATTACCAATAAAAATGACCTGGCTCCCAATAAAGATATAAAAGCACCGGTCTGGGAAATACAGGGTACCCCAAGGGCAATAAGGGTAGACACCATCTTACGCTCCCGCCTGTCATTTAAAGAACGGGTAGCCAGTATAGCAGGTATGGCACAACCGTAACCCAGTATGAATGGGATCATTGCCGTTCCCTGTAAGCCAATCTTTTTGAAGACTGAATCTAAAAGGGCTGCCAGGCGGGGCATATAACCGCTGTCTTCAAGAAAGGCCAGGACTATATAAAAGGAGACCACGTAGGGAAACATCAGGGTCAAGGGCCATTCAATGGTCTTTATCAAAAACCCATAATCCCCTATAAGGATATTCTGGAAAACCCCGGCAGGAACTATACTGATGACTATAGTCCTAATAACAGGTTCTATAAAATTATCAAAGATGGGTCGCAGTATAAAATTCCTGACCCCCATCCCCACACCCACTATACCGGCAAAAGATAAAAGGGTCACTGCTATGGCAATAAGGCTACCTGATAAAGGTTGCAGTATCTTTTCATCCAGTCTATCCCCAAGGGTCCTCTTACCCTGTTCAAAACTCTGCGTCTTTCTGGCAATTCTCTCTGCAGCCTTCCAGTAATCCTGTTTCCCCCATCTTATACCTGGAACACGTTTCTGTTCCAGGACAGTCAGCAGGGTTTTCTTCAGGTCCTCTATTCCCTGGCCCTTTACGGCTGTAGTCGCTACAACAGGGACACCCAGCTTTTCCCCTAAAGTCTTGATATCGATTTTAATACCTCTGTTCCTCGCTACATCCATCAGGTTCAGGGCCACTACAGTGGGGAAACCCCTATCCAGTACCTGTAAGGCCAGATATAGGTTCCTCTCCAGGTTGGTGGCATCCAGGACGATTACAATTGCATCAGCCCCTTTATCCAGGAATTCATTGGCAATCACCTCAGCCTCTGTCCCCATATCCAGTGCATAGGTTCCCGGTACATCCACCAGGGAAATCTTCAGGCCGTCTATTTCAAAAAGCCCCTGGCTGTAGCTCACTGTAGTCCCGGGATAATTGGCCGACATGGCTGTTATTCCGGTCAGTTCAGAAAATAAGACACTTTTACCAACATTGGGGTTGCCCATCAACAATACTTTCATGCTACCACTCCACCCTGATTATAAATTACTATAGACTCTTTCTGTATAATTTGATCAGCCAGGTGATAATCCCCTTTTTTCAAAATCTGTTCCGGTTTCACCACCGGATAAAAGCGGCGTAAAACCCCTCTGGGGTTCCGGTAGATTATCCTCCCTGATGAGGGTAAAGTAGACAGGAGTTTTTTAATGATCTCTTCTTTTGGATGTACATGGAGGGAAATCCATACTACATCAAAACCCTCACCGGATACATCCAGGCCGTTGGCTTCAAGGACCTCAATATAATCCTTCAGGCCCCATTTCTCTATTACTGCTTTTGCCTTTTCTACCGCCTTTGCCTCCATATCTATTACCTGTACTTTGTACCCCTTCAACGCAAGATATATAGCTGTAAAGGGGAAACAACCCCCTCCTATGTGCAATACCCGTTCTCCAGGTTTCAGGCCTGCCAATTCAACTTCTCTCTCTATCATCCCCTGATAAAATAGACGGTGATACAGTTTCCCAAAACCAATATACCTGCAGCACAAATCTTCCAGAAGGATAACTATTTTGAAAAAATAATCATATATGATACCGACCATCTAATCTTCCCTTACCTTTTCCACATATATTTTCTGGGCCTGCCCCCGGCCTATTGCAATCAGGCGTCCGTCCAGGCTCACCACGACAGGTCCCCTGGTAAAAAATGCACTCTTCATACATACCTCTTTCCCGGGCCTGATTCCCAATGCCTCCAGACGCTTTCTCATCTTCTGGCCACCATCTATTTGAACCAATTTACCTCTCTGTCCGGGGCTTAAAAAGGCCAGAGGTTTTTGTTCATTTTTAATTTGTTTGCAGTGTGGATCCAGGCATTTATTCAACATTTATATCCTCCTTTATCGATAATTTTTTTCTCATTCACTTTATTAAAAAGAATTATTGAGGAAATTCCGCCAAGCAACAATGTAAAGAAATATGTAGTAAGGCGATACAATAAAACCAGGGTACCTATGGCCAGTTCATCGACATTAAATAGGAGTAAAATGCCACCGATGGTACCATCAAAAAAACCCAATCCTCCAGGAGTCAAGGGTAACATACCAGCCAGATAGGCCAGTATACTGGCTGATGATAAGGTGTGAAAGGGGATATTGACACCTATAGCCAGGGCCAGTATATACATCTTTAAAAGATAACTGGACCAGATAATGGCCGAAAGAAGGAATAAGAGAAAGGCCTCCCGTTTACTGGTAAAAAGCATCCGGAATACATGGCCCGCATTGGCCAGAAATGATTTTACCCTTGACGGTTTACTGTTATTAATGTTATTTCCCTTCCGCCCCAAATTCAGCATGGCCACAATAGCTATAAGTATGATAAATGTTAAAAAAAGCAGGACAATGAAAATCCATCTACCCAGAGAACTTTTATAAAAATAGCTCCACTGCCCGACTAAGGCCATTATGCACATGAGTATGAAAGGGACCATGGTTGTAACTTTATCCAGGCCAATAAGCCCGGTTACACTGGCATAATCTATATCCAGTAATCTCCGCGTCAAATATAGGCGGACCCCCTCTCCTCCCATCTTTGCACCGGGTGTAATATTATCAAAATACATTGTTGATATATGAATATTAAATATAAGACCCATTTTATTACGCTGACCAATACCTGCCAGCATCAAATACCATTTAAAAGCCCCCAGTACTAATGTGATTATATGTAACAAAAGTACTGACAGGATGACATGTACAGGCATTAAATTAATCACAGCTATGATTTCCCTTATATTGAACTTATAAAAAAACAGGATAACACATATGAGTATCAGGAATAATGACAGGAGTGTTTTCCTATCTCTTTTCATTCTCTTCATCTCCCCGGCCAGCTTTAGTTAGTTCTTTGCACAACCTTCCTGGAATAGCTCAGGCTTTTATATATAGATTGGAATAAGTGAAGGTAGACATGCCCTGGTATATCCGGGAAACCGGCACCCATTTATCTGGTATGGGATCATACTGGGAGGCATAGCGCTCGCTGGGTTCCCTGACGATTATCTTCAACCCCTGCTGGCCCTGGTCCATCAAATAATCCATAACCTCTTCCTTCGGTTCCACCTGCAGGGCAATAAAGGCCGCTGCGATATCTTCCAGTGAATAATCATTACCGCCAGTGTACATTACTCTTACCCTGTCAGAATACCCCATCCTCTGTACCCACCCTTCAGCACATTTTACAGCGACAGGATCTATATCCAGGGCTGTGACATAAAAATCTCCCATCCCGGCCAGGTACAGGGCAGTATATGGTACAGAACCTGCACCTATCTGCAATACCTGTGCTCCAGGCTCTACGTCTGCCAGTTCTATTTCCCTCTGTACGATATGTTGATATGGATACATATAAATACGGGACAGGGGCAGGATTTTAGAAGCAAGAACTTCAAATTTTCGTACCGTTTTAGCAATTGCACGATTCACTGTACATCCCTCATTTTCTCGAGCAATTTTTCACAATTGATAATGATTCTCAATAAACCCTAAAAATAAAAAAAGAACCGGTTCTTTATTCAATTTGTTTTAAATGAAAATGACTTTCATTTCCATTAATCATAATAGCACTTTTTTTCCATTCTGTCAATTAAAAAAAGCAGACTAAAAATCTGCTTTTTCACGTAGATGTTTTCTGTTTCTTTATAATTATCAGCTTCTCTGACAGGGCATTCCTCTGCTCCGGAGTCCAGTCCTCATGGAATATTGTACAACCCTGTCCTGCCTGCTCCAGCTCAAATTTGCTCCAGATTCCCCTTTTTGCAGGATAACTGATAAAGGAAAGCTCAGCATTAAATATGGGATGCTTACAGGTAATGGTATGGGACCAGAGGGCAATCTGCTGGCCTTTTTTATTCACCCTATAACCATAACGCTGGTCTCCATATAAGGGATACCCTATGGCGGCCAGTTGCACCCGGATCTGGTGAGGCCTTCCGGTGTGGAGGTTAACTTTAAGGAGGCTATAGCCATCAGAGTAGTCTAACACCTCATAATCCAGCACAGCCTTTTGGGCCCCTTCTGTACCTTTATCGACAACAGATACTGTATTTGTCTTCCTGTTCTTCAGGAGATAGTTTTCCAATATATCTTTCTTTTTCTCCGGGACACCATGGACTACAGCCAGGTAGCCCTTTTTAAATTCCCTCTCCCTGATCTGGGCGGAAAGCCGGGAGGCAGATTTGGATGTTTTGGCAAAAACCATGACTCCCCCGACAGGCCTGTCCAGGCGGTGGAGCAGACCTAAATAAACATTGCCCGGTTTATTATCCCGGGTTTTTATTTTTTCCTTTAATATAGAAAGCATATCCTTATCCCCGCTATTATCTCCCTGGGACAGGATATTGGGTGGTTTTATTACTGCCAGCAAATGATTATCTTCAAAAATAACGGGTATCTCCACAATTAATCCTCCTCATAACACAATGACACAGGGGGACGGTTCTCCTGTGCTATAGTAAAACAACCCCTCGCATTGGCCCTATTATATCGTATTACAGGTAGATAACACAAGGGTACGACACAAGAGGGATAACGACACAGGGGAACGGTTCTCTTTATGCTAAAATGCTATTGTGTAACTTGAACAGTATCATGTTAACCTTTTAATTTACACCGCTATACTTTTTTGCTATTAAAAATCCGGGATTTTTCACCAATCAAAAAATATATAATTTATATAATAGTTTTCATCCTTAGGCCAATACATTTTATGTAATTGTATTGTTCCATCACGATCAGGATAATAGTTTTCTATTAGAAACCTTGATATATAATTTTCAGAAGAGAAAGAAAACAACTTTTCTTCAAAAGCCTCCTGAGAAGTCATCTCTATTCTATAAAGCCATTTATAATCATCCTGTTCTATATACTTTATGCCAAGAGCAAAGGAACATTGGAAGTCGCCAGATTCATTAACAAGATATTTTCCAACCATTAATTTAATATCTTTTTCACCTACAAAATCTTTAGAAACTCGATAATTAAAACTATCGCCTAAATCCCCTTCCAGACTTAAAATAAAATGTGGCTTACTCAGGTAACGCAAATCAAATGAAAACCCTATACCAATTCTCTCATTAGCTGCACATATACTGATCGAAATCAAAATTAGAAATAGAATTGATAAAAAAAATTTTTTCTTCATAAAAAAACCACCTCTTTATCTCTTTTTTTTACTTATATAATTGAACTGCAGTTGTAACAAATTTATAGATTATATATATAGCACCAATCAAAAAAGCAGAAAATTCCTATATTGAATTAATAGTACCATATTTTAACTTGTATTTCTACTATACTTTGGTGTAGTTCTCGTTTTTTCCCACATTTTTCGACATGAAAATAGCACAGAAGTTCTCTGTGCTATTTCTCCCTGTGCATTCTTTATTATATCCCGAGAAATAAAGCGATACGCAGTTTGTCAAATCTGACTTTATCCAGGGCTTCTTTATAATCAAGTTCGGCCTGCCTGAGTGCTAATACCAATTCTTCATATTGGTTATCACTGATCAGGCCGTTATCATACTGTTCTTTATAAAGGGCTGCCTGGAGCCTTGTCCTTTCCAGGCCAAGGGCCCTGATTTCCAGGGCCATCTGGTCCACCCGGTACTGGGCATACATGGCCGCAAGTTCCTGTTTCAATCTCTCCAGAGTATGGGCATATTCCCTCTCCAGATTCTCTATCCTGGCTTCAATGCCTTCCACAGCCAATTTCTGCTCTCCGCTATCATAGAATTCATAGCTTACCCCTACACCCAGCTCCCAGTAACTCCTGTATTCTTCGGGCAAACCGGCATCATAGTTATAGTTGCCAAAGGTGTCCACCTTTATCTTTCCTTCATCCTCCTGCCATTTCAGTTCCTCTTCTGCATATTCCCTGCTGAACTTGAGCTGCCGCAACTGCAGGTTATTATCCCTTAACAGTCTCTCTATCTCTTCTGTCCCTAATTCTATATCTATGGCATCCGCCCTTTCCAGAAAACCCCGCAGGTAATCACTGTCTTTAGTCAGGAGGAGTTCACCATCGATTCCTGTATCCAGGATGAAGGAATCCCTGGCCTGCAGGAAAGTATTTAGCAGCTGCTTTTCCTGCAATTCTGTTTCTTTAACAGCCAGCTGTGCTGCCAGGAGCTGCTCCTTCCCTGCCTCTCCCATTTCTGCCTGCAGCTCAACACTGGCCAGGTTCTCCAGGGCCAGGCGGTATCTGGTCTGGGCGTCCTGTATCCTTTCCTGTAAGCGCAGAAGATTGAGATAGGCTGAAACCCACTCTATCTCTTTCCTTATCCTTGCCTCTTTCATCTCCTGTTCGGCAATGCTAATCCGGTTCTCTATCTGGAGCAGGTTTCTCTCGGCAGTGGTAGGTGTTAAAGGGAATAACCTCCTGGAAATATCTAATCTAAACTTGTAGTTTTCATCAAGGTTTTTGAAACTAAAAGGTTCATAATCAGCCAGGGAAAAACGGGTGTTAATACCTAGGCCCTTCAGGGTAATTTTCCCACCCTCCAGGGTAAAAACCAGATTATCTCCGCTCTCTATGGGGCCATAGGTATCAATTCTTTCAGAAGCATACCCATAATCACCGCCCAGCTTCCAGGTCCAATCTATTCCTGCCTCCAGGCTGGCCCGCTCCCGCTCTAAATTTACTAGTTCCTGATACTTCTGCACCAGCTCATGATTATTCTCCAATCCGGTCCTGACAGCCTCTTCAAGGGAAATCTCACCGCTAATTACTGTAACAGAAAGCAGGAAAACCATAAATATGAATAAAAGACTCTTCCTCTTCATTATCTAAGATCCACCTCCAGCTCCATACCCAATAACTGCTGTAACTGTATAAGGGCTGTATAATAGTCAGCTATAGCACCAGTAAACATATCCCTGGCCTTGTACAGGCTCAATTCTGAAGCAAGTAAATCATTATTACTTACGAAGCCAGCCTCATTCTGTTCTTTTATGATTTTATAATGTTCCTCAGCCTGTAGCAGGGAATTTTCAGCCATATTCATGTTTTTAACCGCCTGATTATACTGATGATAGGCATTATTGAACTTCATCTCCTGGTTTTGTCTCTCCTTCTCCAGTTCCAATTCCGCCTTAGCCAGGGCCAGTTCCTTTTTCCTTATCTCCAATTCTGCAAGTCCGGCAATCCTGGCTCTCTCCAGTTCACCCCTGGCTACTTCTACCTGTTGCTCCCTTATATCCAGTACTGTATTGCTACTGGCTGCCAGAGATATATCCTCTTCAGACACGGTCCAGATCTCAGGTTTAACCGGCTCAATCAATACTATCTCTGTCCCTGCATCCAGGGCCAGCTTATACCTGATTTCCCTATTGCTCTGTTCCAGATCCCCCTTCAGTTTCTCCAGGGCATTAACCGCTGCCTGGTAAGAACTTTCCTGTGTAAACAATTCCAGGCTGCTCTTGTAACCCAGCTTGACCTGGGCCTCCACCTCTTCAACCCTGTTCCCCTCCAGCTCAACTTCCTTTTCTGCTGTCTCTATCTGCTGTTTTAAACTGATCAACCTCAGGTAGTTATTTATGATATCCAGTATTACCGCATTTTTTGTATTTTTATAATTTTCCTCTGCCTGGACCAGGTATAACTCACTCTGTAATTCCACTAATCTGCTGTTTGTCAATAAATTATTTAATTGGGCCTTTCTATATTCAACTTTCGCCTCTTCCAGGCTGAGTTCCGCCAGTTTTAAATCTATATTTTTCTCCAGAGCCAGGGCAACAATCTCATCCAGGCCGACAGCATTCTCACTGGCAACTGCAAAGACGCTGAATATTAACAGGATAAACGAAACTGAAAAAAGCAAAAAAGTCCTCTTCATACCCTTCTCCCCCACAGTAATCCCCCTTTTTTTGATTTTCAGAAAATATTTATGCCTGATAGCTTTCATATTATTACTCATACCTCAGGGCCTCTATAGGATCCAGCTTAGAGGCCTTATAGGCAGGATAAAAACCGAAAATAATTCCAATCGCTGTCGTCACTGCAAAAGACAGAAATACCACCCAGAAAGGAGTTCCCCCCTGCCACCACTCAAAACTCATGGACAGGATCAGGCTAATCAAAGAAGATATACTTACTCCCACTAGTATGCCTATTAATCCTCCCCCACCGGCGAGGATAATTGATTCCAGTAAAAACTGGCTCTGTATATCCAGGCTGCTGGCACCAATGGCCTTTCTCAGGCCTATTTCCCTGGTCCGTTCCTTGACAGTAACCAACATTATATTCATGACCCCGATACCGCCGACCAGGAGTGAAATAGCCGCAATACTGCCCAGGACCATTGTCATGATATTTATGATATTATTGATTAAATTTATCTCGCTCTCAACACCGGACATCAGGAACCTGGATTTACCCCTGACAGTACCATATTTACTATTCAGCAGGTACTCTGCCTGTTTTATTATATCCTGTTCACTGGTCATGGAATCATAAGTAATCAAAAAGAATTCTGGATTCTGCCCCTCCCACCTCCATATGTCACGGAAGGTCGTGAAGGGAATCAGGACTACGTCATTTGACAGTGACACTGTAGAAGCAGACACTCCCAGGACTCCAATTATCAGGAACTTATGGTTTTCTATCTTGACCTCTTTGCCAATAAAAGAGCTATAATCAGTGCTGCCTATTAGTTGTTCAAGGGTCCGCTGCCCTACTACCGCAACCAGTTCACGGCTTCTTATATCCTCTTCAGTGATCATCCGGCCATATTCCAGTTTCAGATTAGTGACTTCCAGAGCCTTTTCCGTAACACCTGCCACTCCTGTGACATATTCCCTGTCTCCGTGGTTTATATCCCGCCAGGTACGGAAAAAGGGAATCACATCCACTACACCTATCATGGACTCTCTCAAATAATCCACATCTTCCAGGGATAATTCCCCCCTCTGCCTGTAGGGAAGCTGCAGGTTGCTCGTTAAATAAACCTGTCTGGAAAAAAGCTCCTCAAACTGGCCCCCGACCACCTTCTGGGTACCGCTGCCCAGGGAAACCATTATGATAACTGAACTGACACCGATTATTATACCCAGCAGGGTAAGAAAAGAACGGAATTTATTACTCCATACCCCTGTCAGGGATATTTTTATTCTCTCAAGCCATCTCATCTACCTCTCTCCTTCTTATTCATACTGAAGGGCTACAATGGGATCCAGTTTAGCGGCTTTCGCTGCAGGATATATACCAAAAAACAGGCCTACTCCACAGGTGAATGCCAGGGAGAGGATAACTGACCAGAAAGGAACAGCTACCTCTAAATTTATAAATTCGCGGGCATAATTCAGGGCCAGATTGCTACCCAGGTAACCCAGGACTATCCCCAGAACCCCGCCCAGGAGGCAGAGGAAAATACTTTCTATAATAAACTGTATCAAAATATCCCCTCTACTGGCCCCCAGGGCCTTACGTAAACCTATCTCCTTTGTCCGCTCAGTGATGATTACCAGCATAATATTCATTACACCGATTCCCGCAACCAGCAAGGTAATACTGGCCACGCCACTCAATAAAACCATCAGGACAATTTTTATGATACTGATCCCCTCTATACCTTCACTTAGATTAAAAGCCTGGAATTTTGACTCCCCTTCAACTAAACCATACTTCTCATCCAGTGCCTCCAGAATTTTAGCCTGGGTCCTGCCTATATTACCCCTGTCTGCTGCCCGGATCAAAACAGCAAACCTGTCTTTGATACCGAAATACCTTTCAAAGTTAGTCAGGGGTATGAAAGCCCAGTTATCATTTGTACCACCAGTAACCAAAGGAGATTTATATGACTCTGATAATACACCTATTACCGTATATGGGCCGTAAATATCAATTTTCTTCCCCAGGGCATCCCCCTCAGGAAATAGTTCCCGGGCTATCTCATAACCCAGAACCACTACCTGATTCCGGGTCTCCAGATCTATATCTGTGAAAAAATGTCCCTCACTGAAAGACATCTTATAGAAATCCTGAAAGGACGGCAGGGTGGCAATAATATCAGCATCATAGACCCTGCCCTGGTAATTGAGTTCCAGATCCGTTTGATAGATAGCTGTGATAGAACGGATATCTTTACCCAGTTTATTCTTAATATAATTTATATCCTCCATAGTCACATTGGCCATCATACGCTGCCTGTCATAATCCCAGCGCCCGCTTACCTCTATCAAATCCAGTGGTAAGACAGATTCCAATTCACTCATGATATATATTTCAGCGCCATGAACGACAAAGATTATAATCATTACTGCTGCTATCCCGATAATTATACCCAATAAGGTCAGAAAGGTCCTCATTTTATTGTAGAATATTTCTGCAAAGGCCAGGCGGATATACTCAATCCATTTCAAGGCTGCCACCTCCGTCATCCGGCAGCAGATTCTCTTCCCGTACTATCTCGCCATCCCTGAAGTGCACTATCCGGTGGGCAACACGGGCTACATCATAATCATGGGTAACCATTACTATTGTAATACCCCTCTGGTTTAAATCCCTCAATATATTTAATATATCCTCTTCCGATTTGGAGTCCAGGTTTCCCGTAGGTTCATCGGCCAGTATTATATCCGGCTCATTGACCAGTGCCCTGGCAATGGCCACCCGCTGCCGCTGGCCCCCGGATAATTCATTGGGCCGGTGATGTAACCTGTCCCCCAGGCCTACTTCTGTCAGGACCCTTTTTGCTATCTCCTCTCTTTGTTTTTTCCGTACACCCCGGTAAATCATGGGCTGTTCCACATTCTTCAGAGCAGTCAACCTGGGCAGTAAATTGAAGGTCTGAAAGATAAAGCCAATCTTCCTGTTCCGGATCCTGGCCAGTTCCTTGTCATTCATGTTACTGACATCTGTACCATTCAATATATATTTTCCGGAAGTGGGAGTATCAAGGCAACCCAAAATATTCATCAATGTAGATTTACCGGAGCCGGAAGGGCCCATTATGGCCACGAACTCCCCTTCCTTTACTGAAAAGGAGACCTCATTGAGAGCCCGGACGGCTATCTCTCCCTTACCATATATTTTTGTTATCTTTTCGGCTTGTATCATCACCTATATACACCCCTTATTCTCCCATCTCAAATACAGGCTTTCCGTCATCCAGAGTAATTAAAGTACTATAAGGGCCGATAATAACCTTTTCTCCCGCTTCCACACCGCGGATCTCCACCTTACTCAAAGACCGCATACCGACCTCTACAGGGCGTTTCCTGGCCATACCCTCTTCAACCACAAAAACAAATTTCTCATCATCACCCAGGATAGCCAGAGACGGTACGGCAATGACGTCTTCCAGCCTGTTAGTAATTATCTCCACATTTACAAACATACCGGGCCGCAATAAACCTTTCGCATCTATTATATCAATTTCCGTCCTGTACTTATTGATATTACCGACATTGGTACCACCGGGGGCAATAAAAGTAACTACCCCTTCCAGCTCAGCACTGAAAGCATCACTGGTAATTATTACATCCTGTCCGACAGCGACTGCATTAACATCTATTTCATCAACCATTACTTCAACTATATAGGAATCCAGATTAGCAATACTACCTATTGTCTCTCCTTCAACTATCCTGTCCCCTTTTTTAATCCCCAGATTCATAATTGTCCCGGTCATGGGCGCCTTAACAACGGCCATCTCCAGGTCTTTTTGCAGTTTTTCTATCTCAGTTTCCATATTGGCTAACTTTAATTTAGCAACTTCCAGGTCTTTTTCTGTTATCTTTTCTTTTTCCAGAGTGGCCTCCAGGTATTCCAGATTATTTCTGGCATTATCTATCTTCAGGCTGGCCAGTTCCAGTGTATTGGGCTTCCTTTGCTCTAAGAAGATATTCAAATTATTCTCCAGCCGCTTATAATTCCGCTCCAGTTCCTCAAATCTCTCCCTGGATGCCTCCAGTGTATTTTTAGCTATGGCATTTTTCTCATATAGGTACTTATTATCATTTAACTCCTCTTCTGCTTTTTTCAAGGCAGTAGCCATTTCTTCCAGTTCCTGAACCAATCTAAGTTCCTCTGCTTCCAGAGAGGACAAATCCTGCTGATATGACAGAAGAGCTATCTCCAGGTTTTTTCTGGCTTCTTCCAGCCTTAACCGGGAAATCCTATCCTGATTCCTGTATGTATCGAGAAGATTCTCATAATTTACCTTTGCCTCCTCATAGCCAGTCAGAACGGTCTCCAGAGAATACCTTATATTCCTATCCTCTATGCTGTATAAAGGTGTCCCTTCTTTCACAAAATCTCCGCTTTTAACAAATACTTCTTTTACTGTCCCGGTCAAGGGAACCTTAATATCCTGTTCCTCCCGTGCTTTAACACTGCCGTCAGCAAGGGCTTTGGTTACCAGTGTTTCTTTTACCGCCTCTTCAGTTTTCACATTAACCATAACTACCTGGTTCTGGTTTGCTGAATTACCACACCGTCCCAATAAAAGCACTGCCAGGACAATAATAATGACGGAAATAATGATAATTTTTTTCTTTTTTTTCATAATGCTCCCCTCTCTTCGTTATAATCTTATTTTAAATACCTTTGTGCACTATTTACCTAGTGCACTAATATAATAACAGACCTTAAAATTTCTGTCAATAATTTTCTATATAATTTAGAAGCATTTTTAACTAATTTTTATCAAAAATTTATTAAATACTTAAATAATTCTGTGCAGGGTATATTTTTCCTTTTTTATTTTAAATATATTTAAACCTTTTTTAATTATGTATTTTCATTAAGCGAAAAACAGGAGCATATATTTATAAAAAAGGAGGTTATAAAAGTATGGATATGAATGATATCATTACAAAGATCAATAATATTAAAAAAGGTATGGCTGCTCTGGAGAAGGAACTTGAACAAATAACAGTGGAGGGAAGTGATAGCCAGGGAATCATTACAGCCATTTCCGATGGCAAGGGAGTAATCAAAGACTATCGCTTTAACCCTGGCCAGATCAGTAGTATAAAAAAAGATAACCTGATTCAGGCCGTAGTAGAAGCGACCAACAACACCCTGAAAAAAGCCAGGGAACTGGAGGTCAGTAAAAAGAAAGAGATAGTAGGAGATATAAATATTCCAGATATACCAGGTTTATTTTAAAAAAAATTAAACCACCGCTACGGTGGTTTTTTATTTAAAATATCCCCTTTCCACCAATATTTCCTGCCAGCCAGGGTATAAAATTCAGGAAACAGGCTAATAATAACATCAGTCAGTTAACTAATCTAAGAGGAAGGTGTTTAAAATGCTTCAACTTTCAACCTTTGAAGAAATCTTCAATAAATTATATGAAGACTACCAGGGCCAGAAGGTGAAAATAACAACAAAACAGGATGGGATCAGGATAAGTTCATTTGAGACTACCATCCACGACATAGAAATCAAACCGTTGAATAAAAAAGAGAGTAGAAAATGGGCCAGAAAAGAAAAAAAAGTAGGCCTGATAATTATTAAGGAGAAATACAATAATAATTGTGTCAATATTCCCTTTCTCCTTGGTTTTAATACCATGGCGGCCACTTTTTTAAATGATGGTGTAATCATCAATTCCCTTAATATGGAATTTATCATTAGAAAAATAAAATCAAGGAAAAAACTTTTGGCCTGATTAACTTGCTTATTCGGGTTAACTGGATATGTTTTCCTCCTGTCCTGCCTCCTCAATATTGTTTAAATAGGCCGGCCTTTTTATCTCTACTTTTTTAATATTCAACTCGCTATCAGCAAGATCAATATACTTATCCCCTACTTTTACGATTGGCCTGGAAATCTGATTGGGGTTTAAAAAAACTATCTCTCCCATCTGGCCATTGTCCAGTTCTACCATCTCACCCAGATAAAACTGGGCCATGCGGTTCATAAACACATTGGTCAGTAAGAGATCATAGCTTGGCAGGTCCTCTTCAAAAAGGGCAAAAACCTCAAACGGTGGACGCTGATCCCTGTAAACCCGGTCAGAAGTCATGGCATCATAGGTATCCACTATAGCCAGCACCCTGGCCATAAAGGGTATTTTATCTTTCTTATGGCCAAAAGGATAACCACTGCCATCATTCCGCTCATGGTGTAATAATACTGCCTGGCGTATATTCTCAGACAAAAGGGTACAGGTTTTTGTCAACTGATAACCATGAACAGTATGGGTTTTCATGATATTATATTCCTGCTCGGTCAAGGGGCCCCTTTTATTTAAAATTTCATCAGGTATCTTTGCCTTACCAATATCATGCAGCATGCCTGCATAAAGTAATTGCTTTATTTCCTTTTCCTGCAGGCCAGCCCAGCGGCCAAACATCATAGCCAGAATCCCTACATTCACCGAATGGGAATAAGTATATTCATCAACACTCCTGACCATGCTTAACATGGATACTATATCCCTGTTAGTATCCATCTGCAGGGAATTATCAGCAATCTTTTTCAGGCTGGCAAAATTTATATTATTCTGCCTTTTTGCATCAAACATCACTTCTTTAAAATTGCCTATACTATCAATATATTGTTCAGTAAACTTCTGCTTATTCTCTTCTACCTCTTTATCCGTCTCATTATAGATGACTACCTCGGGAATCCCCATCCTCTGCAGCTTCATTATTATATTTTCATCCAGTATCATGCCGGGAGTTAGCAATACTGCTCCAAGCTGGTTTTCCACCATCTTCGCTACACGCATTCCTGGTCTCAATTTATCTATTTCCACCCTAATGGTTTGCGCCATTTTTTACCCTCCCGTATTTTCACTATTGTAGATATATTCGCTAATTTTTAAACAAATCCTGCCTTTTATCAAAATTATAATACTTTTTTCCTACTGGAAAATATTACAATTGATATATACAGATTACATATGTTATACTGCAAAAGTAATAATTAAAACGAAAGGAGAAGAGTCATGAAAAAAAGACTAATACTATCAATGCTGCTTTTCATGGTTTGCGCCACTTCACTTATTCTGGCGGCAGAATATTATACTGTAAAAACTGGCGACAGTCTCTGGGCTATCTCCCGGAAGACAGGTATCACTATAGAAGAACTCACCCGTCTAAATAACTTAAGTGACCCCAACAACCTTTATATTGGTCAAAAACTATATCTGGGTCAGAACAGTGGAAATAATTCTGGAAATAATCCCAACAATAAAAATTATATTAGGTATACTGTTAAAACCGGTGACCTGCTCTGGAAAATTGCCAGGGATCACAATGTAGAAATTCAGGATATCATTAAATTAAACAATATGAAAGCACCCTATTATATCTATATTGGACAGACCATCCTGATCCCTGTTGAGGAAAAGGAGAATAAACCAGTAGAAGGAACCTACTTTTATTATACTGTAAAACCGGGTGATATTCTCTGGAATATAGCCCAGAAATATGGCACTACAGTCCAGAAGCTGGTTGAACTGAACAATATCAGGAATGCCTATGACCTTTATGTAGGCAGAAAACTGATCGTTCCCCTGAAGGAGACTGAACCAGTTGGAGAAAAACCGGAAAATAATGATCAAAATAACAACAGCCAAAACCAGGATTATCTCCCCTACACCTTCTACAGGGTACAAAAGGGAGACCGTATCTGGCAGATAGCTCAAAACTTCGGTATCAAAACATCTGCCTTGATTAACTTCAATAATCTTAAGAATGTAAACGATATCAAAGAAGGAGAGGTACTGGTAATCCCACTGAAGGATTCCACTAAATTTAGCTACCTGAGAAGGGTAGGCGGCCAGGTAAATAGCTATTACCGGGTTCTGCGTAATGATACCCTCTCCAGCATTGCTGAATTTTACGGAATCCCGGAAGAGGGAATAAGGGCCATCAATGGCCTGAAGAAAAACGAAGAAATTTACACCGGCCAGAAATTATTAATGCCAGTTAACCCTGCCTTATTCAAGCAGCATAAAATTTATACAGTCAAAAAGGGTGGCGAATATATCTTTGATATAGCCTTTGAAAACAGCATTTCCATCAAATCACTTCTCAGGGCCAATTACCTGAGGGACCAGAACACCAGGTTTGAGGAAGGCACTGTCATCATAATTCCACTGGATGAAGAGAGTAAAGCCGTCTGGATTGAATATGAAAATGGCAAACCGGTAAACTCCTGGTTCAATGCTAATTAAAAAATAAACTATTAAAATTCTACCCGGAAAATGGGTAGAATTTTTTTACATATTTACACTGATTTCTATATGTCTATTTATCCGCCATATTAAATACATATATAATAGCCAGTCTATCTGGCGTACCCCTTTTCCAGAACCATCATAGATTGTCTCTTAATATTTAGACTATATATAAAGGAAGGTCAAGATGAGAAAACAGACTTTTTTGCAGGGTGCCTTGATTCTGATGATTGCCGGACTATTCAACCGGGTCATTGGCTTTATCTTAAGGATTATCATTGTCAGGATGGCCGGTGATGAGGGTTTAGGCCTGTTCCAGAGAGTCTTTCCTCTTTTCTTCACCCTCTTATTATTCAGTACATCCGGTTTTCCAGCTGCCATGTCCAAATTATTACCCGAAAGGATGGCCAGAAATGATCTCCAGGGCAGCTACAATCTCCTGAAGCTTTCCCTTGTCTTCGTCCTCTGTATGAGCAGTCTGATGATTGCCATCATCCTTCCAGGGGCAGAATTTATCAGCACTGTAATTTACAAAGACAGCAGGACAATCCTGCCCATCCTGGCCATCTTACCGGCCCTCCTGTTCGGCTCCCTCTCTTCCTGTTTTAATGCTTTCTTTCAGGGCATGCATAATATGATGCCGACAGCCCTGGCTCAGACCACAGAGCAGCTTAGCCGGTTTTTTGTTACCCTGCTCTTCCTCACCCTGCTCCGCAATTATGCAATCCATTACCGTTCAGCCGCTATAGCTTTGGGTATAACTATCGGTGAATTCTCCGCTTTTATCCTATTAATCATCCTCTTTATAAATAACCTATTCAGGGATTTCCGTATAGACAGGGAAAAATTATATAAAAATCTGCGTTACAATTATCGGAAAGATTTTAAGGAAATGGCCGGACTGGCTCTACCTATTACAGTGGCCAGGCTGGCCCATTCCCTGATGATGAATGGCGAAGCCATCCTGATCCCCCGCCAGTTACAACTGAAAGGATATTCCCTGGCCGGGGCTACCTCCCTTTATGGCCAATTAAGCGGCATGGCCGAACAGTTAATCTACCTGCCTACAGTGATAACCATTGCTTTAACTACCAGCCTTGTACCCACTATTGCTGATGCCTATGCCCGGAAAGATTTCCAGAAAATCAAAAACAACTACCGGGACGTTATCCGGATCTGTACCTATCTGGGTTTTCCCCTTACCGTTATTTTTCACCGGCTGGGAACTGAACTCTGTGAGCTTCTCTTTGCCTATCCCCAGGCCGGAAAACTCCTGTCCATTATGGGCTTTAGCTGTACTTTTCTCTATTATCAACAGGTCTCCAATGGCATGCTCAACGGCCTCGGTAAGCCTGGCCTCTCTTTGCTCAATATGCTTATAGCTTCCGGTATCAAATTATTGGGCATTTTCCTTCTCACCGGCCCTTTCCCCGGTATCAATGGTGCAGCCATCAGTATTTCTCTCGGAACTATCCTTTCAGCCATACTTAATTTCATCTGCATCGGAGATAATATTGGATATAGTATAAGTATTAAAGACTGTTTTGCCAAACCCCTGCTGGCCAGTATTATACTTTTCTATACTATACCTCTCCTGCAAAAATTACTGGCCCCCATAAATATCAGTTTTAAATTGGCGGTTACCATTGTATTATTTATCAGTGCCGTCATCTATATAATTATCATGCTGGCTATCAAAGCAATTACTACTGAGGACCTCAGGCATTTCCGCATTTAAACGGTATTTTTTTGTAGAGAATGGTTTTCTATGTTATAATACAAATTGTCAAGTTCATTAAATCAAGGTGATCAAAATGAGAGAAGTATATTTAGATAATAGTGCCACAACCAGACCCTTGCCAGAAGTAGTTGAAGCCATGGTAAAAACCCTGCAGGATAACTATGGCAATCCTTCTTCATTACATAATAAAGGCCTGGAGGCAGAAAAGATCCTGAAGGAAGCCCGCCAGAAAATAGCAAGAAGACTGGCAGCCTCACCGGAAGAGATCATCTTTACTTCCGGCGGTACGGAAAGCAACAACCTGGCCATCAAGGGAATCGCCTACCAGTATCAGAACCGGGGCAGGCATCTGATTACCACTGAGGTGGAACACCCTTCTGTTCTGGAATCCTTTCTGGCCCTGGAGGAAGAAGGCTTTGAGGTTACTTTCCTGAAAGCAGACCGCTATGGCCGGATTTCCCTGGAAGATCTGAGGGAAAGCATTACCCCTGAAACCATCCTGGTCAGTATCATGCATGTCAACAATGAACTGGGAACCATCCATCCCCTGGCTGATATCGGTAAAATCATCAAGGAAAGGAATCCAAATACCTTCTTCCATTCAGATTGTATACAGTCCTTTGGCAAAATGCTGATCCAGCCAGCCAGAAACCTGGTAGACCTGGTTTCTATCAGCGGCCATAAAATCCATGGGCCAAAAGGCATCGGTGCCCTTTATAAGAGAAAAGGAGTAGAACTGAGGGCCCTCCAGACCGGCGGCGGGCAGGAAAATGGTTACCGCTGCGGTACAGAGAATGTTCCCGGAATCGCAGGCCTCATCCCAGCCCTGGATGCCTTACCGGATTATACAGAGCAAAATCCCTGTAATCAGGAACTGGACAGGCTCAGAAAATACTTCATAAAAGGACTGGAAAAAATAGATAGGAAGGTTATCATCAACTCACCGGAAGACGGTGCACCACATATTCTAAGTGTTTCCTTTCCGGGAACCAGGGGCGAGGTTTTAGTCCATAGCCTGGAGGCAAAGGGTGTTTTTGTTTCCACCGGTTCAGCCTGTCACTCGAAAAGCCGGGAAAAAAGCCATGTGCTCCGTTCTATCGGCCTGCCCATGGAACAGATCGACGGCACCATCAGGGTCAGCTTTTCTACCTATAATACCATTGAGGAACTGGACTATGCCCTGGAAGTCCTCGCTGAACAATTGGAAATCTTTTTCTAGATTCTTCTTATCATAAATACGAAAGGTGATTATCATGTATAAAGCACTACTGGTCAGGTTTGGTGAAATCAGCCTGAAAGGAAAAAACCGCTCCTTTTTCGTCAATAAACTTGTGGAGAATATAGAGAATGCCCTGCGGGAAACAGGGAATTTTCAGATTGAGAAAAGCTATGGCCGGATCTATCTCTATATAGAGGATAATCCTGAAGTTTATATCGAGAAATTAAAATTAATACCGGGCATTGTCTCCATCAGTCCTGTGGCCATCACAGAGCTGGACCTGGAAAAAATCAAGGAGCTGGCCCTGGAAATCTTCGCATATTCGGCAAAAGAATATCCAACTAGCTTTAAAGTAGAGACCAGCAGGCCAAATAAAGACTTCCCCCTCACCAGTCCGGAAATAAGCCGGGAAGTAGGGGCCCATCTCTTAATGAATATTAATGCCGGAAAACCTGGCCGGCTGACAGTGGATGTCCATGAGCCAGACCACTTGCTCAGCCTGGAAATCAGAAAGGACAAGGCCCTGGTCTATACAGAATCCATTCCGGGGATTGGCGGCCTTCCGGTGGGCACCAGCGGGAAAGGGCTTCTCCTGCTCTCTGGAGGGATCGATAGTCCTGTGGCCGGCTGGCTCTCTTTAAAGAGGGGAATGACCCTTGACGCCATATATTTTCACAGTTTTCCCTACACCAGTGACCGGGCTAAAGAAAAAGTCCTGGACCTGGCCAGGATCCTGAGTAAATATGGCGGCAAGATCAACCTCTTTATCAATCATTTTACCGATATCCAGATGGAAATCCGCAAAAAATGCCCGCCGAAATATACCATCACCATAATGCGCCGGATGATGTTCAGGATTGCGACAGAACTGGCCCGAAAAAATAAGAACCTGGTCCTGGTTACCGGCGAGAGCATCGGCCAGGTGGCCAGCCAGACTCTGGAGAGTATGCACGTTATCAACGAAGTAACCAATCTGCCGGTTCTAAGGCCACTGATCAGCATGGATAAAACAGAGATAATCCAGATTGCCAGGATGATCGGTACCTATGAAACTTCAATCCTGCCCTATGAGGACTGTTGTACAATCTTTGTACCCAAACATCCGGTAACCAGGCCCACCCTGAAGGACACCCTGGAAGCGGAAAAAGATCTGGAAATTGAAAAGCTCATCGCTGAATCCATGGAAAAATCAGAAACGGTAATCATCGGCTAATAAACCGGCAGCTGATCATATTTTCCGCAAATCCATCCCGAGTAAATAAAATGAGGGGAGATAACCAATCTCCCCTCTTCCTTTTAAAAAATATCCTGAATATATTAAAATTTTAGCCTACCCTTGGGTTTACTTTTTATATATGGTAGAATAAAATTTAAGTAGCTTATTGCGTTTTGCAATACCTTTCAGTAATTGGATAACTGAAAAATAAATATACTAACTATAAAGGAAAAATGCCACTCGCAGCAAAACAAAGAAGGTGTAGATATATATGATGGAAAACTTAAAAAAAGCCCTGACCAGCATCCCGGAGCTGGAACTGAGATACGACCACGGACTGAAAGAATATACCACTTTTAAAATCGGCGGCAAGGCAGATATCTTTGCCATACCCAGATCAAAGAATGCCCTGGTAAAACTGCTGCAATTACTGCAGGACTACCGGCTTCCCGTCTTTATCCTGGGTAAAGGTAGCAATATCATAGTAGGGGATAAAGGGTACAGGGGGATCGTCATCTATACAGGGGAATTAAAAAATGTAAATATAGAAGGCAACATAATTACAGCTGAGGCTGGAATCACCCTGGCTGCCCTGGCCAATAAGGCCCTGGCCGCAGGCCTGAGCGGCCTGGAATTTGCCAGCGGAATTCCCGGCAGCCTGGGCGGTGCCCTTTACATGAATGCCGGTGCCTATGGCAGCGAGATGAAGGATATCGTAAAAGGAGCCAGCCTCCTGGATTATTTCGGCAATGAATATATCTACAGCAAGGAAGAATTGAAGCTATCCTACCGCCACAGTATTTTACAGGAAAAACCCCTTATCGTCCTATCAGTCACCATGGAACTGAAAGAGGGAGACAAAGAAGAGATTAAGGCAAAAATGTTAGAACTGAACAGGAGGAGAAAAGAAAAACAACCTCTGGAATGGCCCAGCGCCGGCAGCACCTTCAAAAGGCCGGAAGGCCATTATGTAGGACCTATGATTGAAGAACTGGGCTTAAAAGGATACCGGATAGGTGATGCCCAGATTTCAGAAAAACACGCCGGTTTTATCATCAACCGGGGTAATGCCACAGCAGCGGATGTAATAAAACTGATTAAACTGGTCCAGGATAAAGTATATGAAGAAAAGGGCATTAAACTGGAACCGGAACCCCTTTTTATAGGTGAATTTTAATTAACAAAGAGTTTTCATTACGTCATAGGTGAATTTTTAAGAAGGAGCTGATTTGTAATGAGAAATATAAATACAGAAAAAAGCCCACAGGCCATAGGCCCATATTCCCAGGGCATAATCAGTGGAAACCTCATCTTTGTCAGCGGCCAGATCCCTCTGGATGCCGATGGAAAACTGGTCAGTGATGATATCCAGGAACAGACCCGGCAATGCCTGAGGAACATAAGCCATATCCTGGAAGAGGCTGGCAGCAGCCTGGAAAAGGTAATCAAAACCACCATTTATTTAGTAGATATGGATGACTTCGCCAGGGTCAATGAAGTCTATGCCGGATTCTTTACCGAGCCATATCCTGCCCGGAGCTGTGTAGAGGTCAGCCGCCTCCCCCGGGATGTCAAGATTGAAATTGAAGTCATCGCCGAACTGATCTAAATGCAAACCTTTAAGATGGACAAGATTCTTAAGTATAGTCCATTCAGGAACAAGAATATACAGGAAAGGATGTACATAAATGAGCAAACAGAAGAAGAAAATTACAGATATAAGAAGTATCAATCTCATGGCCTTATTTGCTGCCCTGACTGCTATCGGAGCCTTTATCAGGATACCTTTACCCTATGTACCTATAACCCTGCAGACTATTTTTGTCCTTTTAGCGGGAGTTTTATTGGGCAAAAGAAGGGCTGCCCTCAGCCAGCTCATCTATCTGGTCATTGGTCTTAGCGGTGTCCCAATCTTTACCGAAGGAGGAGGCCCCGGCTATATATTTAAACCCAGCTTCGGTTATCTCCTGGCCTTTGTTGTCGCTGCCTATTTTACCGGTTTACTTACAGAAAATAGGCCTATCAACTACCGTAACATATTCCTGGCCTCCACTACAGGTGTTTTGATTACTTATATAATAGGAGTCCCCTACCTCTACCTGATTCTGACAAAGGTCTCCGGGGTTGAGTTAGGTTTTCTGGATACATTAAAGGCAGGAATGATACCATTCCTGCCTGGCGATCTGCTGAAAATCCTGATTGTAACTATCATTACCCCCAGGGTATATACTCCTTTAAAGAAATACCTCTAATCCGGCAATTTGTTTAAAAAGAAGAGAGCAATTGTTCCCGGGCCGGCATGGGCGCCAATAGCAGCCCCGATAGTATTAATCACGAAATCCTCTACACCCAGTTCCTCCCGGATCATCTCCTTTAATTCCAGGGCCGTATCCAAATCATCACCGTGACTGATACCGATGGTCTGGGAACCAAAACCTACCCCCCGCTCCTTCATAATCTCCAGCATCCTTTTTAAAACCCTTTTCCTGCCCTTTACCTTCTCCAGGGGAACCAATCTCCCCTCCTCTACCTGGAGGATAGGTTTAATATTCAGGAGACCGCCTAAAAAAGCACTGGTCCTGGTCACCCGGCCTCCACGGTAGAGATATTCCAGGTCATCCACTGTAAAGATATGCTCCATATGTCTGCTATAGAAATCAACTGCGGCCAGTATCTCCTCCCTGCTCTTGCCTTCACTGGCCATCTTTGCCGCCTGATAAACCACCAAACCAAAACCCAGAGAAGCACATTTTGAATCAACTACATCAATGCTGATTCCGGCATCCTCAGCCAGTACTTGATTTTTCGCCATTACTGCTGATTGATAAGTACCTGACAGGGCAGAAGAAAAAGCAATATAGATAATATCCTGTTTCTGCTCAATATAGCTGCTAAAGAGCTCCACAAAATCCCCTACAGAAGCCTGGGAAGTTTTATAGACCTTTCCTTCCCGCATTCCCTGGAATAATTCCTCCGCTTTGATTGTATCTCCATCCTTAAAGACCTGATCATCTAACATAACCATTAAGGGCATAACCTTAATCCCATATTCATCTATAATCTTCTGCGGCAAATCGGCTGCACTATCCGTAACAATCTTAATACTCATCCAGCAACCCCCTTGTAATTAGATTCTACATTTTATATCTATATTCTTCACAGAGTTTCTTTCTCCTCTATGCCCTTCTATATTTTCCCTTAAATTTTTGATTCCATTTTTCCCGGAGGAATTAATTATACATGAAGGCTGCTGCCTTGATCAGGACATCTATCACCTCCGGCCTGCTGACCTCCACTGGCGGCCTCTTGCCTTTACGCAACAGCTCCCTTATTTTTGTACCACTCATAATAATATGATACTCCTCGCCATGGGGGCAGGTCTTGTTAGTAGCCATAGAAGCACATCTGGTACAATAAAAAGCATGCTCAAATTTCAAAGGAATTATCCCGATTTCCTCTGGTTTAAATTGATCAAAAATCTTCTGGGCATCATATGTACCATAAAAATCACCCACCCCGGCATGATCCCGGCCGACTATAAAATGGGTACAGCCCAGATTTTTGCGGCATAAAGCATGGAAAACCGCCTCCCGGGGACCGGCGTATCTCATGTCTACTGGAAAGACCACCATTTTCACCCGGTCTGCTGGATAAATCTTATCCATTAGTACTTCGTAGCTTTCAATCCTGTACCTGGCCGGAATATCCGTTTTCTTCGTCTCCCCGACAAGTGGTGAGAGCAATAAACCATCAGTAATCTCCAGGGCACATTTCTGTATATACTCATGAGCCCTGTGGATAGGGTTTCTGGTCTGAAAGCCTACGATAGTCTTCCAACCCATTCTGGCAAAAAGCTCCCGCACCTGGGCAGGGTCCTTCCGGTACTCATTAAATTCCCGGTACTGGAGCCTGTTTAATAGGGTTACCTTTCCGCCCAGCAAAACCTCTCCTCTATTATAAAGATTGGCTACTCCCGGATGCCTGTCATCGATGGTCTGATAAACCTGCTCCGCTTCACTGATCAGATCTGGCACATACTTATCCTCCAGGTCCAGAATACCGTATATCTTCCCATCTGCCCCTTTCAGGGCTACCTGAGTACCTACCCTGAGGGATCTTGCTTCTTCCTCACTGACGTCAAGTACAATTGGCATGGTCCAGACTGTTCCGTCCCCGAGGCGCATCTCATTAATAACACTATAATAATTAAGCTCATCCAGAAAACCTTCCAGTGGGCTATAAAGGCCTGTTGCAATATTCTCCAATTCACCCAGCTGTTGCCTGTTCAGGACCAGCTCTGGAAACTCTGCCGCCTTTCTCAGCAACTCCTCCCGGGCCTCACCCACAGCAATCCTGTTCACCAGTATACCGCCATGCGGCCTGATCATTTAGACAATCCCCCCATATATGTATTTTCCATTGTAGAATTTTTAATAAATCCTGGATTTGCAAAAAAATAACCCTATATATTATATGGGGGAAACAGCTCATTCGTGCACCGGAAACAGCCTGGTTTTACTGCCTGGCTTTATAACTCAACTGCTTTTTCCGGCAATACTCCTGGATTCTCCTCACATACCGGTCAACCAGTTTAATATCACCCATCTCAACACCGGGAGAATTTTCGCCATGGAAATCAGAGCCGCCACTGACCAGCAGCCCCAGCTCCCGGGCTATGGTCAGGTAATAGGCGGTAATATCCCTGCTATGTTTACTATGATATACCTCCAGGCCGTCCAGACCGTAATGCACTAGGGCTTCTATAGCCCGTTTATCCATATAATCCCGGCCATTAACATGAAAAGGGTGGGCCAATATTGCAATACCGCCGTAATTATGAATCAGATTAATTGCCTCTTCTGTAACAAGCCTATATTTGGGCAAATAGGCCCTGCCGCCATTACCGATATATTCCTGGCTAAAGGCATCCTTCATCTCCCTGACATAGCCTGCCTCTACCATTGCCCGGGCAATATGGGGCCTGCCGATATAATCTGTCCCGGCGATTTTTCTCACTTGCTGATAACTGAGCCCGATACCCAGCTCATTCAACCTGGCTATCATCGCTGCCGCCCGTTCTTTTCTCTTCTCGTATAATTTTCTTATTTCCTCCTGAAAAGAAGGGTTCCTGTAGTCGATATAATAGGCCAGGATATGTAATTCAACATCTCCCTCATAAGTGGAAAACTCAATGGCCGGTATCACCTGGATACCCCTCTCTTTTCCTACCAGAATCATCTCATCTAGACCGGCAACTGTGTCATGGTCAGCCAGGGCTACCGTATCCAGGCCCCTCTCCCGGGCCAATTCAACCAATTCCGTTGGAGTACAGCTCCCGTCAGAATATATAGAATGTAAATGTAAATCCGCTGGCATTTAGATCACCTTCCTTAGATTCTACCCGTAATTTTATACCAGAGCAGTCCAAACCATTCATGTATGGCCATCAGATTACCACATAAAGCATCCCGGTTAGGTAAATAAGACAACCAGCTCTTACTATGATCCACCACTACCCCGGAACTGACCGGGATAACTTCTATACCCTGTTTTCTAAAAGCCCTGACAGCACGGGGGAGATGCAGGGCATTTGTCACCAGGTAGACTTTCACTCCCCCTGGCTCAGCAGACCACCCAGTAGCAATATATTCCTCCAGGTATTTTTTTGTATAGAGGGCATTCTCATAAGTAGTCCTCGACTGGTCCTCAATGATGATGTCTTCCCTGTCAACCCCCATTTTTTCCAGCCATTGGGCGGCCAGTCTGGCCTCACTGAACCCATCTTGCCCGATAGCCACCCCACCACTCAGGATTAGCGGCCTTTTCTTTTCATGATATAATTCCAGTCCTTTGACCAGCCGTTGCAATGAATAGGGACTCAAAACGGAATTCTCTCCGGCAGGCATACTTAATACCGCCACCCAGCACAACAATGGGGTATTCCTCTTGATAATCCCCAAAACCTGTATCCAGATATATCCTTTCCAGGGGCAGGACAAGAAAGCTGGTCCCTATACTGGTAAACAAAATAAACATCATTATTAGATTCCCCAAGGATATAAGGCGGATATATACGGGTTGTTTCTTTGTGAAGAGATAAACGGTAATAAACAGTGCTATCAAAAGGAAAAGGCCCGGAAAAGAAAGAAGGGAAGAAAAAACCTTTTCTATGGCCAGCATTATTCTTTATTCACTCTCCACTACTATAATTTCCAACAAAAACTACTTTATATAACATTATATAACCTGCTGGCTGACAATACAAGATAAACAGGGAACATGGCCTGCAATAAAAAAAGCTCCGGGCCCTTCTTACAAAAGGCCCGGAGCAAAAATACAGGAATTATATTTGAAATTTATCCACTACCAGTAGTAATTCCTGGGACATATCTGCCAGCTGGCGGGCAGCGGTAACAATCTCCTGTGTAGCTGCAACCTGCTCTTCACTGGAGGCAGCAACCTCTTGAGAATTACTGGCAAATTCCTGGCTCATATCCGCTATATTCCTAATAGTGGCCTCAATGCGGTCAGTACCACTGGCCATCTCTCCAGTATGCCTTGCTACTCCTTCCATCATTTCTTTCAGATTCATAACAAGAGCCTGTACATCAGCAAATTCCTTCTGCAATCTCTCAATAGATTGAACACTGCTATCAACACTATCAATATTGGCGTTCATTTTTCCTGTAACCAGTTTTACATTATCCTGGATTTGGCTGATCAGGTTGACTACCTTCTCAGTAGCATTGGCTGAATCCTCAGCCAGAACCCGGATTTCTTCCGCAACAACGCTGAAGCCGCTGCCTGCTTCCCCGGCCCGGGCGGCCTCAATGGCAGCGTTTAAAGCCAGTAAATTGGTCTGAGAAGCTATATTACCGATGATACCGATTATATTTCCAATCTCCTCAGAAGTCCTGCCCAGTTCTTCTATAAACCTTGCCACCTCTGCAGTATCCGCCTTTACCACATTAACCTTTTCTATAGAAGTCCTGACTGCCTGGTGGCTTTCCTGCAATCTCTCTACAAAGGCATCAGCAGCTCTGTCCATTTCCACAGAGCTCTTACCTACTTCGGAAATCCTTTCTACCATGTCAGTTATAATCGCTACACTCTCATCTACCTGCGCTGATTGCTCTTCTGCTCCAGCCGCAATATTCTGGATGGCCGCTCCTACCTGTTCAGCCACCTGCCCAACCTGTTCTCCGCCGGCATATAATTCTTCACTGGAAGAGGCAACATTCTCAGCCAGCTCCCTTACCCGGTAAATCATCTCCTTAAGATTATCCGCCATTTGTTTAATGGACTTTGCCAGGATTCCAATCTCATCTCCCCTGGCCAGTTCGGGCAGTTCACTATCCACTGTCAAATCTCCTGAACCAAGCCGTTCAGCCATTCTGGTAATTTTGATCACTGGATTACTGATAACTATACCCATAAAGAAAACAACAAATATTCCTATAATATATGCCGCGATAGTTATTATGATTAGTTTCCTCAATGATGCAGATGCCATATCCTCCAGGCCCGCTTCCCTGACAACACCCCAGAATTCAAAATAATATAGGGAGGAAAGGCCAAAGATTAATAGTAAAATAAATAAACCGATACCAAAGAGAAATTTGGTTTTAATACTTCTACTGGTAAAAAATTTTACAACTCTATTATTGGTCATCCGCTTTAATAATTGCAATTTCAAAACCCCCCTATTTTTCCATATATCCAACTTATTATGGTTATCTTTATTATTCTCGCAAAAATGACAAAATCCTTTTTTTATTAATAGTTATTATTATTTACAGAAAAAAATATAGTCAATCATTTGCCTATTATCTGTCTATATTTATAATAATTAGCAATAAAGAGACTATAACAATAATCATAAATAAGGAAATAAACCTGGGCCAGAATCAATAAAAAAATCACAGGCAATTTGCTTTCAAAAGGGAAATGAAACAAACATCTGCCAGTTATGTAAAAAACAAATAAAGCCAGATTAAAGGAAAGGAGTTTAAATAACCATTCTCTCAGGATATCAGGCCCTCTTTCAAATATTGACTTAAGTATCCCGTAATAGCCAAAATACAATATATATGGCAACATGAGCAATTTATTGGGCAGAATGATTAACCCCAGCAAGGCTGTTGCCAGGAATGTTAAAAAAGCTGCCCTTTTGCCATCTTCAATTACCACTACTGATAGAAAAGCTGTGCTCAAAGAAAATAAAAATATCTTTATTGTAGGAATTATATTGACCAGATAAAGGGTTACTACTGTCAATAATACCGTCATTCCCCCTCTGGCGATAGTCCTGGCCTGTCCAGATTCCACCATGGACAACCCCCTAGCAACAGCTTATCAGATCGCCGCCCATACATTCACAGCAGCAATCACTACAGAGCAAACAGGTACAGACGTCACAGGCATCACAGCTATCCCCTTCCATTTCTCTCCCGGCCCTACGATAACTGCTGGCCTGATAGGCCATATTCCTTAAAGCAGCCCGGTACTCTTCATTACCCGGGTCCATCTCCACTGCCCTGCTGATATGCTGATAACCCTGATCATACCAGCCTCTTCGCATATAAATAATACCCTTCAGGAAAAACCACTCAGCATCCCGGCTGCCGATATTATCAAGGATTCTCTCCGCTTCCATTAACCGATTCCTATTAATCAAATCCCTGACCTGATAGTACTTACTATCGGAGTAATACTGATAGCCATTAGAACCGCCTCCCCGCTCCCTATCAGGCGCCTCATTCATCAGGTAATTATAGGCCCAGTTAATCTCCTTCATCTTCTCCTCGGCCAGATCTGACAGGGGATTATTGGCATATTGGTCCGGATGATATTTCCTGGCCAGTTTACGATAAGCCTCTCTTATCTCTTCCTTACTTGCCCCTTTATTCAGTCCCAGTATTTTGTACGGATCTTTCATCTTTCCTTCCACTTCCCTCCAATTTATTCCTCATGACTCTGTACAAACCTACATAAATAATATTGTCCAGTATCTCTTTATACCTGTAAAGTTCCAGCAACTCATAAGCTCTGGCCAGATTGCTCAGGGTATAGGTAAGGTTAAACTCCACTGATTCCCATATCCGCTCTTTGAAGTTCTCCAACCCTTCCTCTTTCCTATATTCATACTGCAACAAAAGGGGGTTATAATTAGAATTCTGCAAATCCTCTTCCAGATCACTATAGGCATCCAGTACATATATCCAGCGTCCGAGATTATAGCCAAGGTACTGGAGAATCCGTTTCTCTCTTTCGTTATTTATATAATCCGGTGTAAAAATAATGGTCATAATCCGGGCAAAAAGATCTGCACTTTTATCAAGTAGTTTATCCTGCGAAGACTCTAAAGCAGCCAGCTCCTGCAGTAATTCTCTATAGTGATTATATTTATCCTCATATCTCTTTCTTCCGATTCTTACAGGAAAATAATAGACAGGAATGGCCAACAGGGCCTTGATAGAACGCTCATCCTGCCAGTCATCCACCAATTTTAAGTAGGTAAAGATATTAGTCATATCAGCAGCATATTCCAGATGCTTATTCGTCGCAAAAACTGCTTTCTTCCTGAAAGGATTAGCCAGACAGCTTTCTTTTGCCAGCCGCGGCTCCTCTTCATCCAGTGCCATCAACAATAAAGCGAGAAACGTAAAATCATAATTAAGGCCAAGCCGGGTCAACTGATTGGCCGATCGCCCCAGGGCCTTACAGAGGCCGCAATATACAGCCCGAAACTGCTCATAATCTTTCACTTTAAGCTCTTCTTTACATGGCCGCACATATCCAAACAAATAACTCACTCATTTCTTAACTGAATACTAATACTATCATTTTAAGACATTAATCAGGAAAATGCAAACTTTTACACCGGTTCAGGAGAACATAAAAAAAAGCCAGCATATCTAGCCGGCTTCAATTAAAAAAAGGCGCCTTACAGCGCCAGAACGTTATTCTTTATTTTTCTAACGTAAATAATTCAATGGGTTTACCGGCTGGCCGTTAATCTGAATCTCAAAATGCAGATGAGGGCCGGTGGAGTTACCGGTATTTCCTGAAAGGGCAATCACCTGTCCCTGTTCCACCCACTGGCCACCATGGACCAGAAGGCGGGAATTATGAGCATATAAAGTCCGTACACCTTTCTGATGTTCTATGACCACCGTATAGCCATAGCCATTGGCCCACTGACTGTAGATAACCTTGCCGGCCCGGGCAGCCTTGACCTCAGTTCCTGTATTGACAGCAAAGTCAATCCCATCATGATTTCTACCCCATCTGGGTCCAAAATAGGAAGATATCCTCCCTTTTACTGGATAAATAAATTGTTTGGCTAACCGGTCTTTATAACCTAACTCCGGTTTTGCCCCCGGTAGAAGCAAGGTTGTTCCCGGCTGAACCAGATCAGGATTCTCTATAGCATTGGCCTCAACTATTTCATCAATGGAGATATTATACTGTTTGGAAATAGTCCACAGATTCTCCCCTGGGTTTACCTTATAAAGAATACCTTTCACGGGTAAAATCTGCAGGGAATCACCAATCCGTATCCTGTTCATATCTGCGATATCATTGGCACCAATAAGTGTATCAATATCAATACCATATTTAGCCGCTATGATCCAGAGGCTTTCTCCTTTCTGAACCCTGTGAATCCTTATCTGCTCCAGCAGGGATTCCTTCTTTACAGCGGAAGTACTCTGGGCGGAGGCAATACTCTGGACCTCTACTTCTACCTTATCCCCCTCTGCCTCAACTTCCTCATTTACCGCATTATTTAAAACAGTGGAAACAGTTGCCACTGTAATTGTTTGCTGGTTTTCATCCCCAACATGGAGATTAATAAACTCAGGAGATGCTTCTCCATCCTGATAAGCACTGATATCAGCAAGGGCGATAGCAAAATCCTGCTCTACATATTCCGGAACGGATATAAATCGCTGGTTTCCAGAAAAAAACAAGAGACCCAATAACAAAAATACACTAAGAGTTTTTTTCATCTTCCGGCACCTCCTTTCCAAATATTCTTTCATGGACTCTCTCTATCCCAGAAAATGCTAATTGCCTATTGTATTTCTAAAATAGTTAATTATAAAATACTTAGTGCGTTTACATTTTATATTAGAATTCAACAGTATGCAAGGGTATTTCTCCTTTTTCAAATAAATGGCAAGAAAAAAAAGGAATATACCTCTACAGATAAGGTATATTCCCAGTGAAGAGAAAATACATAGACTTTTATCTGAATTCATCCAGCAAAAACGAATATTCAGCCGGATTAATGTTTCTTCCCACTAAGGGACCTTCATCGGCAATGGCCAGCCTTTCCCTGAAGGTCTTTTTCTCCTCCTTATAGATTATACCGATGGGGATTCTGTGCCCCCATTCATTGGCCTTTTCCATCGCTGCCATATAATCAGTGGGGTCATAATCATCACCCAATTTATA
>JANWJZ010000085.1 GCA_025451675.1 Halanaerobiales bacterium | reverse complement strand
GAAAACCATCTTCCAGGATAATATCCAGTACAGTTACTGCAGCCCGGCAGGCCAGGGGGTTACCCCCAAAGGTTGTGCCATGATCACCTGGCTCAAAGGCATCTGCAACCTCTGCCCTGGCCAGAAAGGCACCAATGGGAACACCGCCGCCCAGGCCCTTGGCCAGGGTTAGGATATCCGGTTCTACCCCATATTCCTGATAGGCAAAAAGGTTGCCGGTCCTGCCGATTCCGGTCTGCACTTCATCAAAAATCAAGAGGATTCCATGTTCATCACATAATTTCCGGATACCTTCCAGATATTCTCTACTTGCCGGATAAACCCCACCTTCCCCCTGGACGGGTTCCAGCATGATAGCAGCAGTTTTATCAGTGATGGCCTCCTCCATGGCCACCAGGTCATTGAAAGGGACTGTCTTAAAGCCTGGTGGTAATGGTTTAAAGGGTTTCTTATACTTCTCCTGTCCTGTGGCAGTAACAGTAGTTAATGTCCTTCCATGAAAGGAACGTTCTGCAGTAATTATCTCATAACGGTCTTCCCCTCTGGCTCTGAAATATTTCCTGGCCAGTTTTATAGCCCCTTCATTGGCCTCTGCCCCGCTATTGGCAAAAAAGCTTTTATCGCAACAGGAGTTCTTCGCCAGTTTTTTCTCCAGTTCTGCCTGTGCTTCTGTATAATAATTATTGGAACAATGGATTACTTTCTCGATCTGCTCCTGCAATGCCTTTATATAGACTGGGTGGCCATAGCCCAGGGAATTAACCCCCACACCGGCCAGAAAATCATAATACTCCCTGCCGTCCTTATCATAGATTTTAATCCCTTTCCCATGATCCACAAGCAACGGATACCTTCCGGCATAGACAGGCATAAAATGCTGCTTATCAATTTCCATAACCTGTTGAATATCCATGATAATCTACTCCCTTCATAAAAACTATACTCAATCTTTGACAATCATCGTGCCAATCCCCTGATCAGTAAAAATCTCCAGTAATAAAGGATGGGGTATTAGTCCGCTCAATATATGTGTTCTCACTACTCCTTTGCTAACAGCCTCCATGCAGCTTTCTACCTTTGGCAGCATACCGCCCTTGATCCTTCCCGCATCGATCAATTCTTTAATCTCTGAAATGGATAGTACTGAAGCCCGGCTCTGCTCATCATCCGGATCCAGCCTGATTCCATCCACATCTGTCAGGTAGATTAATTTCTCCGCCTTCAGGGCAATGGCCAGTTTCCCTGCTACCGTATCAGCATTGATATTATAGGTATTCCCTTCCTCGTCAGAACCGATGGGAGCTATGACCGGAATATAATCATTGGCAATCAGGTTCTCTACAATGGCGGGATCTATACTTTCCACTTCGCCGACAAAACCCAGATCTATATCACTATCGGCAAAACGTTTCTTTCTGGCCTTAATTAAGCCTCCATCCTTGCCAGAGATACCAACAGCCCGGCCCCGCTGTTGATTAATCATATCCACAATCTCTTTATTTATACTGCCGCCCAGAACCATCTCCACTATTTCCATGGTCTCCCGATCCGTAACCCTTAACCCATTCACAAATTTACTCTCCACATTTAGTCTTTTGAGCATTTCATTGATGGCCGGCCCGCCGCCATGAACGATTACTGGATTGATTCCCACCAGCTTTAAAAGGGTAATATCCTCAATCAATTTTCTTTTTAAGAGCTCATCTCTCATTATACTGCCGCCATATTTAATGACAAAGGTCTTGCCATTGAAATGTTTGAAATAGGGCATTGCCTCAACCAGTACATAGGCCTTCTCGATATACTCCTTCATAAATCCTCTCCCCCTCAGGTATGGTACTCAGCATTTATCTTAACATAATCATAGGTCAAATCAGATGTCCAGAACTCCAGATCTTCTTTACCCTTATTCAGGTTGATTTCAATATCGATATACTTACCCTCCATGAGCCTGGCCAGCTCTCCTTTATCCCTGTAAACAGGCTCCTCTTTACTGAACAATAATTTATCATTAATGGAGATTTCTATATCTTCTTTTTCCAGATCCAGATTACAGGAGCCAAGGGCAACCACGATCCTCCCCCAGTTGGGGTCCCCGCCAAAACAGGCTGTCTTCACCAGATTGGAATTGGCGACCCTTCTGGCTATCTGTAGTCCCTCTTCCTCGCTGCCAGCCCCCTTTATCCTGATCGTTATGAAACGGGTAGCACCTTCACCATCCATGACGATGGATTTTGCCAGATATACAGCGGCTTTCTCCAGGACATGGAGGAAGGCCAGATAGTCCTCATTTTCCTCTGTAATCAGCCTGTTACCGGCCTTCCCATTGGCCAACAGGAAAACGGAGTCATTGGTACTGCAATCACCGTCAACACTGATCCTGTTAAATGACTTATCTCCCACTACCTTCAGTGCCTTCTGCAGGAGGGCTTTCTCAATGGCCAGGTCTGTGGTGATGTAGGCCAGCATTGTGGCCAGGTTGGGCTCGATCATCCCTGAACCCTTGGCCATCCCCCCCACTTTTACAACTGTCCCGTCAGAAGGGAGCCTGAAACTATAGGCTATCTCCTTCTTCCTGGTATCAGTGGTCATTATCGCCTCTGCCGCATCACCACTTCCATCTCTGCTTATTTTACCTGTCAGTTCATCGATACCTTTCTTTATCTTATCAACTGGCAGCAGTTCACCGATGACACCGGTAGAGGACATGTAAACTTCATCTGCATCTATCCCCAGCTTTTCCGCCAGATAGACTGTCAATTCCCTGGCGTCAGCCAGGCCCTGTTCTCCTGTACAGGAGTTGGCATTACCGCTATTTACCAGAATAGCCCTGATTCCGTTATCCCTGATCTTTTCCATGGATAACAAAAGAGGAGCAGCTTTAAAGAGATTGGTGGTAAACAAAGCAGCTCCTGTAGCTGTATTCTCACTATAGATAAGGGCCAGGTCCTTTTTCCCGCTCTTTTTTATCCCACAGGCCATACCGGCTGCTTTATAACCCTCCGGAGCAGTTATACCGCCTTCTATCTCTTTTATATCCAGCATACTTTCATTCATTTTCATCACCGCCCACAATTTTATTATTTATCATTAAAAGTTTTATTGTTAAGAAAAGCATCTAAATTGCTAAAGGAAGAATATAAAAACTATCTTTACTTATTCTATCATGGATAAAAGGCTGTGTTGTTGAGGCCGGTTGTTTCCTCTAAACCAAAGAGAAGGTTCATATTCTGGATGGCCTGGCCGGCAGCACCCTTGACTAAATTATCAATAACCGAAATAATAATCAGTTTGCCGGTCCTCTTATCATATTTTAACCCTATCTGACAGTTGTTGGTCCCCACCACATATTTTAACTCCGGTAGTTTATCACCCAGAATCTGGACAAAGGCTTCTCCGGCATAATATTCCCGGTACATCTCGATTACTTCCCCTTCATCTATTTCAGAAACTAAATCTGCATATATGGTTGCCAGGATACCCCGTTTTAATGGTAATAGGTGGGGTGTAAAGGTAAGCTTTACCTCTCTACCGGCAAACTCCTCCAATACATACTCTATCTCCGAGGTATGCCTGTGCCCGGCCACACCATAGGCCTTGAAATTCTCATTGACCTCGTTATAAAGGAAGTCTTCCTTCAAACTCTTTCCTGCCCCACTGACCCCGGACTTGGCATCAATTATGATATTATCCAGATTGATGATTCCCTTTTCCACCACCGGTATCAGAGCCAGCAGTGAAGCCGTTACATAACAGCCGGGATTGGCCACCAGCCTGGCTTTCTTTATCTTCTCCCTGTTAACTTCCACCAGTCCGTATACCGCCTCCCTGGCCAGCTCCGGATACTCATGTTTTAGCTTATACCAACTCTCGTATACATCTATATCCCCATATCGGTAATCACCGCTCATATCAATGACCTTTATCCCCTGCTTATAGATTTTAGCTACCTCTCTCTGAGATACGCCATGGGGTAAGGCGGTAAAGACCAGATCCGAATCAGTCAAATCAGTATCTTCATAGGACTCCAGCTTTATCTCCGCCAGAGCAGACCCGGCAAACTGGGGATACAGATCAGCTATTTTCTCACCAGGCTGGCTCCTGGACAGCAGGTGCTTAATCTCTACCTCCGGATGTGTCTGTAATAAACGCAATAATTCCAGGCCAACATAGCCTGTTACTCCTACAATACTGACTTTAATCATGCCCTTCATCTCCATTTTACTTTTGTATTATTATACATTATACTGTATATATATTCAAGTATTTTTTATATTTATTTTTTGAAACCCACAGGTCAGTATGTTTTTAATTTAACTTAGATGTTCATTGAATCTGATGTTCAGTGAAAATTTCACTGAAATAAAAAAATGGCCTTCCGGCCATTTTCTCCTCCATTTAGCTGTTTTAATTTCCAGCAGTTACTCTATATCCCTGCCAGGGCCTGGCCCAGATCAGCGATTATATCATCTGCATCTTCCAGGCCTACAGATATCCGCAACAATTTACTACTGAGCCCCAGTTTCCTTAAATCCTCTTCTGTATAATCCCTGTGGGTCATATAGAATGGATATTCAATCAAGGTCTCCGTATCCCCAAGGCTTACCGCCAGTTTAATCATCTCCAGCCTGTTGACAAAGATCCTGGCCTCCTCCAGTCCTGCCTTCAGCTCAAAGCTGAGCATGGCCCCGGGACCCTTCATCTGCCTCCTGGCCAGTTCATGATATTCATTACCGGGTAAACCGGGGTAATAAACCTGCCGGACCTTATCATGGGCTGCCAGATATTCTGCCACCTTCATGGCATTTTCCTGGTGTTTCTCCATCCTGATCCCCAGTGTCTTCAGGCCCCGCAAAATCAACCAGGCATTAAAGGGGCTCAGGACACCGCCAAACTCGGTCATATATTCAAATTTGAGGCTCTGTATATAATCCTCCTCTTTTGCTACGGCAACTCCCCCCAGGACATCCCCATGCCCGCTGAGGTATTTGGTGGCACTGTGGACTACCACATCTGCCCCTGATTCCAGCGGCCTCTGTAAATAGGGGGTTGCAAAGGTATTATCGACAACGATTTTTATATCCCTGTCCCGGGCCAGTTCCACAATAGCTTCTATATCGATCAATTCCAGGCTGGGATTGGCAGGGGTCTCAAAGTAGATTACCCGGAGTTCATCACTCTCATCACCTAGATATTCTTCCAGTTTATCCACTGCAGTCAAATCGACAAATTCACTCTTGATACCATAGGCAGGCAATAGCTTTTTAATCACATTATAGCTGGAACCATAGAGGACCTGATGGGCTATAATTTTATCTCCCGGCTTTAATAAGGAAAATAGTACAGAGCTGATGGCCGCCATCCCTGTAGCAAAGGCTACACTATCTACCCCGCCTTCCAGGAGGGCCATCTTTCTTTCCAGTTCCCGGAGATTGGGGTTATTGCCCCTGGTATAGACATAATCATCACACTCAAAGGAAAAGGTCCTTTCCGCATGGTCCAGGTTTTCAAAGGTAAAGGTAGAGGTCATAAAAATCGGTGAATTCAGAGCATTGGCAGGCTTCCTCTTCTCTCCCACGCCATGGATAGCCAGAGTATTAAAACCTTTTTTCTGGAATTTTTCATCTTTCATCTTTAACCCTACTTTCTCTTGCAAACATTTTTTCAACTTTTGATTTTCATATATTTCAGGGCATTATCTATCAAAACAACCCTGCTGCCAATCTGTTTAATCCCATGCCAGGGAATCAAGTACTTACTGTTTTTACTACCCAGTATGATTGATTCAATACGGCCGGTACTGGCCTCCAGTATTATATCTGCCTTCTTTATTTTCCCTAATCTTCTCCCTGCCAGATCTATTACCTCTTTCCCGATTAGGTCTTTCAGCAGCAATTTGATCACTCCTTATACTCCGGTATGACCAAATCCACCCTTTCCCCGTCTGCTGTCTGAAAGTTCTTCTACTTCTTCCCATTCAACCTGACAGATTTTATGTATGATCAACTGGGCGATCCGGTCACCCTTATTAACCTGAAAATCCTCTTTTCCATGATTCATTAAAATTACTCCCATTTCCCCCCGATAACCAGGATCAATTACACCAACACTATTTAATAAGGTAATTCCATGCTTTAAAGCCAGTCCACTCCTGGGATAAACAAAACCCCCATACCCCTGGGGGATAGCCACCTTAATCCCTGTCCTGATTAACCTGTATTCACCGCTCTTGATAATTGCATCCTCTGCTGCCATCAAATCCAGGCCAACATCCTCTCCCACATGCTGATAGGCGGGCAAAGGTAAACTCTTATCCAGTCGTACAATCTCAATCTTCATCTTATACACCTCTTTTTCTGAATGTTGTTATTTCTAAACTAAGAGCCTTAACTTTTTTCAGGATTAGCTATTATGGAACAATTTTATGTAACAATGATATAACTATATTAATTATTTTATCACAGAATATTTTTTTTAAAAAGCCCTATCACTCCTGGATCAATTCCGAGACGGTCACAAACCTATAACCCCGCTTTGTTAAAATATCTATTATATCATCAAGGGCAGCCAGACTCGGTTCTGTTGGATGCATCAGGATTATACCTCCATCATCAATCTTATTTACTGCCCGCTGGACAATGATTTCCGGTGCAGGCCGCTGCCAGTCAATGGTATCTGCAGACCACATGATGGTTTTGTAGCCGATACTGCTTACGATGCCGGCAATCCTTTCATCCACTTCCCCATAGGGTGGGGCGAATAATCGGGTCCTCTGTTTTGTGATTTGATAAATCACCTCTTCATTTTTCTTTATCAATTCGATCAGCCCATCCCTGGAAAGCTTCGCCGGATGCTGGTGGCTGTAACCATGATTTCCTATTTCATGTCCTTTATCGGCCATCAACTTCAGCATTTCTTTATTCTTCATCGCCCACTGGCCGGTCACAAAAAAGGTAGCCCGGACATCTCTTTCCTCCATAATCTTTAACATGCCCGGAATAAACTCCTCTCCCCAGTCCACATTTATGGTCAAGGCAATCTGATTCCTGCCCCGCACCCCATGATAATAGGGCCTCTCCGGAGCTGTGTTAACCGGAACCACCAGCTCATTGGCCGCCATTCCAACAATGAGCCCCAGGAAAAAACAAAGCAGGATAACATATTTCCTTACCATCAGGCACCACCCCCGCTGTCCTGTCTCACCTGCCGGCCGGAATGGGATTCAATATAATAATTATCCTTATAGACCAGCTCTGAAAGAGGTACAATCCTGTAACCCCTTTGCTTAAAAATCGGTATAAGCCGTCTTAAGGCTTCAGGTGTTTCCGGGGCATTATTGTGCATCAGGATTATATCCCCACTTTCTGCCTTCAGAACCCTTTCCACTATTTTATCTACCCCCGGCTCCATCCAGTCCAGCGAGTCTATACTCCACTGAATGACCTGATAGCCCAATTCATTGGCCGTCCTGATTACATTATTATTATATTCACCGAAGGGAGGCCGGAAAAAGACCGGTCTTTTTCCTATCAATTTCTCGATTAAATCGGAAGTTGATTCCAGTTCTTCCTTAATCTTTTCCTTTGACAATTGGTTAAAGTGAGGGTGTGTATAGGAATGATTGCCGATTTCATGGCCTTCGGCAGCAATTTTCCGGACCAGTTCCGGATATTTCTCCAGCCAGTAACCTGCAAAGAAAAAGGTAATCTTCACATTATTTTCCCGCAGTATCTGCAGGATCTCCTCTGTATAATTAGCTCCCCAGGTACCATCAAGGGTGATGGAAATCAACTTATCATCCCTGGCCACCTTGTAGATGGGAACCAGTCTCTGGTTTAATACTGGTATTGCTTCACCATATTTATTACCCATCAAGAATCCTACTGTAAAAACCACCAGTATCAGTCCCAGAAAAAAAAGCAGGATAAAATTCTTACCTGGAGTAAGAATCAATTTCATGGCTATCCCCCACCTTCCTGATTAATCAGTGGCACTATAAATAACCAGGCTAAAAAATCACCACTGCTTAAATCTATGCAAAACTTCCTTTATTTATTCTTATTTCTTCCGGCCTCCTGCATACTTGAAGCTGACAAACCATATATATTTATAGAATAAGGAAAATCAAGAGGTGTGTATATATATGTTCCTGACCATAATCGTGAAACCCAAAAAAATCTTCATCACCATAATTTTAATCATCTTTTTTGCCCTATTGCTCCTGAATTATCGCAGCAGTAATTCCCTGCCCTCCCATAGTACGGATATGGAATTTATCGTCGTCGTGGATGCCGGCCATGGTGGTATAGATACTGGAACAAGCCATGGAGATATTCTGGAGAAAAATATTAATCTTGCCATAGCCAGATATCTTTATGAAGAACTCCGGAAGGTAAATATTATTCCCATTATGACCAGGACAGAAGATAAACTCTATGAAAATAGCCGTAATAAAGACCTGAGGCAAAGGCCCATCATTGCCAATAATGCAAAGGCCGACCTCTTTATCAGTATCCATGCCAATAATTTTCCTTCCAGTAAAGCTTCCGGCAGCCAGATTTTCTATAAAATAAATTCAGAAAAAAGCCAGGAGCTGGCTGAATATATACAGAAAGAACTGGAGAAATTGAGGGATGAAAACAAAAGAGTCCTGAAAAAGGGTGACTACTATGTCCTCAATGCCATAAAGTGTCCCGGGGTCCTGATCGAAGTCGGCTTTTTATCAAACCCGGAAGACAGGAAATTGCTCACCGATCCTGCCTATCAACAAAAACTGGCCATAGCCATCAGGGATGGCATCGTAAACTATTTTCAGGAAAACTTCAGTAAGAGGGAGATGAATGTTGAAGAGAAAACTCAGGTTGTAAATAGTATCACCCTGGCCAGTGCCGATTCAAACTGCCTATATTATCTATATTATGGCAGCCAGAATCCCGGCCTGATCAAAAACAAAATGTCTTTCCCGGCAGCCAATTTCTTTAAGGAGGATTATTCCCTGTTGAATTTCCAGGAGATAATGGCCATCTCCGCCCTTAAACAATTGATGGAGCCACCGGTAGGCCTATATTCACCACTTCCACCCGGGACCATCATTAAATCCCTTAGGGTAGAAAATAAGCTGGCGACACTGGACCTCTCCCTGCCGGCAAATTTCAACGGCGGGGCAGAAACAGAGTTATATGCAATTGAGGCCATCAGTAAAACCCTGCTTTCCATCAAGGGTATAGATGAAGTGGAGATACTTTTAGATGGTAAAGAGGGGCAAAGCCCCGGTGGACATATCTTACTTGATAGGCCTATTAGATAAAACATATGGTACTATGAAAACATAAGGTAGTACTATGAAATTATCAGGTCAATAGAAAAATAGAACAACCTAAACAAAAGAGAGGCCCTCCTGGCCTCTCTTTATTAGCAATATAAAAAACTTATCTTAATAGTAAATTTTTTAGATCTATAATCCACATATTAAATCACAGGGTAAAGACATGATTACCTATAGTGACCGTTTTCCGTCTTGTTTCAAACCACCACTGAAATTTGGCAGTACGGGGATTATAGAAGTATAGGGAACCCATAGTGGGATCTGTCCCATTCAGGGCCTCTCTGGCTGCTTTATAGGCACTGCTATTGGGTTTCAGGTTAATCTGGCCGTCATTGACACAGGAAAACTGGTTCTTCTGGTAAATGACCTCTCTGATAGTATTGGGGAAATAAGGATCAAGAACCCGGTTGATAACAACAGCACCAACCGCCACCTGCCCGATAAAGGGTTCACCCCTGGCTTCGCCATGAATTACCCGGGCCAGTAGCTCAAATTCTTCATCAGTGATTGTTTTAGCCAGAACCTGCCTTGGGGTCAGGTTATGAATAGGCAGGCGGAGGGTCTCCCCAACCCGGATGATACTGGTCTCTTTATTATTTAAAGCCATTATTACCCCTATTGTAGTATTAAAACTACGGGCCAGATCATAAAGGGTATCCCCTACCCCAACGTGATAAGTAATAATCTTGTCCTTCGGTATGTGGCTGACATCAGGCAGTTTCTGATCCGGATTAATCCGGACAGAATAAACCTCTCCTACATCCAGTCTAAAATTATCTCTGTTTATTTTCTGCTCAATCAGGCGGTAACTCCAGCCTGGCCCCCTCGTTTCTTTCTTCTTTTTGGGGATCAATAATTCCTGACCCACCCGAATCATTGAATTCCAGTGCAGGTTGTTCAACTCCAGCAATTCCCTGGTAGATACTCCATAATCAGCTGCAATTTCACTCAAAGTATCCCCTTCCTGAATCACATAGATAAGACTGAATTCAGGGGAGGCAAGAACTGTTATGGAAATAGTTAATAAAAGTATCAGGGAAAATAGTAGCACTCTCATTCTAAATATCCTCCTTAATAATCGTCTTTATACTTTTTCGTTCAATTGGACATCCAGCTGGTAGTGAGTTCAGGAATATCCTGCCGTATTTCTTGCTAATCAGGCGATTATCAAAAGAGATGATAATACCTTTATCCTGTTTTGATCTGATTAAACGTCCAAAACCCTGTTTAAATTTAATTACCGCCCATGGTAAACTATACTCCATAAAAGGATTTTTTCCTGCTTTTTTTAACAATTCCATACGGGCAGCTGTTACTGGCTCAGTGGGTACAGGAAACGGAAGACGCATGATAATCAGGCATTGTAATTTATCCCCTTTGATATCAACCCCCTCCCAGAAACTATCGGTGCCAAAAATAATCTGCCGGTCATTCTCCTTAAATCTTTCCAGGATATAATTACGGGGATAGCTACCCTGGGCCAGCAGGCTGATACCCTTTTCCTGCAGTGGATTACTTAATTTATCTACACAATAATTTAACATATTATATGCTGTAAACAAAACCAGCGTTCTTCCGCCAACTTTCAACAACAATTCCTGCAGATATTCTATAATATTTTCCAGAAAACCAGGAGAACTTGCCTCCGGGATATCATCCGGAATAATCAGGCGGGCTTGCTTTGCATAATCAAAGGGTGATTCCACTTCCAATGTCTCACTTTTATCCAGTCCCAGGGTCTCCTTAAAAAAGCGGAAATCTTTGTTTATCGATAGGGTAGCCGAGGTCAGGACAAGGCTGTCCAGGCTGTCCCAGAGCAATTCATTCAGGAGATCAGAAATATCCAGGGGGGCATTCTCCTGATTATAGACCCCCTCCTGCTTTTTCTCAATCCAGAAAACATATCCAGGATCATCGGCCAGCAGGTTAAAATCCAGGTTATTGGCAAACATCTGCACCCTAATTGTAAAGGATTCCAATTCCATTAGATATTCATCAAAATCATTTAAGGTAGCGGAATCCAGTTTCAGGATTTCTTCATATAGTTCATTGAGATAAAGCCCCAATTTCTGTAATTCTACCTGGAATTTTTCCCCGTACTCCTCCAGTTCCTGCCAGGCCTGGCTCTCTTTCAGTCCTGCATCAACCCTGATAATCTTCTCTTCATCATTAACAATATTTTTAAAATTATTAAAATACCCTGCCTTTAAATCATTAATCTTAAGTATCTGGGGAATAATCCTGCTATCGATTCTGTTTAAAAAATCCCCTTTATTCTGGAATTTAGCCAGTTTCTCCCGTAGCCTGGGTATCAGGGAATACTTATTCTGGTACAGGCGCTGTAAATATTTATTAATCCCGCTCACATAAAAGGGTTTTCCCAGGTGGGCAGTAGCAGTATCCACCAGATTATGGGCCTCATCGATAATCAGGCGCCTGTATTTAGGTAATATCCCTGCCTCACTTCCCCCGCTTTCATTTTTCAGTACTGCATCTGACAGCAAAAGGTGATGATTGACAATCAGGAGATCTGCACTGAAAACCTCCTTCCTGGCCTCCATAAAGAAACAGCTGTCGAAAAAGGGGCAGTTGGTCCGCAGGCAGAGATCACTCTCCGAAGCCAGCTCCTCCCATATTTCCGGGCTGATGACAAAATTTATCTCTGATTTGCTGCCAACTCCGGTCTCATCCAGCCAGTTCAATACCTTCATTAATTCTAACCGTTTATCAGGCTCGTCCAGAAAGAGATCAACAGCCCTCTCCTCCAGGTTCTTCTGCTTCCTTTTGCAGACATAATTTCCCCTGCCCTTGACAAGGACTGCCTTAAAGGAAAAAGGCAGGACTTTTTTCAATAATACCAGGTCCTTATCAATTAATTGTTCCTGTAAATTGATGGTGTTTGTAGAAACTACCACCGGCTGTTCATTCAGATTGGCCCAGTGAAGGGCAGGTATAAGATAGGCAAAGGACTTGCCAGTACCGGTTCCGGCTTCAATAAAGATACTCTTATGTTCATTAAAGGAATTGATGATGGCTTTGACTACCTTTATCTGCTGCTCCCTATATTCATAGTCCTTCAGTTTTTGATCCAGTTCACCACCGGGCTCAAATAAAGAGATAATCTCCGCTTCATCCAGCTCAACTTCTTCTCTCGGTATCTTAGGTTCTACAACTACATAGACCTCGCTTACCTCATTATTTATAATGGCAAAACCTATACCGTTATTTCCGGCCCTGGAGGCAACCCGGATATCGGCAGCCGATGGTTCCAGAACACCGGAAGGATGATTATGGATGATAACTGTTCCCGGTTTCAAATCATTAATTATGGCAGGCACCATTTCCTTATTTCCCCTGGCCAACAGGTTATAATCATTAATTTTACCCGACTCCCGGTCAACATAGGCCAGAAGAAAGACCTCCTGCCCGTTACTATCCTCTATATCCTTTTTTATGTTTTCTATTACCTTATCTTCAAGAAGATCAGTTATTTCCACAGCTATCTTTCTCCCATTCAAAAATTATGAAAAAGGCCCTTTTTCAATGCTAAACATAGGACATGATAAACTTATAATTTATTATAACACGAATCTATTTAAAATTCGAGCCTCCAGCCAAATTCAGGCCTGGAAAAGAAAAACCGCTCCATAAAATCAAAAAAACATAAACTAGAAGCTAGTTTATGTTTTACTTGGAGTCAGTTATTTATTTGTGCTATGCTTAATTATCCTGTGTTTCCTTCAGGGCCTCTTTTCTGGAAAGATTGATTCTTCCCTGACTGTCAATTTCTATGACCTTTACCGGAATTTTATCTCCAATCTTGACAACATCCTCTACCTTGTTTACACGCTGTTCAGCCAGCTGGGAAATGTGTACCAGGCCTTCTTTACCCGGCAGGAATTCCACAAAGGCCCCAAAGTTCATGATTCTTCTTACTACGCCTTCATAGATTTCCCCTACAACCACATCCCGGGTCAGTTCATAGATCATCTTTTCGGCCTTTTCTCCAGCCTCCCGGGTATCAGACATTATATATACTGTACCGTCATCTTCGATATCGATGGTAACTCCTGTTTCGTCAATAATACCATTGATAGTCTTGCCGCCCGGGCCAATTACAAATCTGATTTTCTCCGGATCAATCTTCATGGTTGTCATCAGTGGTGCATATGGTGACAGTTCTGGCCTTGGTTTATCAATAACCTTTAACATCTCATCCAGGATATATAACCGGCCTACTCTGGCCTGTTCCAGGGCCCTGGTCAGGATATCCTTGGTAATACCGTCAATTTTTATATCCATCTGGATTGCTGTAATACCCTTTTGGGTACCGGCAACTTTGAAGTCCATGTCTCCGTAAAAATCCTCCAGCCCCTGGATATCGGACAGAATGCTTACTTTATCTTCTTCCTTGATCAGGCCCATGGCTATACCGGCAACGGGAGCCTTGATTGGAACACCTGCATCCATCAAAGCCAGTGTACTGCCGCAGATACTGGCCTGGGAACTGGAACCATTGGACTCCAGAACCTCAGATACTACCCTGATGGTATAGGGGAACTCTTCCTGTGATGGTATCATCGGTGCAAGGGCTCTCTCCCCAAGGGCACCATGGCCAATCTCTCTTCTACCCGGTGAACGGAGGGGGCCAGTTTCCCCAACACAGAAGGGCGGGAAATTATAGTGGTGCATATAACGCTTTGTCTCATCCTCACCCAGCCCGAAGAGGACCTGTTCGTCTGAGACTGTACCCAGGGTAACAATGCTCATTACCTGTGTCTGTCCTCTGGTAAAGACACCTGAGCCATGAACCCTTGGTATTACACCGACTTCACACCAGATCGGCCTGATTTCCTCGGGACTCCTGCCATCGGGACGGATTCCTTCTTGGGTGATCATCTTCCGGACCAATTCTTTTGTGATATCTTCAAGTATCTTGCCTACCTGTTTTATCTTCTCTTCGCTATCTTCCTGTTCAGCAAATTTTTCTGTAAAATATTCTATGGTCTCATCTTTAACTGCATCTATTTTAGTATTTCTGCTTACCTTTTCAAAGGTTCTGATGGCTTCATCCAGCTTATCGGTTGCATAGGCCCTTACCTCTGCCTCCAGTTCAGGATCGAGCTGCGGAGCTTCAAAAACAATCTTCTCCTTACCTGCCTCTGCTACAATCTCTTCCTGGAAGGCAACCAGCTTTTTAATCTCTTCATGGGCAAATTCTATGGCTTCAATCATGGTTTCTTCCGGAACCTCATGGGCACCTGCTTCAACCATCAGGACTGCATCCCTGGTACCGGCCACAGTGAGATCCAGCAGGCTTTTTTCCCTGTCTTCTTCACCAGGGTTAAGAACAAATTTTCCATCTACCAGGCCTACTTTAACGCCAGCTATGGGGCCGTTAAAGGGTATGTCAGAGAGCATCAGGGCTGCAGAAGCACCATTCATGCCCAATACATCAGGCTCACAATCACCATCAACGGAAAGAACTGTACAGATTATCTGTACCTCGTGCCTGAAACCATCAGGAAATAAAGGGCGTAAAGGGCGGTCAATCAGACGGGCAGCCAGGGTGGCTACATCTCTCGGTTTTCCTTCCCTGCGAGTAATACTGCCCGGAATCTTACCAATGGCATACTCCCTCTCCTCATAGTTAACCATCAATGGAAAAAAATCAATACCTTCCCTGGGTTCGGACATGGCCGCTGTTACCAGGACTGTGGTATTACCGTATCTCATGAGAACAGAACCATTGGTCTGTTTAGCTAGTTTCCCTGTCTCAATCCTGAAAGGTCTTCCGGCTACTTCTATTTCCCAGGATTTGAACATAAAAAAACCTCCTTTATTACTTTATTATTATGTCCATTTGTCGTAATATCATAAATAATAAAAAGAAAACATATGTAAGTTTAGCTACCGGCAATTAAGAGAAAGAGCGGTAGAAACCGCTCTTTAATCCCCTGTACTAATCGCCTTTAACCGCGAATTCCTAAACGAGTGATTAGATCGCGGTAACGATTAATATCCTTGTTCTTCAGGTATTTTAATAATCTTCTTCTCTGACCAACCATCTTTAATAACCCTCTACGGGAATGATAGTCCTTCTTATGTTCCTTTAAGTGCTCGGTAAGTAATGAAATCCGGGCAGATAAAAGGGCAATCTGAACTTCTGGTGACCCTGTATCCCCTTCTTTGAGTTGATATTCTTTGATGATTTCTGCTTTTGCTTCTTTAGTTAACATCCCCTTCACCTCCTTATCCTTATTAAACACCATAAGCCAAGAAATGCGTTGGAGGAACGCAAAAACCTAGCCAATGGCTCATTTATACAATCTAATTTTAACATAAAAGATTTTCTGTGTAAAGAATATCTTTTTTAATCTGTTCTGCCAATTCTTCAGAACTCTCGAAAGTCATCTCCCCCCTGATCCGCTGAACCAGCTCAATGGAGAGATGCTCACAATATAGCTCCCTTTCCGGGAAACCCATTATATGGGCCTCTATGGAATAATCAGAGCCGGGAAAGGTGGGGTTATTGCCGAAATTCACTACAGCCCGGTATTTTTCCCCATTATAGTGCACATAAGCGGCATAAACTCCTTCTGCGGGCAGGACATAGTCTTCATCCAGTTTCATATTTGCTGTAGGAAAGCCCAGAATCTTTCCCCTTCCCTTACCCCTTACTACTTTACCATCAAGGCGGTAATACCTGCCCAGGTATTCAGGGACCTCCTGGACCCTTCCCTTTTCTATTAATTCCCGGATCAGGGTACTGGATATCCGCTTATCCCCTATTTTAATATTCTCCAGGCAGCTAATCTCAAAACCAGCAGAATCAGCCAGTTTTTTGAGATTATCCAGGGTTCCTTCACCTTTATAGCCAAGGCTGAAATCCTCGCCGACTACCAGGTGGACAACATTAAATTTTTCCAGCAAATAATCCCTGACAAATTCAGTATATTCCATACTGGCGAATTCCAGGGTAAATTTCTGCTCCAGATAATAATCCAGATTAAAGCTGGATAATAATTCTATCTTCTGACGTGTAGAAAAAATGGCTTTGGGAGCAATGGCCGGTTTCAGCACCTTTAAAGGATTCGGATTAAAGGTATAGATGCCAACAGGCAGTTGTTTCTCTTTTCCTATTTCTTTTGCTTTATTGATAATGGCCTGATGCCCCAGGTGCAATCCGTCGAATACGCCAATAGTTAGCACCATAGGTCCAATATTTACATTGTTAAAATTACTACTTTTGATTACTTCCATAAAACATCACCTGTTTTTAGCATAGCAACTATTGGATACAGAATATTACTTATTGCTCCTTTCTATATTTAAAACCCGTAGAGGTTTACACTCAAAATTATTATTATCTTTAAAATAAATCCTGCTGATAGAGACCAATAAATCCTCAGAATAAACAGAGACAAGGCCGTCTTCCGGTAAAGAATCCCGGAGCCTGGAGGGAATCTCCTGGAAATTATGCCTGTATAGGGTTACTCCATTTCTGGCCAGATTAAGAGCTTCTTTTTTTATGTAAAGCCTGGGATAATTTAAAGGATAATCCACAGGCAAAATATTTTCCCGGCCTGTTTTTCTCAGTTCTTCAAGGCTGATGGTATTATCAATAGTAAAAGGACCCGACTTGCTGCGCACCAGTTCAGCTAAATGAGCCCCTACCTGCAATTCTTCGCCTATATCAGCAGCCAGTGTTCTAATATAGGTTCCCCGGGAACACAAAACCCTTATCCTGATCTGTGGAAGCTCCACTCCCAGTAATTCCAGCTCCTTAATCTGAATCCGGCGGGCCTTTCTTTCTACCTTTTTTCCTTCCCTGGCCAGCT
>JANWJZ010000084.1 GCA_025451675.1 Halanaerobiales bacterium | reverse complement strand
CTCATTCTCAGAGACCGTAAATACCTGGAACTCAGCGGGGCCAGGGAGGTAATCTCCTTTAATGAAGAAAGGGTCCTCTTACAGACCACCCAGGGTCTCCTGGACATAAAAGGACATGGGCTCAATATACATAACCTGAATCTGGATAATGAAAGTATAAAAATAGAAGGACAGATCAATTCATTAATCTATACAGATAAAAACATGGATAAAGGCATCCTGCAAAAATTATTTAAATAAAGTAAAAAAAGATCGGGAAACTATCTTCTGTTCCCGATCTTTTCTATTTACAGTTTAATCTCTGCCTGGATATTAGATAATTGTTAATTCAGTTTCCGGGTCAAAGACATGGAGATTCTCTGTCTTTACATACAGTTTAACATTGTCGCCAACTTTGGCTGTACTATGAGAATCTACACGGGCAATCATGGAATGCTCATTTACAGTCAGGTAGAGATAAATCTCTGAACCCATTGGCTCAACAACCTCTACTGTAGCCATATAGGAATTGTCAGCTGTAACAGTTTTTTCTACTACAGAAGCATCCTCCAGGTCTTCTGGACGAATACCAAAGACAACATCCTTGCCTACATAGGATTTAATTTCAGGATTTTTGGCAACCTTATCGGCAGGTATAGCAATCTTGAAGTCTCCATTACCTTCCAGATAGTAGGTCTCGCCTTCTTTTACTAATTTGGCATCAAGGAAGTTCATGGCCGGGCTGCCGATAAAGCCGGCAACGAACATATTTACTGGATTATTATAGAGATTTAATGGGGTATCTACCTGCTGGATTAAGCCGTCACGCATTACAACGATCCTGTCACCCATGGTCATGGCTTCTACCTGGTCGTGGGTAACGTAGATCATTGTTGTCTGCAGCCTGTCATGCAGCTTACTTAATTCAGTACGCATCTGAACACGTAATTTGGCGTCAAGGTTGGAGAGAGGCTCATCCATGAGGAACACTTTTGGTTCACGAACAATAGCCCTTCCCAGAGCAACACGCTGTCTCTGACCACCGGAGAGCTGTTTAGGTTTACGGTCCAGTAAGTTTTTGATGCCCAGGATTTCAGCAGCTTCATTTACCCTGCGGTCGATTTCCTCCTTGGGGAATTTACGCAGTTTCAAACCGAAAGCCATGTTGTTGTAAACATCCATGTGGGGATAGAGAGCATAGTTCTGGAACACCATGGCAATATCCCTGTCTTTTGGCGGGATATCGTTAACAACAGTATCCCCGATTTCAATTGTTCCCTCAGTGATTTCTTCCAGACCGGCAACCATTCTCAAGGTTGTTGTCTTTCCACAACCAGATGGGCCTACCAGGATCAGGAACTCCTTATCTTTGATTTCCAGATTGGCGTTGTTAACAGCAACAACGTCCCCATATCTTTTGGTTACATTGGTTAAAGTAACTTTTGCCATTAAAAATCCTCCTTAATATTTTTTAGATTAATTTATCCCTCAAGGCTCCAGAGGACTGAAGCCAGGGAGCCTATCCTGTACGTAAGACTGAGCTTTCCCCTACTTTTAAAACAGGTTCCAGTACTTTAATCATTTCCTCTGGATCCCTGCCATTTAATAAATCGATCATATATTTAGCAGCATATCTTCCCAGTTCTTCTAATGGTTCAGCTACTACTGTTAATGATGGATTTATTATAGAACTGATGAAGCTCTCACCGTAACCCACAATGGAAAAATCCTCCGGGATTAAGTATCCACCCATTTTGATGGCATCAATCAGGCCGACGGCGAGAATATCCCTGGTTACGAAAAAGGCCTCCGGCAAATCCCCCTGTTCCAGCAACTGTAGGAAAGCATCATACCCGCCTTCCCTGCTGCCATCTGTTTCAAGGATATATCTTTCTTCAAGCTCAAGGTTATGATCAGCCAGGGCCTGTAGATAGCCGGCTAACTTTTCAGACTCCAGAAAATCCTTACTGGAACCCGTGACTATTGCTATTTTTTTTAATCCCTGTTGCAATAAATGGGAAGTTGCCAGATATCCTCCCCGGGCACTATCGACCAGTATTGTGGGGATTAAAAGCTCCTCGGCCAGGCAATTTACCAGGACCATCAGCCCGTTTTTATTCAGGGCTGTATTGATAATATTTTTGTTGGCCAGTTCCCCGCCAATGATGATTGCCCCATCTACCCGCTGATTTGACAATAATTGCAGATAAGCCTCTTCCTTTTCCAGATTATTATCGGTATTACAGATAAGGCAATTATAACCCTGCTCATTGGCATAAGCCTCGATGCTTTTTATGATTTTATAATCTGCTGAGGAAAGATCAGCGACAATCAAGGCCAGCATCCTGGTCTCTTTTATAGCCAGGCCCCGGGCCAACTGGTTGGGTTGGTAATTATATTTCCTGACAATCTCCAGGATCCTCTTTCTGGTCTCTTCCCCAACCCCCGGTTTATTATTGATTGCCCTTGATACAGTAGATTCAGCTACACCAGCCATACGGGCTATATCCTTTAAGGTCAAGGGCATCTCAATAACACTCCTTCAAGACACTTCATCCTTATATAAGCTTATTATACAATAGTAATTTTATTTTTGCAAGCGCTTGCGTAAATTTTTCTCTAAATTCTCTTTAAATTTTCTTAAAATTATTGCTTTAAATACTTCTTCAAGATTACCGGGTTAAATTACTACTTCCCAGACATCATCATGTACCGGCCAATCCCGGTATTTCTCTTCTCCGCCCCTTTCCTTCCAGTCAGAATCGATGGTCAATTTGGAGCTTATACCGCCACGGGGGTTACAGATCATCACAATCCTCAGCCTCTCCGGTTCATAGACCTCCATCATATGCTCATAGATAATATTGATTAAACGTTCATAGGATACTACTATATCCCGGAGATGACAGATATAGAATTTCAGGGACTTTAGTTCGATGATCTTCTTCCCGGGGTAAAAGGTAATATAGATGGTGGCAAAATCCGGCTGGTTTTTTACACCCAGGAAAGTACACTCCGGTATCTTGATCTTGATCTCATAGGCCTGTTCACTGGGATTTGGCAGGGCCTTCAAAATGGTCTTGTCAATATCCTTATAGGTTTTTATTTTTTCTGTCATCTGCTTTCACCTCCTTTCTGACAGGGCTTCGTTGGCTTTCCTTACTCCCTCAAGGGCATCCCTGGCATGGAAATCTGCTCCGATTTCATCTGCATATTCCTGGCTGGTAACAGCACCGCCAATGATGGTTTTGCCCTGGAATCCTTTTTCCCGTAAAAGTCTGATTGTCTCCTCCATGGCTCCCAGGGTGGTTGTCATCAATGAGCTTAAACCGACAAAATCGACCTGCTCCTTCAGGGCTGTCTCTACAATCTGTTCTGCCTCAACATTTGTACCTAAATCGATGACCCGGTAGCCATGGTTCTGAAAAATGAGTTTAACGATATTCTTTCCGATATCATGGATATCCCCTTTCACTGTAGCCAGCACGATGCTGCCCTTTTCCCTCTCTGCCCTATCTGTGCTCAGCAGTTCTTTCAGGTAGTCAAAGGCCAGCTGCATTGCCTCGGCACTCTTTAAGAGCTGGGGCAGATAATAGATCCCCCTTTCATATAGATCCCCTACTTCCCTGATGGCCGGGATTAGGATTTGATCCACAATATTTCCCGGGCTCTCTTCCTCCAGGGCCAGCTTAACCAGGGAGATTATATTGCTGCTGTCTCCATCTATTACTGCCCTTTTGATCCTGCTGGCCGGTTTCTCCTGCCCGGTTACCTTTTCTACCGCTGGCTCCTTCTTGCCATAATACCCTATATAGGCCCTTCCATCCTCATCCCTGCCTGCCAGCAGATTGGCTGCCCGGAGCAAATCCTGCAGGTCTGTATCGAAGGGATCAGCTATGGGTAAGTCCAGCCCATGGGCAATGGCCATGGCCAGGAAGGTTCGATTTAAGAGTCCCCTTTCCGGCAGGCCATGGGAGATATTACTGACTCCCAGGACCGTTTTTACACCCAGCTCTGCTTTTAACCTCTTTAATGTTTCCAGGGTAATCATGATCCCTTCCTGACTGGAACCGGCAGTCATGGCCAACGGGTCAATGATTATATCCTCTTTCCCTATGCCATAGCTGGCTGCCTCTTCTATTATCCTCCTGGCTATCTGGAGCCTGCCTTCAACAGTGGAGGGGATTCCCCCTTCATCCAGGGTAAGGCCGATAACGGCTGCTCCATATTTCCTGGCCAGGGGAAAGACTGCCTCCATGCTCCTATTCTCACCATTGACTGAATTGATGACTGGCTTACCAACATAAACCTTTAAGGCCGCCTCCAGTACAGCCGGATCATCAGAATCAATCACCAGGGGCACTCCAATATCCACCTGCAATTCCTGAATCAGCCTTTCCATTACCCTGACCTTATCAATCCCCGGCAGGCCGATATTGACATCTATCAAAGCCGCTCCTGCCGCCACCTGGTCCCGGGCCAGTTTGCAGAGATAGGCCCAGTTTTCCTCCCGCAGGGCTTTCTTTATATCCTCCCGGCCTGTTGGATTGATTTTCTCACCTATTATACAGACCGGAGCCAGGCCTTCCAGGTAAAGGTACTCCCTGTTCCCGGCCAGGGATAAGCCCTGCCCGCCTGTCTTCCTCCCTTTTTTAACGGATTCTTTGCTGACAAAATTTTTCCTGAAAGGCCCATCCTCTCCCCTGATCATCCTCCTGAGTTCCCTGATATATTCCGGAGTGGTTCCACAACAGCCGCCGATGACCCCTATATTAAAAGCCGTTAAATCAGAAAGCCGCCGGACATAATCCTCTGCAGACTGGGGATAAATCGTTTTCCCCTCTCTGGAAAGGGGTATACCCGCATTGGCAAAAACGGACAAAGGCAGTTCAGTAACCCTGCTCATCTTCTCCAGGAGGGGTATGGCCTCCTCCAATCCGGCAACACAATTGACCCCGATGAGGTCTGCCCCCAGGGCCTCCAACACTATTGCCGCTGCCTCCGGTGTAGTGCCTGTCAAAGTCCTGCCCTTCTCTGTAAAGGTCATCTGGGCAATTACCGGCAGATCAAATTCCCGGGCTGCCAGCAGCGCCGCCTTCATCTCCGCCAGGTCGTTCATGGTCTCAATGATGATCACATCTATCCCGGCATTAACCAGATAGGAAAGCTGCCGGTAATAATTCTCCCTGGCCTTCTCCATGGACAACTCCCCATATGGCTTCATCAATTTACCTGTCGGTCCAAGGGAACCGGCTATATAGGCTTTTTCTCCTGCCGCTTTTCTGGCCAACTCCACTGCCAGTTCATTGATCTCCCTGGCCCTGTCTCCCAGGCCAATACTGGCCAGTTTAATACCATTGGCCCCGAAGGTATTTGTCTCAATCAACTCTGCCCCGGCAGCCAGATACTCCTTATGTACATCCAGGATCAATTCTGGTTGCTCCAGCATGAGCTGTTCCGGGGTGATATCCGTACCGGCACTCAGGCCCTGGAGCATGGTGCCCATAGCCCCATCACCAATTATGATCCCTTCCTGTATCCTTTCCAGAAACTCCTTCTTCCCCATCTTTTCACTCCCTTATAACGGAATACTTCCTTTCCAGGCCATATATAAAAAGAAATACCTCCTGCGAGGAAGAGGTATTTCCTATCTTAAGGTACTCATCTCTCAGGAACAAAGGTCCTGCAGGATTTAGCACCGTGCCAATGCCGGTTGCCGGGCTTCATCGGGCCAGTCCCTCAGCCTACTCTTGATAAGCAGCTTTATATTTAATTTTATGTTCCTGATTAAATTATCATCATTATAGCATAATTATGCATGGCAGTCAAAATTTATCCATATAAACTACTTCATAAAACAGGGTTCATTTTAGACCCTACTTTAAAGTTTTCTTAAAACATCCACCAGGGCATCCCCCGCCTCTGATGTGCTCAATTCGCCACCCATGTCTTTTGTGAGAAGATTCTCATTGATGACCTGCTCCACAGCCTGGTCAACCTTTTCACTGAACTCCCGGTAACCCAGGTATTCCAAGATCATGCCGGCAGACATGATGGCCGCCAGGGGGTTGGCAATGTTCTTACCGGCTATATCCGGCGCAGAACCATGGACCGGTTCAAACATGGAAACAGTATCAGGGTTGATATTGCCGGATGCAGCCAGGCCCATACCGCCCTGAATCTCTGCCCCCAGGTCAGTGATGATATCACCGAACATATTACAGGTGACGATTACATCAAAAATTTCCGGCTCCCTGACCATCTTCATGGTGATGGCATCGATGTAATAATGATCTGTCCGCACATCAGGATATTCTTCCTTCATCTCCTTAAAAGCCCGCTGCCACAGGTCATGGCCGTAAGTCAGGACATTGCTCTTGTCACAGAGGGTCAGCTTGCCGCCTGTTTCACGGGCATAATCAAAGGCATATTTAAGGATCCTGTCTACACCCTTGCGGGTATAGACCATTTCCTGGATGGCTACCTCATCGGGGGTATCTTTCTTAAGGAAACCGCCAATTCCCGCATAGGCACACTCCGTATTCTCCCTGACCACCACGAAATTGATATCCTCAACCCCCTTATTCTTCAGAGGGGTATATCTCTCATTGTATAATTTTACGGGACGCAGATTCACATACTGGTCAAAGTAAAAACGTAATTTTAATAATATCCCCCTCTCCAGGATACCTGGCTGGACAGCAGGATCACCTACTGCTCCCAGATAAATCAGGTCAAAGGTCTCCAGTTTTTTCAAATCAGCATCCGGGATCAACTCTCCAGTCCTGAGATAACGTTCAGCGCCGAAGTCGAATTCCTCAAAGGATAGGTTTAGACCATCCTTTCCATTGAAAAATTCCAGTACCTTAAGGCCTTCCCGGACCACCTCTTTACCAATACCGTCACCGGGAATTACTGCTATTCTTGCCACTGTCCTACCTCCCTTTTTACCTTTTCAATAAGGCCTCCTGCCTTGATCAATTCCTGCATGTATTCCGGGAAAGGATCGGCCTGGAAGGTCCTGCCGCTCTCCAGTTCGGTTATCGTACCTGTATCCAGGTCTACCTCTATCCTGGCACCGGCCTCTATATTTTCAGCTGCTTCCGGTGAAATCAGTATCGGCAAACCTATATTTATAGCATTACGGTAAAAGATCCGGGCAAAACTCTTTGCTATAACACAGGAAACACCGGAGGCCTTGATGGCCAGAGGAGCATGTTCCCGGGAACTACCGGAACCAAAATTCCTGCCCCCAATGATTATATCACCGGGCTCCACCTTACTGGCAAAGTCCTTGTCGATATCCTCCATACAATGTTTAGCCAGTTCGGCCGGATCAGAGGTATTGAGGTAACGGGCCGGAATTATGACATCTGTATCAACATTATCGCCATATTTAAATACTTTTCCCTTCAGCTTCATCAGACAACCTCCTCTGGATGAGTAATATAACCCTTTACTGCAGAAGCTGCTGCCACGGCCGGGCTGGCCAGATAGACTTCACTTTCCGGATGGCCCATTCTGCCTACAAAGTTCCGGTTGGTGGTAGAAATGGCCCTTTCACCACTGGCCAGGATGCCCATATGGCCGCCAAGGCAGGGACCGCAGGTCGGGGTGCTGACTGCTGCACCGGCAGCAATAAAGATTTCAATCAGGCCTTCCTTCAGGGCCTCCATGTATATCTCCTGGGTACCCGGGAAGATGATACATCTCACATCAGGATGAATCTTCCTGCCATCCAGTATCTCTGCTGCTATACGGAGGTCCTCCATCCTGCCGTTTGTACAGGAACCGATAACAGCCTGGTCTATCTTGACACCACCGGCCTCACTGACAGGTCGGGTATTCTCCGGCAGGTGGGGGAAAGCCACCTGAGGCTCAATTTTGCTTACATCATATTCGATAACCCGGGCATATTCAGCATCCGGATCACTATAATAGGGGGTATATTCCCGGACGGCTCTGTTTTTCAAATAGGCCTCTGTTTTTTCATCACAGGCAATCAGGCCGCACTTGCCGCCGGCCTCAATGGCCATATTGGACATGGTCATCCTGGCATCCATGGAAAGGCTCTCGATAGCCTCACCGGTAAACTCCATGGCTTTATACAGGGCACCATCTACCCCGATATCACCGATTGTATATAAAATCAGGTCTTTCCCGCTCACCCATTTATTCAACTTACCGTTATAGACAAACTTGATGGTTTCCGGCACCCGGAACCAGAGATGACCGGTAGCCATGGCGGCTGCCAGGTCAGTACTACCAACACCTGTTCCCAGGGCACCCAGGGCACCATAGGTACAGGTATGGGAATCAGCACCGATGATTATCTCTCCCGGCAGGGCCAGGCCCTGTTCCGGTAAAAGGCAATGCTCTATTCCCATCCGGCCCACTTCAAAATAATAGGTTATCTTATGTTTGCGGGCAAACTCCCGGATCATCTTTACCTGTTCAGCAGATTTAATGTCTTTATTGGGTGTAAAATGATCCGGTACTATGGCTATCCTGTCTTTATCGAAAACCATATCTACACCTATTTTTTCAAACTCCTTTATGGCTACAGGAGTAGTAACATCATTACCCAGAATCATGTCAACCCTGGCATTGACTATCTGCCCGGGCTTCACTGTCTCATGTTCGGTATGAGCAGCGATAATCTTCTCAACCATGGTCATTCCCATTTTTATCCCTCTTTTCCTCCTGATATTCTTATATAAATAAGGGTAAATCCCGGGTACTCAACCTCTTCAGTACCTAATCTTCTCCCTCAACAGGGTTAATCCCCTGTCTCCTGCTCACAGCTATATATCTATTGATGGCTTCCAGATAGGCCAGGGCACTGGCATAGGTTATGTCCGGCTGGGCAGAATGGCCGGTAAAGGTCCTGCCATCTATATCCAGCTTGATAGTCACATCACCCAGGGCATCTGTGCCACCAGTAATGGCATCGATTTTAAAGGAGATTAACCTGATATTGTCAATACCAATGACACTATTGATGGCCTTAAAAGTGGCATCAATAGGGCCATCCCCGCTGACAGCAGCTACCTCCAGCACCTGGTCCTCTTTCTTCAATTTAATGGTCGCCGTAGGCAATACTGTATTACCGGTACTTACCTGGACATATTCCAGTTCATAATAGGTCTCGGCAGAGTATATCTCATTATTGATCAGGGCCTCTATATCCACAGAGCTGAGATTTTTCTTCTTATCCGCCAGTTCCTTAAATTTATTGAAAACCTGCTCAAAGGTAGCTTCATCCAGCTCATAACCCAGATCCTTCACAAATTCCCGGAAGGCATGGCGGCCGGAATGTTTGCCCAGCACCAGGGTGGCCTCCTCCAGGCCGATACTACTGGCATCCATGATCTCATAGGTACTCCTTTCCTTGATAACCCCATCCTGATGGATGCCGGATTCATGAAGGAAGGCATTTTTACCTACAATAGCCTTATTGGGCTGCACAGGCATCCCGGTCAATTTAGAGACCATCTTACTCAGTCTCATGATCTGGGTAGTATCCTGGGTAACATTTAAGTTAAAATAGTCCTTTCTTGTCCTTAAGGCCATGATTACCTCTTCCAGGGCAGTATTCCCGGCCCGCTCGCCAATACCGTTGACGGCTACCTCTACCTGCCTGGCCCCATTCTCAATGGCTGCCAGGCTGTTGGCAACGGCCAGCCCCAGATCATCATGGCAATGGACACTGAGGGTAACCTGATCTATATTGGGGACATTCTCCCGTATATTCCTTATTAAACGGCCAAACTCCTGAGGAACAGCATAACCGACAGTATCGGGGATATTGATAACCTTAGCCCCGGCCTTGATTACGGCCTCAATGAGCCGGTAAAGGAATTCCTCTTCACTGCGGGAAGCATCTTCGGCAGAAAACTCAATATTGGAGGTATAACGGGCACAATATTTGACTGACTCAACGGCCTTCTCCAGTACCTGTTCTTCATCCATCCTCAGTTTATACTTCATATGGATTGGGGATGAGGCTATGAACACATGGATTCTGGGGTTCTCCCCGCCTTGCAGGGCTTCCCAGGCCCGGTCAATATCCTTGACATTACAACGGGCCAATCCGGCAATCTCCACATCCCTCACCTTCTCAGCAATCAGCTTAACTGACTGGAAATCCCCATTGGAAGCAATGGGGAAACCGGCCTCTATCACATCTACCTTTAAACGGGCCAGTTGTTGGGCTATGGCCAGTTTTTCCTCAGGAAGCAAACTGACCCCCGGGGATTGTTCCCCATCCCGCAGGGTGGTATCAAATATTTTCACCACATCCATTTAATAATCATCCCTCCTCAGGATTTAATCCAGGACATCATACTTCTCAATCTGGCACCCACTTTTTCCAGTAGAGATTCTTCATCTCTCCTGGTCAGGGCATTAAAGTTTGGCCTGTTGGCAGCATTCTCCAGGATCCAATCCCGGGCAAACTTACCGGATTGGATATCCTCCAGTACTGCTTTCATCTCCTTTTTGACTTCTTCATTGATGATCCTGGGCCCGACGGTCAGGTCACCATACTGGGCGGTATCGCTGATGGAATAACGCATATTACTGAGGCCGCCTTCATACAGGAGGTCGACGATGAGTTTCATTTCATGGAAACATTCAAAATAGGCTACTTCCGGTTGATAGCCGGCTGCCACCAGAGTCTCAAAACCGGCCTTGATCAGGGCAGTCAGGCCGCCACAGAGCACCGCCTGTTCGCCAAAGAGGTCTGTCTCTGTCTCTTCTTTAAAGGTCGTCTGGATTACACCAGCCCTGGTAGCACCAATACCCTTGGCATAGGCCAGGCCCAGGTCAAAAGCCCGGCCGCTGAAATCCTGCTCAACAGCCAGTAAGGCCGGAACGCCTTTTCCTTCCTGATAAGTACGCCTGACCAGATGGCCCGGGCCTTTTGGAGCAACCATGAAGACATCCACATTCTCCGGAGGCACAATCTGGCCAAAGTGAATATTAAAACCATGGGAAAACACCAGAGCATTACCCTCAGCCAGATTGGGCTCTATCTCATTTTTATAAACCCTGGCCTGGACCTCATCAGGGATTAAGATCTGAATAATATCAGCTTTTTTTACTGCTTCTGCAATAGGATAAACCTCAAAACCATCGGCTTTCGCTGTCTCTGCACTCCGGCTTCCTTCCCTTAGCCCGATGATGACATTTAAGCCACTATCCTTCAGGTTCTGGGCCTGGGCATGGCCCTGGCTTCCATAACCAAGTACGGCAATAACCTTATCTGCCAGTAATTCCAGATTGGCATCCTGATCATAATACATTTTTACCATTGCAAAACCACTCCTTATTTTTATATTTATTCTACTACCCCTCTATTTAAGGCAACTAAGCCAGTTCTAACAATATCTATAATCCCGAAATCCTTCAGGATTTCGATTAAAGCCTCAATTTTACTGGGAGTACCTGTAGCCTCAATCATGATCGTATCTGTTGACAGATCCACAATCCTGGCCCTGAAGGTATCCACAATCTGGATTATCTCCGAGCGCTGGCTCCTGGAGGAGTTTACCCTGATTAAAGCCAGATCCCTATCCACAATATTGGTCCTGTCCAGCTCTGTAATTTGAATTACCTCAACTAACTTATCCAACTGGCTTTTAATCTGCTCCAGGGTCCGGTCATCAGCATCAACCACAATGGTCATCCGGGAATACTCAGGATTTTCTGTCTCCCCCACATTCAAACTATTAATATTGTAGTTTCTCCTGCTGAATAATCCGGTTATCCGGCTCAGGACACCAGGCTTATTGGCAACAGTGACTGATAGTATGCGTTTACTTGTCATCCTGTTCCCCTCCTATCATTTCATGGTTTCCAGCTCCCGGCGGCACCATCGGCCAGACATTCTCTTCCCAGGCTACAACCGCATCCACCAGGACCGGGCCGTCATATTCCAGGGCTTCGTTAAGTTTTACGGCCAGTTCATCTTTGTTTTCAATACGGATTCCCTTTATTCCATAGGCATCTGCCAGCTTAACGAAATCCGGATTCTTCAGGATGGTAGAGGAATATCTCTTCTGATGTAATAATTCCTGCCACTGCCTGACCATACCCAGAGTACCATTGTTAATTATCACAATCTTTACAGGCAGATTATATTCACTGATGGTAGCCAGTTCCTGTACATTCATCTGGAAACTGCCATCACCGGAAATATCAATGACCAGTTCTCCTTCCCTGCCCACCTGGGCACCAATGGAAGCAGGCAGGCCAAAACCCATTGTTCCCAGACCGCCGGAAGTGATAAAATTCCGCGGATAGGAATAATTATAATACTGGGCAGCCCACATCTGATGCTGGCCAACTTCGGTAACTATAATTGCCTTCCCCCCGGTCAGTCTGTTCAATTCCTGAACGACTGCCTGTGGTTTAATGTCCCGACTTTCATCTTTATAGGCCAGGGGATACTTCCTTTTCCATTCAGCTACCTGGGCCAGCCATTCCTTTCTTTCAATTTCCTCAACCAGAGGTAATAACTTGCTCAGTACTTCCTTTGCATCTCCAACCAGGGAGATAAATGTATCCACATTCTTATTGATCTCCGCCGGATCAATATCTATATGGACTATCTTTGCTTTCGGTGCAAAGGCATCCAGCCTGCCAGTTACACGGTCATCAAAACGGACACCGACACCAATCAACAAATCTGCTTCACAGAGGGCATAATTGGCATATCTACTCCCGTGCATACCGGGCATACCCAGGGACAATTCATCATCAATGGGATAAGCACCCAGGCCCATTAAAGAAGTAATCACAGGAATCCTGGCCTTTCTGGCCAGTTCTCTCAGTACCTCTGCCGCTCCAGAAGTAATTACTCCTCCCCCGGCAAAGATCAAAGGCTTCTCAGCACTGTTTATCTCCTCAGCCAGCCTTTCCAGTTTACCCCCATTAGTGGTCAAATCAGGTTCATAACCGGGTAAATCAACTTTTTCCGGATAATCAAATTCCATCCGGGCACCAAGTACATCGACGGGCATATCAACGAGAACAGGTCCCGGCCTGCCGGTCCGGGCAATATAAAAGGCTTCCTTGATTGTCCGGGCAAGGTCCTTAATATCAGTCACCAGGTAATTATGTTTTGTAACAGGCATGGTAATACCCCGGATATCCGCCTCCTGAAAGGCATCTGTCCCGATAGATTTAGTATCTACCTGGCCTGTAAAGGCCACCACAGGGACAGAATCCATATAGGCTGTAGCCAGGCCGGTAACCAGGTTGGTGGCTCCTGGCCCGGAAGTGGCCAGACAGACCCCTACTTTACCGGTACTTCTGGCATAGCCATCAGCTGCATGTGCTGCCGCCTGTTCATGCCTGACCAGGATATGTTTAAAGGGATTATCATAGAGAAGATTATAGATGGGGATATTCTTTCCGCCTGGATAACCGAATATAACTTCTACCTGCTCTCTCTTCAAGGACTCAATAAAAATCTCCGCCCCGGTTAACTTACTCATCTTATCACCTCATTCTACTTATTAAACAATTATATTTTTACAAAATGTGCCTTTTTAGATGAATAAAAAACCCCGGGTATAGTAAGCCCAGGGTACGTCAAACTGATGGAGTCCAACTCCACCAACTATATCCAAAAGCACACCCTACTCACTACTCCCTGCTGCATTTGCTTTTTATTATATTCTATTTTACAATGGCACCTTTATCGGCTGATAGGACATTCCTGGCATATCTTTCCAGATAGCCTGTCTTCTTTTCTGCTTCCGGTTCATAGTTTTTCATTCTTTCAGCCAGCTCTTCTGCACTGATTTTCAGTTCCAGTCTTCTCTCCGGTATATTTATATATATTATGTCTCCTTCTTCAATTATGCCAATAGGGCCTCCTGCCACTGCCTCAGGAGAAACATGCCCGATGGCAGCTCCTCTGGTTGCACCGGAAAAACGTCCATCAGTAATCAGTGCCACACTGTCATCCAGCCCCATACCCATCAAGGTAGCGGTAGGTGCCAGCATTTCCCTCATTCCGGGTCCTCCCCGGGGTCCTTCATGGGTGATAACTACTACATCACCAGGTTTAATCTTACCGGCAGAAATAGCCTCAATGGCAGCCTCCTCTCCTTTAAAGACCCGGGCCGGGCCTTCATGAACCAGCATCTCTTCTGCTACTGCTGCCTGTTTTACCACAGCTCCGTCTGGGGCTATATTTCCAGTAAGAACAGCTAACCCCCCTTCCTGATGATAAGGATTATCCAGGGGCCTGATTACATTATAATCAATATCTTTGACTTCCTGCAAGTTTTCCCTGATTGTTTTACCTGTTACTGTTAGCTCATCCAGATGGAGTAAATCCCCTCCGGCCAGCACCTTCATGACTCCGGGTATACCGCCGGCATAGTATAGGTCTTCGATATGGTGTTCACCTGCCGGAGCCAGGCTGCAAATATGGGGGACCCGCGCACCCAATTTATTTATAAGCTGCAGGTCAACTTTCAGGCCTGCCTCATGGGCGATGGCCGGTAAATGCAGAACAGTATTGGTCGAACAACCAAGGGCCATATCGAGAGTCAAGGCATTCTCGATAGTCTTTTCTGTAAAAATATCCAGGGGCCGGAGATCTTTATTGACCAGTTCCATAATCTTCCGTCCAGTCTGCCTGGCCAGGCGCTTTCTTTCGGCAAAAACTGCCGGTATAGTACCATTTCCGGGTAAGGCCAGGCCCATTACTTCTGTCAGGCAGTTCATGGAGTTGGCAGTAAACATCCCTGAACAGGAACCAACTCCGGGACAGGCCTGCAGTTCCAGTTCCCTCAATTCTTCCTCCGTCATCTTCCCGGCATTTACTGCCCCGACTGCCTCAAACATATACTGCAGGTTCAGGGCCTTCCCTTTATACCTGCCCGCCAACATGGGCCCACCGCTGATAATTATAGCAGGAATGTTCAGCCTCAGGGCAGCCATGATCATCCCCGGTACAATTTTATCACAATTGGGTATTAAAACCAGGCCATCAAACTGATGGGCCCTGGCCATAATCTCAATGGAATCAGCAATCAGTTCACGGCTGGCCAGGGAATATTTCATCCCCTCATGGCCCATGGCAATACCGTCACAGACACCGATAGTAGAAAAGGCCACCGGTGTACCACCAGCACTATAGACACCATTCTTCACTTCTTCACAGATCTGGTCCAGGTGTTTATGGCCAGGTATGATATCATTGGCCGCGTTGGCAATTCCAATAATCGGCTTCTTTATATCTTCTTCATCCAGCCCGAGGGCATATAACAGGGAACGATGGGGAGCCCTGCTTACTCCCTTTTTAATCCGATCACTATTCATGATAACCTCCCTACTCATACTTCTACTCTTCTGCCTTTATTTAATAAACTATTATAATATTAGCCCATTATTTTGTCAATACAGTCAAGGAAGATTTTATTTTCTTCCATTGTACCGATGGTCAGGCGGATATGCTCCGGATAACCAAGAGGATCTCCTGGCCTGATGATAACCCCCATTTTTAATAGTTCATTAAACAACTTCATGGCATCCATCTTTACATTTACCAGGATAAAATTGGCCTCTGTCGGTACATATTCAAAACCTCTTTTCTCCAGTTCCTTATATAGGAATTCCTTTGCTTCTTCATTAAGCTTTATGGCCCTTTCCAGAAACTCCTCATCTTCCAGGGCAGCCAGTGCAGCGGCCTGGGCAATCCTGTTAACATTAAAAGGATCAATGGCCTTGGCCAGCAAAGCCACTATCTCCGGATCAGCAAATAAATAACCCAGGCGGAGTCCGGCCAGGCCGTAAGCCTTGGAGAAGGTCCGGAGGCCGATAACCGGATAACCCTGCTTTATATATTGGATAATATCAGGATAATCCTCATCCTGTACATATTCATAATAGGCCTCATCTACGACCACCAGTATATTCTCCGGTACCCGGTCCAGAAATTCTTTCAATTCTCCTTCCCTGATAATGGTACCGGCAGGATTATGGGGGCTGGTCAGGAAAATCATCTTGGTCTTATCAGTTACTTCCCCCAATATACCCTCCAGATCCTGGTGGTAATCCTTCATCTTCACCACCTTCAATTCTGCACCCATCAGATTGGCCACAAAGATATATTCTACAAAAGTAGGATCAGAGACGATTACCTCATCACCCTTATTGAGAAAGGTCTCTCCGATTACCTTCAGGAGGCCGTCAGATCCATTGCCGAATAACAACATATCCTCACTGATAGCCAGTTTCCTGGCCAGAGCCTTTTTCAAGAGGCGGGAATCACTGTCAGGGTAACGATTAAGGTCAGCCAGTTCCTTCTCGATGGCCTCTCTCACTTTTTCGGAAAGGGGCAGAGGATTTTCATTTGAAGCCAGTTTAATTACCCTTTCCAGGCCGTATTCCTCCTGAACCTCCTCAATGGGCTTCCCCGGTATATAGGGTTTTAAGGTCCCGATCTCTTCTCTCATCAACCCAACATACTTATTACTCATAAACACAAATACTCCCTTCTACACCTTTTGTTGAACTTAAGGAAATAGTTCCTGCTAAAGGATATACTTCTATTTAAAAAGCAAATCTCCTCTTATATAACTCCCCAGTATTCTAAAAAAAGATGATTTTCGCTCTACTCCTTCCAGGGCAATCCGCACATGGCGGTTTTTCTGATGACCTTCCAGATCTATATAAAAGATATATTCGCCCAATTGCCTCTTGCTCGGCCTTGACTCTATCCTGGTCAGATTAATCTCTTCCCTCTTAAATTCTCCCAGGATATTATAAAGTACACCGGCCTTATTTACTGTCGGGGCACAGATAATGGAGGTCTTATACTCTTTATCAAGCTCAGGAAAACCATTCTCCACATCCAGTTGATTGGCTATTACAAAAAAACGGGTGTAATTATTGGAGCTATCCTGAATCTCCTCAGCCAGTATTTCAAGATCATAAAGCTCACTGAGCCTTCTGGACCCGATTAAAGCCCTTCCCTCCTTCTCCTTTACAAGCTCTGCCGCCTGGGCACTGCTGGCAGTAAAGTATATTTCAGCATCAGGTAAATATTCATTAATATAGCTATTGGATTGGCCTATTACCTGGGAAATTGAATATAACTCCTTTATATCCCTTATTCTCATCCCCTTTGGTGCCATCAGATACTGTTTCACCGGCAATACTATCTCCCCTACCACCTCAACAAAAGAACTGGTATACAGTAGATCCATGCAGAGATTGACAGCACCTTCAAGGGAATTCTCCACCGGTATTACCCCCCTGGTGACTTTACCTGTCTTCAAACTATCAAAGATTTCATTAAAGGAAGGTAAAGGTACCAGTTCATCCTCCTCATTACAGTAAAGCATGGCTGCTTCTTCACTGAAAGTGCCTCTGGGGCCTAAATAACCATAGATTTCTTTTTTCATAATAATCTCCTCCCTACTCAAATACTTATTTTTACCTTATTCTTTTTTAAAACTTATTATATCAAAAAAGCCTGTTCCATAAAGGAACAGGCTTTACCTGCTATACCATCCTTTAAGCTACATAATAGCAGTCCCTTCCTGGCAAAACAGGAGACTACATTATATAACCTGTCAACTATAACGGTTGACCTCCGTTAGAACCTACTTTAGTTTCAGCTCTACAACTCCCAGGGGAACTTCACCTAAATCTTTCTGCTGATCTTCCACCATCATCAGCTCGCTATAAGAAAGGTATTTAGATTACTTTCCCTGCTCATCGTTTTTCTATATCTATATTTAATTATATATATTTGATCTTTTCATTAACTGTTAATAAAATTTTTATCTCATTATACTGAAGGAGAAAATATTTGTCAATACTTTTTTGAAAATCAATTGCAGCAATAACCTATTGATAAATATTTTTTAACTAAAAAGCCGACAAATAAAAAAACACCCATTGGGTGTTCCTATAAAAAAATGGAGCGGGAAACGAGACTCGAACTCGCGACCCTCACGTTGGCAACGTGATGCTCTACCAACTGAGCTATTCCCGCACATTGGTGGAGGGGGAAGGATTCGAACCTTCGAAGGCATCCGCCGGCAGATTTACAGTCTGCTCCCTTTGGCCGCTCGGGCACCCCTCCTTATATTGATGTCAGATGTAGTTTGTCAGAAGTGGAATTGAAAAACTGCTTCTGACTTCTAACCTCTGACCTCTTTTTTTCTGGTGGAGATAAGGGGACTTGAACCCCTGACCTCTTGACTGCCAGTCAAGCGTTCTCCCACTGAACTATATCCCCACATGAATTATATCAAGTTAAATGATAATATAAATCCATTTT
>JANWJZ010000083.1 GCA_025451675.1 Halanaerobiales bacterium | reverse complement strand
GCAGTATAGATACAAATCTTGTTCAGGGTAATTTACAGTCCACAGGTTTAGGTACTGATCTGGCTATCCAGGGCAATGGCTTTTTTGTAGTCAATAATGGTACCCAGAATTTTTATACCAGAGCAGGTGCCCTGACCCTTGACGAAAACGGAAATTTGGTCAATGCTTCCAATGGTTATATCATGCAGGGCTGGATGGCCACAAACGGGATTATCAATACCAATAGTCCCCTGACAGGTATCAGGATTCCCATCGGTGATACAATGGCACCGCAGGCCAGTACAGAGGCAGTATTTGCAGGGAACCTGAATGCAGCAGACCCGGTAGCCTGGACTGCAACAATAGACATTTATGATTCCCAGGGACAGAAACATACCCTTACCCTGAACTTTGAGCCAACCAGTGAAAATCAATGGGACTGGACCGCCACTATTGATGGTGCCACATTAGGTGGCAGCAACGAAACAACTGGAACCATTACATTTGGCGGTGATGGGAAATTAGTTGCAGTTACCGGCGATACATTTGATATAGATTTCAATAATGGTACTGATCAAATTGCCGGTTTTAGACTTGATCTGTCTGCAGTTACCCAGATGGCAGGGGATAATACCCTGGATGGCCTGTATGCTGATGGCTATTCCATGGGTTCCCTGGAGTCCTTTAGTATCGATAATGCCGGTGTGATTACAGGAAGCTATTCCAATGGATTGACAAAAGCGATTGGACAGATTGCCATAGCTAATTTCAGTAATGCCGGCGGTTTGACCAGAGTAGGGGATACTCTGTTTGCTGAATCACAGAACTCCGGAATTGCCCAGATTGGGGCTGCCGGAACTGCCGGTAGGGGTAAGATTTCTGCCGGCACACTGGAGATGTCAAATGTGGATCTGGCCGAACAATTTACTGACATGATTACTACCCAGCGTGGATTCCAGGCTAACTCCAGGATTATCAGTACGACAGATGAAATGTTACAGGATCTGGTTAATCTGAAGAGGTAAAAATTATTATAAACTTTAATGATAAATCAGGTTTAAATTATTAATTAAAAAGGGGTGGTTTTGATTGATAAAAGTAATAAAAATTAATGGGGAAGAGATAGTAATTAATGCTATGTTGATTGAAAGCATTCAGGCCACCCCTGATACAGTGATAACTTTAACAACCAACAAAAGAATCCTGGTAAAAGAACAGGTAGATGAGGTAAGGGATAAGGTAATAGAATTTTACCAGAAGATATATTCTGTACCTGGTATGGAAAAGGAGTGAAATAATGGACCTGGCTACATTAATAGGCTTATTAAGTGGTGTGTTTCTCATCGGATGGGCTTTGATACTCGGTGGGCAGCCACAGTCTTATTATGATTTCAACTCAATACTGATTACCCTGGGCGGAACCCTTGCTGCAACCATGATCAGTTTTCCCTTCAGTGATCTAAGGAAAATACCTACATTGATCCGGATTGCCTTCCAGGCAAACCCGATGGATACAGATGAAATCATAAGTGTGATGGTCAGATTTGCAGAAAAGGCCCGTAGGGAAGGGCTTCTGGCCCTGGAACAGGATGTTTTCAATATTGATGATAAATTTCTGCAGAAGGGAATCCAGCTGGTAGTGGATGGTACTGATCCGGAACTCTTAAGGAATATCCTGGAGACTAAACTGATCTTCCTGGAAGAGAGACATGGCAAGGGTCAGAGTATCTTTACCGCCATGGGGACCTATGCACCGGCTTTCGGTATGATAGGTACGCTGGTTGGCTTGATACAGATGCTTACCCAACTGGAAGACCCTACAGCTCTGGGACCCGGTATGGCTACTGCTCTGATTACAACCTTCTATGGGGTTATACTGGCTAACCTGGTGTTTCTTCCTATGGCCAATAAATTAAAAGAGCGGAGTGAGGAAGAGATACTGGTTAAGGAGATTATGATTGAAGGTGTGCTTTCTATCCAGGCTGGAGAAAACCCCAGAATAGTTGAAGAAAAATTAAGGGCCTTCCTGGCAGAAGAGAGTGGTGCAGAAGCCGTAGGTATGGGTGAAATGGATACTACGGTGGTGGGTGAGAATGTCTAGGAGAAGAAAGAAAAAGGAACAAATGGGTAGTTCTGCACCTGGCTGGATGACTACCTATGGTGATATGGTTACTTTGTTACTGGTTTTCTTTGTTCTTCTTTATTCTTTTTCTATTATGGATATAAGTAAATTTCAGGGTTTTGTCACTTCTTTCAGACAAAGAGCAGGCATTCTTGACGGCGGGATGACCCTCAGTGATAATAATTTAATTAATGGCGGGCTTATAGGAGACGGACCGTCAATCATGAACCTGAACTGGATCATGCGGGAAATGAATATCTACATTGAGGCTGAAGGCATAGCAGACGAGGTAGAATTGGAACTTACTGAAAGGGGATTGGTAGTCAGATTAACCGGCCGTATCCTCTTTGACCTGGGTAAGGCGGATTTGAGGGATGACGGAAAGAGACTGTTGGACAGGATAGCAGAACTTCTTGTTGATATCCCCAATGTCATCATGATTGAAGGCCATACAGATAACTGGCCGATAAGCAATGAACGTTTTCCCTCTAACTGGGAGTTATCTACTGCCAGAGCCACCAATGTGGTCAGGTATTTCATAGAGAATACTGGCATTCCACCTGAGAGGTTAATGGCTGCCGGATATAGTGAGTACAGGCCCTTATATCCAAATGATACAGCAGAGAACCGGGCGAGAAACAGGAGAGTTGAGATTGTCATATTAAATACAAGATATGATTCTATATATAGCGGGAGGGGGGATTATTAATGGCAAAAGAAGGCTTGTCTTTTAAAAGTGTACTGGCAATAGCATTACTGATGTTGATTATTGCTGCGAGTACCAGCTATGGTTTTATGCGGTTTTTTATGCTCAGTAATTCCGAGAAGGTAAGGGAGGTTACTATTGGTCCTACATATTCCCTGGGGGATTTTGTTGTGAACCTTACCGGCAGCAGGGGGTATCAGTATGTTCAGGCCAGTATTGTTGTTGAGGTTAGCACAGATAATGTTATTGATGAACTGGAGAAAAGAAGTCCCCAGATCAGAGACTGTATCATTGCTATTTTAAGAGATCAGACAGTAGCTGATATTGAGGAACCAGATGCCCAGACCATCAAAAACCGGATTATGGCATCCTTAAATAGTTTATTATATACAGGCCAGATAACCCAGGTATGGTTTACTCAACTGGTTGTACAATAGGGAGGGAAAGAAATGGCTGATGTTCTAAGTCAACAGGAGATAGATTCCCTTATCTCAGCATTGACAGCCGGCGATCTTGATGTGGAAGAGATTAAAAAGGAATCTGATGATAAACAGGTTAAGGTATATGATTTTCGCAGACCAGATAAGCTGTCCAAAGAACAGATGCGCACCTTGCAGATGATCCATGAAAACCTGGTCCGATCCCTGACTACTATTCTTTCCACACAGCTCAGAACACTGGTGGATTTTGATGTTGCTTCTATTGAACAGATTAGTTATGAAGAATTTATCCGTTCCTTACCGGAACCTACCATAATAGGAATAAGCGATCTGGAGCCATTTCAGGGACAGTTTATACTGGAAATAAATCCAGATATAGGTTTTGCTATGATTGATCGCTTATTCGGTGGTCTTGGTTCTGCAGATTTTAATTCCCGTCCCTTTACAGATATAGAAAAGGCTGTTTTTAAGAAGATTATTAACTGGATACTTAATGCTTTTCCAGAAGCCTGGGAGAATATTATCAGGGTCAGGCCATTATTAAGGGATATTGAATCAAACCCACAATTTACCCAGATTGTGCCGGGTAATGATATGGTAATTTTGATAACTCTGGTTTCTAAAATTGGCAACAGTGAAGGACTTATAAATATTTGTATTCCTTATATTATGATTGAACCTATTGTTGACAGGCTGAATGCTCAACAATGGTTTGCCAAAACCCGTCAGGAACAGACTGCCCGGCATATAAATATCCTGCGGAATAGAATAAAAAGAACTTCACTGGATCTTTATGCTGAATTAGGTGGTGCAGAATTATCCGTTTCGGAGCTTCTTTATCTACAGCCAGGTGATGTAATCCGCCTGGATCGGAAATTCTCAGAATATGTAGATATCAGGATTGGCAACCGGGTTAAGTTTAAAGGAATACCCGGGCAGTACAATAAACATCTGGCCATTAAGATAATAGAAGCGGTTGATCCTGAAGCTATGGATCCAGGAGAGGATGGTGAATTAACTGATGAGTGATGAGAAAAAGAAGAATTTATTATCTCAGGAAGAGATAGATGCCCTGTTTAATACAGGAGAAGAATCTGTGGAAGATAAAACATTGACTTCAGAGATGGTTGATGTACTTGGAGAAATTGGAAATATTGCCATGGGTTCAGCTGCAACAGCCCTTTATAGTTTACTGAATCATAAAGTAGAGATTACCACTCCTAATGTTAAGGCAGCAACCATCAAGGATATTGCCAATGAGTATGAAAAACCCTGTGTCCTGGTTCAGGTAGAATATATTGAAGGAATTGAAGGCCTGAATTTATTAATCATTAAAGAAGAGGATGCTGCTATCATTGCCGACCTGATGATGGGTGGAGATGGTACCAACCCATCTTTTGAACTGGACGAGATTCGTCTCAGCGCTATTGCAGAGGCTATGAATCAAATGATGGGTTCAGCAGCTACTTCTATGTCCAGTATACTTAATGAAGTAGTCAATATATCTCCACCGACAGCAAAATATATTGCTTTAGATGAAGTTTTTGATGAAATCAATGGTTTTTTTGGAGAAGACGAAATTCTGGTAGATACTTCCTTTAGACTTAAAGTAGGAGACCTGATTGATAGCAGTTTCAAACAGATCTCCAAAATGGATTTTGCAAATAAATTGGTTTCCCGCCTGACAGAAAATGATAATGGCCTCCTGGCCAAAGATTGGAGTATCAGTGATGATATAGTTACTGATATCAAAGAAGAAAAGGCAAGGGAGACAGAAAAACCAGGTTATGAGAGAGGGGAGATCCCGGTGAGTAGTAGCGGGCATGTAGCCAAGCGTGAACATGTGGATGTGAAAAAAGCTCAGTTTCCCGATTTTGATAATGGCAGCTCTGTAGCTCCATTACCACATAACATGGCCCTTATCCAGGATGTACCCTTACAGGTAACAGTACAGCTGGGAAAAACCAGAATGTCTATCAAGGAGATTCTGGAGTTGGGAGAAGGTTCTATTGTGGAACTGGATAAGTTAGCAGGAGAGCCGGTAGATTTATTGGTAAATGGGAAACTGGTGGCTAAAGGTGAGGTTGTAGTCATTGACGAAAATTTTGGCTTCAGGGTAAAGGATATTGTCAGTCCAGCGGATCGCATTAATAATTTATAAAGTTTAAAGGAGACAGAAGATGGAAAATATTGAAGGAGAGCTGGCCAGAGTTATTTTTTACCTGGTACTGGTTATAGCCTTAATGTACCTGTTCAGTTATTTTTTGAAGAAAACCATTAGCGGGAAGAGCAGAGGCAGATATATCCAGGTAATGGAACAGGTGTATCTGGCACCTAAAAAGAGCCTTGCCCTTGTCAAGGTACATGATCAGATTTTTTTACTAAGTAACGCAGAAACTGAAATTGAGCTTCTCTTTAGCTGGAAGGAAGAGGATTTTCCAGTACCTGCAATCACTAATAGTGGAGAAAATTTTAGAGTTTATCTTGATAAGTTTACAAAGGCTAATAGGCGTGATAGAGATGAAAAAAAATAGATTTTCAATTCTGGTTTTATTGTTACTCTTTATTTTCTTTTCTACTTTTGTAGTTCAGGGAGAGGAATTCCGTTTACCGGATATTAGCCTGGAAATAGGTACTGGTACAGAGGAAAGCCAGGGGGAAGATCTGGTACTGTCCTTAAGGATTCTCTTACTTTTAACAGTATTATCACTGGCCCCGGCTATCCTGATTATGCTTACTTCCTTTACCAGGATCATAGTGGTATTTTCTTTAATGCGTTCGGCTATGGCAACCAGTAATATGCCTCCAAACCAGATTCTGATAGGACTGGCCTTATTCCTGACCATCTTTACCATGGCACCGGTCTGGCAGGAGATTAACACTGAAGCCATTCAACCTTATCTGGCTGAAGAGATTAATACTGAGGTTATGTATGAGAGAGGCCTTGCACCGATCAGGGAATTTATGTTTAAACAGACCAGGGAGAAAGATCTGGCTTTATTTGTCGAGTTAGCGGATCTTCCCCGCCCCAGCAACAAGGATGAGGTACCTACCTATGTCTTAATACCTGCTTTTATAATCAGTGAACTGAAAACAGCCTTTCAGATTGGTTTTATGATTTATATTCCCTTTTTAATGATTGACATGATTGTTGCCAGTATTCTGATGTCCATGGGTATGTTAATGTTACCACCGGTAATGATCTCTATCCCCTTTAAGATATTGCTATTTATACTGGTAGATGGCTGGTCACTGGTGATTGAGACATTGATCAATACTTTTTAAATGAAAGGTGATTTCCTTGAATATTGATATCGTAATTGATCTTGGCCGTGCTGCCCTGAAAACTATCCTGCTTATTATTGCTCCAGTTGTAGGAGCCGGTCTGCTTACAGGCCTTTTGGTGGCAGTTTTCCAGGCCACTACCCAGATACAGGAACAGACCCTGGCCTTCATACCGAAGATTCTGGCAGTGATGATTGCCCTGGCAGTTTTTGGTCCCTGGATGTTAAATACCATAGTTGACTTCGTTTTGAATCTTTTTCGTTTCATTCCTCAGGTAGTCGGTTAGGTTGAATGATTATGGATCTACAGAATATTTTCAGTAATTATATCTATATTTTTATACTGATTATGGTTCGCTATATAGGTATGTTTATGATTGCTCCCATTTTTGGCAGCCGGGTAATACCGGCAAGGGTGCGCCTCGGTTTCATTCTCTTTTTATCTTTTATTACTCTTCCTATTTTGACAAATGCCCAGGGAATAGGGATTCCTGATATTCCCGATAATTTATTGGCTGTTATGCTGGCTGTTCTTGGTGAAATCGCTGTTGGCCTGAGCATTGGTTTTATTTCTTATCTGCTTTTTGCAGCGATTCAATTTGCCGGTCATTATATGGACCTGAGCATGGGTTTTGCCATTGTCAATGTAATTGACCCCATCAGCCAGACCCAGGCTCCAGTCCTGGGACAGTTTAAAAATATCCTGGCTATTCTTGTTTTCTTTGCTATCAATGGCCATCATCTTTTATTGAGAGCTGTTTATTATTCATATCAACTGATCCCTTTAGGGAATGTGAGTTTTTCGAATGCTTTTTTCCGGTATATTTTCAGTATAGGCAGTGAATTTTTCCGGATTGCAATATTGATAGCTTTACCTGTTACCGGCACCCTATTTGTGGCAACTGTAATCCTGGGTTTTCTGGCCAGGACGATACCACAGATGAACATTTTTGTCATCGGCTTGCCTTTAAAAGTCTTGTTAGGTTTTCTTATATTATCTTTATCCCTTGTTTTTACCATCTATTATTTCCAGGATCTCTTTGCATGGTTGTACAGAAGTTTATCTGAGCTTATAAAATTAATTGGTCAGGGGTGAGTAGCATGCCAGGTGGTTCCTCTGGTGAAAGAACGGAAAAACCTACGCCCAGGCGATTGCAGAAAGCCAGGGAAGAAGGACAGGTTGCCAGAAGCCAGGAACTGGCTAATGCTTTTACCCTGTTGGCCAGTTTTCTTACCCTCAGCTTTCTTTTTGAGAGAATAATGGATGCTATGGCCAGGCAGATGAGGGCCAGTTTTACCATGAGAAGCATTCCGGAGCTTACCATAGAATCTGCTTTTACCCTTCTGATGGGGAGATTGTTCTATATAGCAAGTTTGCTGGCCCCTTTATTACTGGCAACAGCTGTAGTTGGATTAATGATCGGTTTTTTACAGGCTGGCTTCCTTTTTGTACCGAAATTAGTATTACCTAAATTAAATAGAATAAACCCTATCTCAGGATTTAAAAGGTTATTCTCAATGCGTTCCCTTCTGGAACTGGGGAAATCAGTAGCAAAAATAATCATTATTGCTCTTCTCAGTTATAATCAGTTGAAATCATCCTGGCCCCTTCTATTGACTACCATACAACAGGGCCTTGAGCCAGCTCTGCTTTTAATAGTAAAGATAATTTTTCGGGTTGCTGTTAATATAATTATATTTTTTGTTGTGCTGGGAGTCGCTGATTTTGCCTATCAAAAATATGACCACATGAAAAACCTGCGGATGACTAAATATGAAGTAAAACAGGAATACAAGGAGCAGGAAGGAGATCCACAGATTAAATCCAGGAGAAGGCAGAAACAGCTGCAGATGAGTTTAAATAGGATGATTAAAGCTTTACAGGAAGCCGATGTTGTAATCACAAACCCTACCCACGTAGCTGTAGCTTTAAAATATGATATAGATACAATGGAGGCCCCGGTAGTAGTGGCGAAGGGAGAAGGTTATATGGCCTTAAGGATTATAGAGAAAGCCAGAGAATTTGGTATTGAGATTGTGCAAAACCCGCCATTGGCCAGGGCCTTAAATAGCAGCACAGAGATAGGCCAGGAAATACCCGTTGAATTATATCAGGCTGTCGCTGAAGTACTGGCCTTTGTTTATAGAAGCAGCCGGCGATACTGATCTTTATCATGGAATTATATAACTTATTCATAAATGACGTATTGAAAGGAGACTAACCTGTGGCTTCTATTTCAACAGCGAGAACCAATGATTTTATTATAAGACAATTGAATGAAAATAGTGATATTATATTTGCGCTGGCGGTTGTTGGCGTTATCATCATGTTAATAATCCCCATGCCAACCTGGTTCCTGGATCTTATGCTGGCGGCAAATATTACTTTTTCCATGGTAGTTCTCCTGGTAACCATTTATAATACAGAACCGCTGGATTTATCCGTTTTCCCGTCACTATTGCTCTTTGCCACATTATTCCGGCTGGCTCTGAGTGTTTCTTCCACCAGATTGATCCTGAGCCAGGCCTATGCCGGTAAGGTTATAGAGAGCTTCGGTAACTTTGTTGTTGGCGGAAATTATGTGGTTGGTTTAATTATGTTTCTGATTCTGGTAGTTATCCAGTTTATAGTTATTACCAAAGGTGCGGAGAGAGTTGCTGAGGTAGCCGCCCGTTTCACCCTTGATGCCATGCCTGGCAAGCAGATGAGTATTGATGCTGACCTAAATGCCGGCATAATTACTGAGGAACAGGCAAAGATAGAAAGATTGAAGATCCGCCAGGAAGCTGACTTTTATGGAGCCATGGATGGTGCCACCAAGTTTGTGAAAGGAGATGCCATCGCTTCTATAATCATTGTTTTAATAGATATTATTGGTGGTTTGATCATTGGTGTATTGCAGCATAGTATGGCTCTGGCTGAAGCAGGAAGGGTTTATGTATTGTTGACAGTGGGTGATGGCCTGGTCAGCCAGATACCTGCTTTGATGCTTTCAACTGCTACCGGTCTTGTAGTTACAAGAGCAGCCTCTGCTGATATGAATATGGGAGAAGAGATGACCAGGCAGTTGACCGCCCAACCCAAGGCTTTATTTATTGCCTCCGGGGTCCTGCTTGTCCTGGGCCTGGTACCGGGCCTGCCGGCAGTACCATTTTTTGCTCTGGCTGTTTTTTTAGGGGTGATTGCTTATCTGATGACCAGGCAATCTGTAATTGTGGAAGAGGAAGAAATTGGGGAAGAAGAGATACAGCAGATCAGGGCACCATTGGCTGAGGAATTAAATGAGCTGGTTAAAGTAGATCCACTGGAAGTAGAGGTAGGTTATAACCTCATCTCTCTGGTTTTACCGGAACAGGGAGGAGATTTCCTGGACCGGGTGGCTATGGTTAGAAGGCAGATGGCCCTGGAAATGGGTATGGTTATTCCACCGGTCAGAATCCTGGATAACCTGCAGTTAGAGGCCAATACCTATAGAATAAAGCTTCATGGTGTGGAAATCAGCCGATACCGGATATTGCCGGATCATTACCTGGCCCTGTCCTCTGGCCTGGAAAGTACAAAGGTTGACGGAATTGAGACAAAGGAACCGGCCTTTGGCACACCGGCTATCTGGATTACTGAAATGCAGAAAGAAGAAGCAGAAATGGCCAACTATACTGTCGTTGATCCACCTTCTGTTATGGCTACACATTTGACAGAGATAATCAGGTCACATGCCCATGAGTTACTGGGCAGGCAGGAAGTCAAAAATACTATTGACAAAATCAAAGAGGAATATCCTGCCGTAGTAGAAGAGCTTTTACCTGATTTGCTGACTATAGGTGAGATCCAGAAGGTACTGCAGAATCTATTGTGGGAGGGTATTCCCATTAAGAATATGATTACTATCCTGGAGACCTTAGCGGATTATGCCAGCAAGACAAAAGATATACAGCTATTGACAGAATATGTGCGGCAATCCCTCTCCCGCCAGATCTGTAGTATCTATCAGGATAGCGATGGTGTTCTCTATGTAGCAACTATAGACCCTCAGTTGGAAGACAATCTACTACAATCTCTCAAACAATCAGAACAGGGATATTATCTGGCCCTCCAGCCAGACCAGGCGCAGGAATTGATTCAGAAAATAGCTGTAGCAGTACGGGGATTATTGGAACAGGGACATGATCCTATTATTCTGACAGCACCGCTCCTACGCAGGCCATTAAAGGAATTTACCTACCGTTCCATCAGGGAATTAATAGTTCTGTCATATAATGAACTGGATCCACAGGTCAAGGTAGAAGTAACAGGGATGGTGAATTAAGGTGAAGGTAAAAAAATATGTAGCAGAAACAATGCAGGATGCTATCTTCAAGGTAAAGGCTGATCTGGGCCCTGATGCCATTATCCTCAATACCAGTAAATTTAAAACAGGAGGCTTTCTGGGACTCTTTACCAGGACCATGGTGGAAGTAGTTGCAGGAGTGGAGGAGAAAAATACTGAAAATGAGCAGCAGAATAATCTTGCCCTCCAGGAGATTGTTGAACTGAAAAATATGGTCTATGAGATGCATAAAAGCTGGGAAAATGACCGTTTCCTGCAGGAACTACCGGAAGAAATGATCGAAATATATAAATACCTCAATGAGCAGGGGGTGTATAATACTCTCAGTAAAGAGATTATTAAACTACTTGATAAAAGAAATCCAGAAACGAGAGATGAATTACTTTCCTGCCTGAAGCTAATCCTGAGAGAGTACATTGGGGAAGGACAGGGTATTGTCTTAAATGGACAGAAAAAAGTGGTGGCCTTTGTTGGTGCGACTGGAGTCGGAAAGACTACCACCATTGCCAAACTGGCTGCTCATTTTGTACTGGATGAAGGGAGGAAGGTTTGCCTTATTACAACAGATACCTATCGAATTGCAGCTGTACAACAATTGCAGACCTATAGTGATATCATTAATATTCCAATTCATGTTGTTTATAATGAGAAAGAGTTGGAGAAATTGCTTAATTTCGATTTAAAGGGGAAATATGACCTGATTTTAATCGATACGGCTGGAAGTAGTTGGAATGACCGTTTTCAGTTAGGGCGCCTGAAAAGGCTGTTCAAAGATAATCTGATTGATGAAGTTCATCTTATCCTCAGTTTAAATACCAAGAGCCACATTCAAAAAGAGATTATAGAAAAATTCTCAATAGTGAAACCTGATAAACTCCTTTTAACAAAACTGGATGAAGCTAATAAATTTGGTGATCTTCTTAATATCAGGAATTTCTGTAAGCTTCCTTATTCCTATATTACCATGGGCCAGAATGTACCAGATGATATAAAAACAGCAGATGTAGATATTTTAGTAGATTATCTGATAGGTGATCTGGATGTTTGATCAGGCAGCGGGTTTGAGGAAAAGGGTAAATGGAGTAAGAAAAAGCCGGGTTATTGCAATAGCCAGTGGTAAGGGTGGGGTTGGAAAGACCAATGTTGCTGTTAACCTGGGTATGGCCTTGCAGAGAAAGAATAAAAAGGTCCTTCTTGTGGATGCTGATCTGGGTACAGCCAATATAGATGTTTTATTGGGCCTTACTCCCAAGTATCATCTGGGACATCTTTTAAATGGTGAAAAGGAACTTACTGAAATTATTATAGATGGTCCGGAAGGCCTGGATATATTGCCGGGTACTTCAGGTATAGAGGAGTTTCTGGATATTAGCCGGAGACAGGTAGAAAGGCTCCGTCTCCTCTCTTTTCAGTTGGAGTATAGCTATGATATAATATTAGTAGATATCAGTGCAGGTGTACATAGCAGTAATATCAATTTTATCTCTATCTGTGATGAGGTGATTGTTGTCCTGGTACCTGAACCAACGGCTATCATGGATGCCTACAGCCTGGTCAAGATCCTGCATAATCACCAATATGACGGCAAGATTAATCTCCTGATTAACCAGTTGAATTCCCGTCAGGAAGGGAAAGGAATTCTGGAAAGGATGAGTAAAGTAATCAGAGAGTACCTGGGTATTGAAGCGGAAATTGTCGGTTATATACCTTTTGACAATAACCTCCGCCAGGCTGTTAAGAAACAGAAAGCTTTACTGGAACTTTATCCAGGTTCCAGGGCTGGCCAGGCTTTTGATGAAGTAGCAGAGATGCTCATCAATAGCCGGACAGTAAATAAAGTTGAAAAGGACAATAAAGAAGGATTTATAGGGAGATTGTTGAATTTATTTAAATAAAGGGAATTCTTGTCTAAAAGCAACAGAATGGGTGATAAAATGAGGACTGAACATAAGATAGAGGTAAATCAGAAATTTGAATTGATAGTGGAAGAAGGTCCTTACAAGGGTAATTATTTAAGTCAGGTAGCTGATATTACTGATGATGTAATTAAAGTTACTGTGCCTTTAGTTCACGGAGAGATTATACCTTTACGTTTAAATCTGGATGTGCTTATGTATTTTACCGGAGTACAGGCTGCCTATTCTTATAAAACAAAAATAATAGGCAGGGAAGAAGAAGGGGAAGTACCCCTTTTACACCTGGCTATTCCAGAAGAGAAATATCGGATTCAAAGGAGAGAGTTTTTCCGCCTGGAGGTAAGGGAAAAGGTGATCTATAGAATCCTTGATGATAGCCTGGAACCTGTCTCCGAATTTAAAGAAACCCATACTATTGATATAAGCGGAGGCGGCGTCAAGATGTTTATAAATGAGCCGGTCCAGAAAGGAATGTTTCTGGAACTTTTCCTGCAGATTCCTGGACTGGAGAATGTAGCAATAATTTCCCGGATAGTTAATATCTTTGATGTTGAAGCCGGACTGGCTGTCGGCATCAAGTTTATCGAGATAGATGAATATATACAGGAAGAGATAATCAGTTGGTTATTTGATTATCAACGCAAATTGCGGCAGAGGGGTCTGTTGTAGAAAGATGAGAGGGCGGATTTTTATCTCAATGTCTTCTGGCCTTGTGGCTTATGTCTTTGCTGTTATTATGGGAGTTAGCACTGGATTAAACCTGGAAGAGATTTTAATTAAAAGTATATTTGGTTTTATAGTGATTTTTGCAGGATGTTTTTTACTCCTCTATTCTTTGGAAAAGGCTCAGTTAAAAGAGAGAGAACGAGATAAGGAAATCAAAGAGGGAGAAAAAGAAGTAATATCTATGGATGAAGAAACAGAAGAGGAAAATGATAAAGAGGAAAATATATTTTCTCCTCTTGAAATACCTGTGGTAGAAGTTGAAGAGGCTTAATAGAAAAGAATGGGGGGAGAAGGATGTCTGTCCCTAAAGTGAAACAGGAAGAGATGGAACTCTGGCGGCAATTCAAGGAGAAGAATTCACTGGCAGCACGGCAAGAGTTAATTATCAGGTATCTCCCTCAGGTTAAATACCATGTAGGAAGAATAAAAATTCATCTACCGGAATTTATTGAAGAAAGTGATCTGGAAAGTTATGGGGTTATTGGGCTAATTGATGCAATTTATAAATTTGATTATAAAAAAGGTATTAAATTTAGCACTTATGCCAGTAAAAGAATAAGGGGAGAAATAATAGATTATTTGCGGAGACTGGATTGGTTACCTCATTCAGTGCGGAGGGAAGGAAGAAAACTAAAAAATGCAGTTGAGGAATTTACCAGTAAATATGGCCGCAGACCTTCCACTAATGAACTGGCCCGGGCCTTAAATATGAGTGAAGAGAGGATTGATACTTTATATTCTATGCTTTTTTCTTCCCAATGGTATTCACTTCATGAACTTTTAGGTGATAGCCAGCTCTTTGAGTTTATACAGGACGAGCAGGAAAATCAACCTGATGCGATATATCAAAGGAAAAGAAGTGAAGAACTTCTGGCAGAGGCCATTGATAATTTAAATGATCCAGAAAGGTTAGTTATATCATTATATTATTATGAAGGACTTACTCAGAAGGAAATTGCCGAGATTATGGACCTGTCTCCAGCAAGGGTATCCCAATTGCATAAAAAAGCAATTTATCGATTAAGAGGTTCCCTGGCCAGAAAAAAACAACAGCTAATTTAAAAGGAAGAGGGGGCTAATATGACTGATAAAATAAAGGTGGTGGCAAGAAGTAAAGAAGAAGCAATGGAATTAGCCAGAAAAGAACTGGCAATTGAAGGAAACGTTGCTTTGAATATTGTAGAAGTAGGGAAAAAAGGCGGTTTACTGGGGCTTGGCGGTAAAAAGGTTTACGAGGTATCACTACAGGAAGGCCTTACTCAGCGGGAAAAGGATCTACTGGCTCTGGTCAGCGATGGCCTGGATGTAGATGGTACTTTTAAGATAAAGGTTGCTGATGACGGCGTTTTCCTGAAAATTACACCACCAGAAGGAAGAGGAGATCCGGTTAGCTATCAGCTGGTCAGACTGGCCCTGGAGAAAAAAGAAATAGTACAGATAGACTGGAAAGCCGTTCAGAACGCAATCCATGATGCTACAGGTGAATGGGTATTGATTGCACCCCGTTTACCTGAACTGGACCGGGATGGGAAGGTTAGGGTAGAGATCAGTAACGACAAATTACGGGCCTATATCAGTTATACACCGGCTCTGGGTGGTAAAGAACTTAGTGCGGAAGACATTATAAGGATTTTGAAGGAAAATCAAGT
>JANWJZ010000082.1 GCA_025451675.1 Halanaerobiales bacterium | reverse complement strand
ATGGCACCGTCCATCTGGGCTGCACCAGTAATCATGTTCTTTACATAGTCAGCGTGGCCTGGGCAGTCTACGTGAGCATAGTGTCTGTTCTCTGTTTCATACTCAACATGAGAAGTAGCAATGGTAATTCCTCTTTCTCTTTCTTCCGGGGCTTTGTCGATGGTATCGAAAGCCCTGGCTTCTGCTGTACCCTTCTGGGCCAGCACAGCTGTAATAGCTGCTGTCAAGGTAGTCTTGCCGTGGTCAACGTGACCAATTGTACCAATATTGACGTGCGGCTTAGTCCTTTCAAACTTTTGTTTTGCCATATTCCCACTCTCCTTATTATAACCTTTATATATTCAAAATATATTTAAAATTTTAATCTCCCTTTACCTATGTACCACCATCTTTTCTTTTTTATAAATTATGCTTTTTCAGAAAAACCTCTAACTTCCGTTTTACCCTCTGCAGGGCATTGTCCACAGATTTTACATGTTTGTCCAATGCCGTGGCTATATCCTGATAGGATTTGCCATCCAGGTATTCCTGCAATACATCACGTTCCAGATTGCTTAACATTTCATCAATTTGATTTTCAATTAAGTCATAGGTTTCCTGACTGACAATTAACTCCTCTGGATCTAATAGTTTTCCTCCCTTTAACACATCCAGAAGGGTGCGATCTGATTCTTCGTCGTATATCGGGCGGTTTAGTGAAACATAGGAATTCAAAGGTTGATGTTTCTGGCGAGTGGCTGCCTTAATGGCTGTAATGATCTGCCTGGTTATACACAGTTCTGCAAAGGCCCGGAAGGAAGCAAGACGCTCTACCTTATAATCCCGGATTGCCTTGAACAAACCGATCATACCTTCCTGTACTATGTCTTCTCTGTCAGCACCAACCAGAAAATAAGATCTTGATTTGGCTAAAACAAAATTTCTATACCTCTTTATAATAATCTCTTCAGCGTATTTATCACCATTTTGAACCAGTTTTATTAATTCTTCATCACTCATCCTGGAATAATCTTCATACGGTATTTCCTGTACATTACCCCTCAACAAGACCCCTCCTAACCTCTGTAACCATGGCTTATACCTTATATTATACTTATTTAATATTACTTAGTCAAGCTGTAGAAAAAGGGTGGATAAGCCGTGTACATTGAGGAAGAGCCCATTTCTCATAATAAATTTTTCCCGGGAAAACTCTCTCACTGGCGTTGCCGTAATACCTCATAGATAAGTATAGCAGCCGCCACCGAAGCATTTAAAGAAGAAAATTCTCCGGGCATTGGTATCTTTACCAGAAAATCACAATTTTCCCTGACCAGTCTGCGTAGCCCTTTACCTTCACTACCAATCACCAGGCCGATTGGGCCTTTCAAATCAACCTCATAATAAAGCATATCTCCTTCCATGTCTGCACCGGCAATCCAGAGACCGGCCTCTTTCAGTTCTTCAATTGTATGATTGATATTTTTTACTTCCGATAGTTTAATATGTTCAATGGCACCGGCAGAACTTTTTACAACAACAGGGGTAATACCAGCGGCCCTTTTATCCTGATAGATTACTCCATGGGCACCGGCAGCATAGGCTGTTCTGATTATGGCACCAAAGTTTTGCGGATCCTGGATCTGGTCCAGGATGACTATAAAGGGAGGTTCACCTTTTTCCCTGGCATAATTGACTATATCCATAGGAGAGACCAGTTCCTTTTCTTCCGCATAGGCTATGATTCCCTGGTGGGAATGGGAAGAGGCTATCTGGTCAAGTTTTGTGCGGGGAACCCTTTCAATCCTGATACCCTTTTTTTTAGCTGCATTTATGATTTCCTCAATCTTCCCGCCTTTTATCCCTTCCTGGATGAGGATTTTTTCTATTTTCCGCTTTCCCTTCAGGGCTTCTATAACCGGATTACGTCCTTCTATCTTATCCATATCAATCTCCTACCTTTTTGCACCTGTTTCTATATATTAATTACCATTATTATTCTATTCCTGTTCCAGAAATGAAATTATATTGTCCCAGATTTCAGCCAGCCTTTCTCTTTGATTGCTCAAATAGAGGAAACCGATCAGGGCTTCAAAGCCTGTGCTCCACCTGTAATCTATCATATCAGCATTAGCCGGTATATTACCGGTTCCGGCATTTCTCCCCCGGCGGACAATATTCCACTCTTCCGTTGAAAGAAAATCCTGCAGCGAAGCAATTATTTTCGCCTGAGAACTGGCATTTACTATCGCCACTGTTTTTTGATGAATATCCTGTAATTTGCGGAATCCTTTTTTCAACAGGTATTCCCTGACCATTACTTCAAACACACTATCCCCGATATAGGCCAGCAGGCCTGGGGATAAGAGGGATGCCTCTTTTTCAGAATACATGCTTAACCCCTTTCTTTTTCCCAGATGACACCCTGTGGTGTATCCCTGACTATAATGCCTAATTCGTTAAGGCCATCTCTTATCCTGTCCGCCATGGCCCAGTCTTTCTTCTGCCTGGCCATCTCCCTGACCTCAAGGAGCAATTCTATCAAAGGCTCATAGACTCCTTCCTCTGCCATTTGAGCATCATCCTGAATATTTAAGCCCAGTATTTCCAGAAATTCTGTAAATAAAGCATCTGCTTCTTTGACAAAGGAGTAATTCCTATCTGTCAGGACAAAGTCCTGGGCATTGATTAAGCGGTTAATGGCAGTAACAAAATCATGGACTACCCCTATGGCCCGGGCAGTATTGAAGTCATCATCCATGGCCTGCAGGAATTCCCCTCTCAGAGCAGCAAGGTCAGGCAGGGGCTCCCCTTCCCTGTTATTATTTTCTGTATCCGGCTTACTATTTAATAACCTCTTTAGATTATTATTAGTATTTATGATCCTTTTCAGGCTGGTTCCAGCTTCCTCCAGTTCCTCCAGGCTGAAATCAATGGGGGAACGGTAATGTTTTGTCAGGAGATAATAGCGGATTTCCACTCCTTTATATTTCTCCAGCAACTCCCTGGTAGTGTAGAAATTGCCCACTGATTTGGACATCTTTTCCCCTTTTAAATTGACCGGGCCATTGTGCACCCAGTATTTAGCAAAGGGCTTATGGCCTGTGCAGGCTTCTGATTGGGCTATCTCATTTTCATGGTGAGGGAAGATTAAATCTGCCCCACCGCCATGGATGTCAAAACTTTCACCAAGGTATTTCATGGACATGGCCGAGCACTCAATATGCCATCCCGGCCAGCCTCTCCCCCAGGGGCTATCCCAATCTTTTTCCCCTTCCGGAGCCTTTTTCCAGAGGGCAAAATCCAGAGGGTTTCTCTTCTCCTCAACAATCTCTATCCGGGCCCCTGCCTGCATGTCCTCCAGGGAACGGCCAGATAATTTCCCATAATCCGCATACTTATCTACGCTGAAATAGACATTTCCATTGACCTCATAGGCATAACCCTTAGCCACCAGAGTTTCTATCATGTGGATGATGGCATCTATATTTTCTGTTGCCTTAACATAATGGCTGGCTTTTTTGACATTTAATTGTTCAATATCTTCCAGGTAGGCCCTGGTATATTTTTCCGCTAATTCCTCCGGCGTTAAGTTTTCTTCCCGGGCCCTGGCCACGATTTTTTCATTTATATCTGTAAAGTTCTGCACATAGGTCACATTATAACCCTTATATTGTAGGTAACGGCGGATTACATCATAGGCCACCGCACTCCTGATATGGCCTATATGGGAATAGTTTTGCACGGTCAACCCACAGACATAGATCCCCACTTTACCTTCCTCAATCGGAATGAAGGGTTCTTTTTGCCGGGAAAGGGTATTATATATTTTCAACATTATTGCTTACCTCCTTTACAGGTTATTAAATAAATGATACAGGTTCTATAATCAGACCAGTTTTTCTCTATATAGAAAAAGCCTCCATCTCAACACAGAGACGAAGGCTTCGTGGTCCCACTCTGCTTGGTTAATACGGAAAGAAAATGGCAATCCCTATTAACCATCTCATCTAAAATAACGGTTTTACCCGTAATTCCCTACTCAGATTTCAAATAACAATGCATTTATCGTGAAATCCCTTCAGGAATTCAACTCCAGGATGCATAGAGATAGGCCGGCTATGGAATACTCTCAGCCAGGGTATCCCTCTCTGTTATAGCGGTCCTTATCCCCTCTTCCCTTCATCGTTTTTTATTATTCAGCTTTCAACCGTATATTCTGCCCGGTCTATATATTATATTCACGGCCAGATTATTTGGCCATTGCCAGGGCATTATCCAGCCGTTTTTCCACTTCCTCCAGGCCGAAGATATAAATGATATCACTGAGCTCTGGCCCTGAATCCCTTCCGGTTAAAGCCAGGCGCACAGGATGATATATCTTTCTGGCCTTGACTGGCAATTTTTTGCGTAATTCCTTGAAAACATTGTTGATAGAGTCCCGGTTAAATTCTGTTAATCCCCTTAACTCTTCTTTCAATGTGCTAAAAACCAGCTCCACCTCTTCATCCCTGAACTCTGCAATGGCCTTTTCTTTATCGGTAAATTCCAGTCCAGTAAAGAAAATCTCTGCTTCAGCGGGTATTTGTGCCAGATAGTCCACACCTGTCCTGGCTACCTCAATAACCTTTTTCAGCCATTCGTGCTCCTCACTGGAAAGCTCTTCCCCAATGAATCCGGCCTCCTGCAAATAGGGAATGGATAACTGCAGGATCCGGTCCAGATCTGCCTCCCTTATATACTTACCATTCATCCAGTTTAGTTTTTCGATATCAAAGACAGCGGAGCTCTTATTTACATCAGAAATATCAAACAGGCTGATAATCTCTTCCCGGGACATGATCTCCCTTTCATCCTTGGGGGACCAGCCCAGTAAAGACAGGAAGTTGAATAAGGCCTCCGGCAGATACCCCTTTTCCCTAAATTCGCCTATATAAACAGCATCACTATCACTGCGTTTTTTCAATTTAGCACGATTTTCGTCAAGTATCAGAGGCAGGTGGGCAAATTCTGGAACCGGGAAACCAAGGGCTTCATAGAGGAGAATCTGCTTCGGTGTGTTGGAGATATGATCTTCTCCTCTGATTACCTGGGTGATCTTCATCAGGGCATCATCTATAACCACTGCAAAATTATAGGTAGGCATCCCATCTGATTTAAAAATGATGAAATCATCCAGTACATCAGTGCTAAACCTTATCTCTCCCCTGATCAGGTCATTAATAACGATTTCCCTTGCCTCATCAGGCATTTTAATCCTGATGACCGGTTTACGGCCTGCCCTTTTATATTCCTCCAGCTCTTCTTCAGTTAAATGGCGGCAATGTTGATTATAACGGGGCATTTCACCTTTCCTGGCCGCCTCTTCCCGCATTGCCTGTAATTCTTCAGGTGTACAATAGCAGTAATATGCTTTACCTTCCTTTAATAATTTGTCAGCATATTCCCTATATATATCCACCCGCTCAGACTGGCGGTATGGACCATATTCTCCGCCTACACCTATACCTTCATCGACATCCAGGCCCAGCCACTGCATCTCCTGAATTATAATATCTTCAAATTCTTTTGTGGAACGTTCCTGGTCTGTATCTTCTATACGCAATACCAGGGTACCCTTATTTTTCCGGGCCCAGAGCCAGTTAAAAAGGGCAGTCCTCATATTACCAATATGAATCTTGCCTGTTGGACTGGGCGGAAAACGTAAGCGCATTTCATTCATAATAATCATCTCCCAGATCTACATTTACTGCTTTATTTATTTTAGTTTATCAATTGTCATTTTTTTACTTCTTTAGATTACACTTGTTCCTACTGTCAATTGCTCAGGCCCATCCACCAGGGCATGGCCAAATCGGCCGAAAATAGCAACTGAGATATGGCTGTCTCCTCTTACCACGGCAATTTTAAAACCTCCGCCTAAACCAGGATTGATCAGGGCCAACTGGCTATAGGCATCCTTCACAGCATTGGATACGGCCATTTTCTCTTTGGTGGTTTCTGATATGACACCACGGGCAATAGCTGCAACAGTAGTGCTCTCTCTCAGTTTGATAGGTAATTTCTCTGCACTGGCTCCGGTCTGGGTTATAGCACCCTTGTAACCATAGCCTTTTATTTTTTCCAGCCAGTATTCTTCATATTCCCGGCTCCTGGTCATGGCCAGATAAATTGCTGAACTTTCCGGAGTAATGGTCTTTTTCTCCATGGCCCGGGCATTCTCTTCAGTTTTCAGATAACCATAAACTATATCATTGGCAGTTATAATTCCAACTAATTTGCCATTCTCGTCCAGAACAGGAAGGCAGCCAATATTATTGTCTGTCAGTTGGCGTGCTGCTTCCTGTACTGAAGTATCCTCCCTGACCATTACTACTTCTTTAGTCATGAATTTTTCAATAGGTGCATTTACATCCTGTTCTACTACCAGGTCACTACTGCTGATAATACCGACTATTTTATCATCCTCAACAACGATTAATCTGCCAATTTTATTCAGGGACATCAATTTTTCTGCCTCTATTACAGTAGCATCTGGAGTAACTGTTATTGGACTTTTTGACATAATATCCTTCACTATCATAAGTTCTTCCTCCTCGTTACTTATTTGTTTTTGTTCAGTAAAATAACAACCTGTGCGGCAATCCCTTCCTCTCTACCTACAAATCCCAATTTTTCAGTAGTAGTAGCTTTGATATTAATTCTGCTTTCAGGAATCTCCAGAATCTCTGCATATTTTTTTTTCATCTCAGTAATAAAAGGAGCCATCCGGGGCCTTTCCGCCATAATAATCATATCTATGTTTTCTATACAATAGTCCTCCTGTTCCAGATAGGTCTTTACTTTTTCCAACAATTTAAGACTGGATATACCTTTGTATCTATCGTCATTATCGGGAAAATGTTGGCCAATATCGCCCAAACCCAGTGCTCCCAGCATGCTATCCATCAAAGCATGTGTCAATACATCAGCATCAGAGTGTCCCTTCAGTCCTTTATCAGCAGGTATTTCCACACCACCTATAATCAGTTTTTCGCCTCTTTCCAGGCGGTGTACATCAAAACCTATGCCAACCCTCAATCCTGTAAACTCCTTCTCTCCAGTATTTTTTCTGCTATAAGTAAATCAAATGATGTGGTTATCTTGATATTCTCCTCAGAGCCTTCAATAATCTTTACCGGTTTATTTAAATATTCCAATAAAGAAGCATCATCAGTAACCGGATAATCCAGAGGCACTTTTTGATGGGCCTCCAGTATATCCCTATATAAAAAGGCCTGGGGAGTCTGTACGGCGATTAAAGTATCCCGCTCCGGTGTTTTAATAACTGTATTTTTTTCATCAATTACTTTAACTGTATCTTTTAACTTCGTCCCCACTGATACCGCATTATAATCCTTAAGGGCTTCTATGATATCATCTATTAAAACCTGTGTTATCAGTGGCCGGGCACCATCATGTATTATAACATAATCAATTGCTGGTGAAAAGACCTGCAAACCAGCAAAAACTGATTCCCGCCTGGTCTCTCCACCAGCAACCAGCTTTATCTTTTCTCCGGGGAAATACCTGTCAATTATATTCTTCTGGCAAAATTCCAATTCATCTGCCCTCGTTACTACGACTATCTGGTCAATCTTTTTATTTTCTGTAAAAACTGATAAAGTATAAAATAGTATCGGGTATGATTTTAATTCCATATATATTTTATTCTGTTTACTCCCCATTCGTTTTCCCTGCCCTGCTGCAGGTATTACAACACCTATAGTCATTTATGTACTCCCTCTAGACTATTTGTTTTTTAGCATTTGGTTTGGCAAAGATCATCCGGCCGGCTGCGGTCTGTAATATACTGGTTACCATAACAGATACCTTCTGATTCATAAAGTTTATACCATCATCAACTACAATCATGGTCCCATCATCCAGATAGGCAACACCCTGGCCGTCTTCTTTACCTTCCTTGATAACCTTGACATGCATTTCTTCACCAGGCAAAACTATGGGTTTGACTGCATTGGCCAGTTCATTGATGTTTAAAACCCTGACTCCGTGTAATTCTGCCACTTTGTTTAAATTAAAATCATTTGTTATGATCTTGGCATCCATAATCTGGGCCAGTTTTACCAATTTACTGTCCACTTCCTGAATATCATCAAAATCCTGGGCTAATATCTGTATATTAACATGCGGCTCTTTCTGCATCTGTTTCAAAATATCCAACCCGCGCCTTCCCCGGTTCCTTTTTAAGGTTTCAGAAGAATCAGCTATATGCCGTAATTCTTCCAGTACAAATTCCGGTACAATTAATGTTCCTTCAATAAAACCACTTTTAGCTACATCAGCAATTCGACCATCGATTATAACACTGGTATCCAGTATCTTATTACTGATAATGCTGCCAAAAATATTATGGGGATTTTCCTCCTGTTTTAAAAATTTCATTATCTCTTTTTCCTTATAGACAAATAAACTAAAACCAAGATAAGCAAATATTATATTCACCAGTATGCCAATATATCTACCAATAGTACCGGTTCTAAGAATACCGGAAAAAGAAAAATTAATTAAAATGGCCAGTAATAATCCAGCTGCTAAACCCAGAATGCCAACAACCAACTTTCGCCAGGAAAGTTCTTTCAAAAAATTCTCAAAACTAACGATTAATTGCAAAACCTTTTCCAATAAGTAAAAAAGTATAAAAAAGCCAAATAAAAACCCAAGCAAAATACCAAAAAACTGAGCGCTGGTAAAAAATTGATCAATTTCCTCATAAAAAGGACCGGAGAATTCTGTTGCCAATCCCAATAGTTTTACCATTTCATAGCCAGTAAATGAACCAAAAACAGCAAGAAAAAATCGCATCAACTTTTTCATTTTAGCACCTCCTTTCATTTATTATTACCAATTGGTGTAAATTAATGCAAGGATTACCGGTGTTATTCTCCTTCCTCCAATGCCGGGTTCTGGCTTATCAAATTATCTATCAACTCCTCTACTTCCTCTCTCTCCATATCTTTAGCCAGAACCAGTTCGCTTACCAGAATCTGCCGGGAATTGTTGAGCATCTTTTTCTCACCGGTAGACAGGCCTTTTTCATTATCTCTGATGGTCAGATTCCTGACAACTTTTGCAACCTCAAAAATATCACCACTTTTAATCTTCTCCATGTTTGTCCGGAAACGTTTATTCCAGTTATGGGACATTTTAATCCTGCCATCTCTAAGCAGATCCAATACCTCATCTGCCTCTTCTGAACTTATTACATTTCTTAGACCAATCTCCTCTACTTTGTCTACGGGTACCATAACTTTCATTTCCCCAATAGGCAATTTCATTATATAATACTTATTTTCTTTTCCCAGGATATTTTTGGTTTCTATACCCACAATGGTACCCGCACCATGGTTGGGATACACTACCTTATCACCGATATTAAACATTTTAATACCAACCTCTCTCAGCTTATATGGCAAACACTTATATAGCAACTTATAAAAATACTCAGAATAATTATAACACTCCAGCAAAAAACTGTCAATGAATGCAAAGTTTAGATAATATGTCGATCCAGTAATACCTGGTCCCGTAATCTCCTTAACCCGTCTTTAATAGCCTGCGCCCTTACTTCTCCGATTCCTTCCACATCATCCAGCTCATCTGGTGAGGCATTGATAATATTCTGCAGATTGCTAAAATGGTTGACAAGGTTTTCAATAACAGGCATAGGTAAGCGGGGGATTTTTCTTAAAATCCGGTATCCCCTGGGAGTAACTGTTGAATCCAGGGCATTCATACTGCCCCCATGACCCAGGGCTTTGCTGATGGTATTCAGTGATAACATTTCATCTGAAGACCAGTTGGTCAAATCATAGAGTAAATTTTCCGGATCCTTTTCATTTTCTTCACTACTGCTGGCCATATAATCCCTTATTAATAGTATTATTTCATCCTTGATATCACCGATCAGTTCCTGTAACTGCATATTAATCAGGCGGCCTTCTGTTCCCAATTCAATTATATAACGCCTGACCTCTCTTTCAATCTTTAATACCATTTCTGCCCTCTGAATAACAGTGGCTACATCAGAAATCGTTACTAAATCCTCAAACTCCAGAGAACTTAAATTGGTCAAGGCCTGATCCAGCACATTGCGGTATCTTTCCAGGGTCTGTAAAGCCTGGTTTGCTTTAGACAGAATCACCCTGATATCTTCCAGAACATGTTTTTGATTACCCAGGTAGAGTGAAATAATATCTCTTCTTTGTGAAATAGCAATTACCAGACTTCCGGTCTGCTTGGCTACCCTTTCGGCTGTACGATGGCGGGTCCCTGTTTCTTCTGAGGGGATGGTCGGATCGGGTATTAACTGGGCATTTGCACAGAGTATACGATCAGCAGTAGAGTTAAGTACCATTGCACCATCCATCTTCGCCAATTCATATAATCTGGTCGGGGTCAGATCAGCATTTAAATTAAAACCACCATCAACAATGGCCAGAACCTCTTCACTATCTCCCACTACAATCAAACCACCAGTCTTTGCCCGCAGGACATTTTCCAATCCTTCGCGAAGAACGGTACCTGGTGCAATCATTTTTAAAATCTCGAGTAACTGTTTCTCTTTTTCCATTTACCACCCCACCTCACTGACTATTTTGAAAAGTTCATGGATATTATTTATCGCCAGGAGACTGATCCCTGTTTCGACTTCAAGGCCTTTAAGATTGCCCTGGGGTAAGATTATTTTTTCAAAACCTATTTTCTTTAATTCATTAATCCTCTGGCTTATATTGCTGACTGCCCTCACCTCACCGGCAAGACCGATCTCACCAACAACAGCCATGTTATCTGGAATAGGCAGATCTCCATGGCTGGAGATAATGGCAGTTACTATCCCCAGATCCAGGGCAGGTTCATTGACCCGGAACCCGCCTGTAATATTTATATGGACATCTTTTGTTTGAAAATTGATTCCCAGTTTCTTCTCCAGGACAGCCAGTAGCATCATAATCCTTTTATAATCAACACCGGTAGCAGCCCTCTGGGGTACTGAAAAAGTAGCTGTAGAAACCAGGGCCTGCACCTCTACCAATAAAGGACGGCTGCCCTCCATCACCGGAACTATTACTGAGCCGGATACATCCCGGGGGCGTTCCTCCAGAAAAAGGAGCGAGGGGTTTAACACTTCCGCTATTCCGGAATTCTTCATCTCAAATACCCCTACCTCATTGGTGGAACCAAAGCGGTTTTTGACTGCCCTTAATATCCGGTAGGAGTAACTCCTGTCTCCCTCAAAATGCAATACAGCATCGACCAGGTGTTCCAGTACCCTTGGCCCGGCCAGTTCTCCCTCTTTGGTTACATGGCCGACCAGAATAATTGGTATTCCTTTGCTTTTGGCAATTTTCATCAATTGGTTGGTAATCTCTTTTATCTGGGATACACTACCAGGGGATGAATCCAGATCCGGATCACTGATAGTCTGAATTGAATCAATTATTACAAGGCTGTATTTTTCCCTGTCTAAGTGGGCAAGAATCTGGTCAAAGTATGTTTCGGCCAGGATATATAAATTATCATTGATGGCATCTATTCTTTCTGCCCGTATTTTAATCTGGGCAGCAGATTCCTCACCGGAAACATATAATACCTTATTATATTTCTTACTAAAAAGGGAAGCCACCTGTAGTACCAGAGTAGACTTTCCGATACCAGGGGCTCCTCCCAACAATATCAAAGACCCACTGACAATACCACCACCAAGAACCCGGTCCAGTTCCTGGATACCAGTCTTATACCTGATCTCTTCTCCGCTTTCTATTTGGGAAATAGGAAGGGGCTCACTATTCAAAGTAATATTATGCCCTCTGTCTCCTGTAATCAGTTCTTCCTGAAAGCTATTCCAGGCCTGACATTGAGGACAACGCCCCATCCATTTCCTGCTGCTATATCCACATTGATCACAGACATAATTGGTTATATTTTTAGACATGAGCCATTTCTCCACTAATCTTTATATATAATTATATCATTTTTAGCAGCTTTTTACAAGGACTAGAAAGAATTATATCTCTTGAGTCAATATGTTTTTAGTGGTTGCGAAGGCCAACACGCCATTCTCAACATCGATCCGGACAGTGTCCCCATCTTTAATGGCACCAGCCAATATTTTCTCAGAAAGGGGGTTTTCCACCAGGCGCTGGATACTCCTTCTTAGCGGCCTTGCCCCATACTGGGGATCAAAACCATCCTCTACCAGTAGCATTTTTGCTTCATCAGTGACCTCAATGGTGATATTATTTTCCTCCAGCCTCTTCCTTAAATCATTCAACATCAGATTAACAATCTCTTTGATATGCTCCTTGTTGAGGGCATGGAAGACAATTATCTCATCCAGCCTGTTGAGGAATTCAGGCCT
>JANWJZ010000081.1 GCA_025451675.1 Halanaerobiales bacterium | reverse complement strand
TTAATCCGTAACTCGTCAGCATCCCTCAATTCGTAGATTATGCTGCATAATTCCCTGGTGGAGAAAAACCATTCCAGTTCATTGATCAATAAAGGAGATGTGACTATATCACTGACATTAACTTTCAGATCAGCCAGGGCTGGAAGGACATCCCGTTTTTCTTCAATGCTGCCCTTCAGATACTTTTCCTGTAATCCAGAATCAGCTGCATATTTAAGCTTAAATAACTCATTTGTCTTTAAAAAGGGTATATTCCTCTCATTGGCCAATCCTTCTACCTTTTCCCTGCCGACAAGCCCGATCAGATTATCAGTGGCTGTGTTGTCACTGATGGAGATCATCAGATTGGTCAAGGTCTTTACTGTCACCGGTGTACCGGCCGGCCAATCCTGCAGGATACCGCTTGGTATTGATCTATCCTTTTTCTTAAGGAGCACAACCGTATCAAAGTCCAGTTCTCCCTTCTCCACTGCTTCATAGACAGCCTTCAGGACATATAACTTGAAGCTTGAACCCACTGCCAGCCTTTCCTCCGCATTATAGAGGAATACCTCCTCTTCATTATTCCTGATTACTGCTACTGATACCTTTCCTTCCAATGCCTTAAATTCTTCCAGTAACCCGGAAAGATCATCATCAGTAGGAGATAGATTCCATTGCCCAAACCAGAGACCGATTATCTTCCCTTCGTCATTCAAATAAATCTGGGATGGTGCAGTACCCCTGGAAAAAATCAGTGTATAATTCCCACTGGTACCGCTGACCTCAATCAGGTCACCCAGAACACTCTTATACTGTTTCAGAATCAGAACAAGCTGTTGAACCGGTACCTGGGCCAGGAAACTCTCATCAAAGAGATCTACCACCTGGCTGTCTTCAACAGTAAATAGCTCCATTAACTTCTCTGCTCCTGGATCCTTTTGAGCGAAAACCGCTGTAGTCACCAGGAGAGCCAGTATCAAAACAAAACTGAAGCCTTTCTTCATTTGATACCCCTTTCTTCTTTATTATCTTTTAATTATATTACAACCATATACAATATTCAACCAGCAGCCTTAATCAGGCAGCCTTACACCGGCCTCCTTTAGAGCCTGCTGGACTTTCCTGACATCTATATCCCTGACATTGGTATTATCCCTGACGGCAATAGCTGCCGCTGTCCCCGCCGCCTGGCCGGTAGCCATACAGGCTGAAATAGCCCTGATAGAGCTTTCAGCCATATGGTCTGTACTGATACATCTGCCCGCTACCAATATTTGTTCCACATTAACCGGCAACAGGCATCTGTAGGGTATGCCATACTCTTTATCCAGATCCACTATATAGACCAGGTCATCCCATGTTCCGGTCGGTGAAAGCATATCATAAAACCGGGGATAGATGGCGATGGTATCCTCAAAGAACCGCCCCTCATCGATATCTTCTGCTGTCAGCCGGTATACCCCCTTAATCCGCCGGCTGTCACGGAAACCCATAGTAGGGGCAATGGAAGCCAGTTCGGCCTTTTCAAAACCGGGCAGATACTCCTTTATGAAATTGAAAAACTGCAGGACCCTTTTCCGGGCCAGCATCTCAGCCCGGGTCAGGTCATCGGCATCAGTCGGGTCAATCTTATACACATTGCAAAAATTGATATAACTGACCTGGCCGCCGGCAGTCAATCTCCCCATGGGAAAGTTCATCCTCTTATAACCCATATCGATGATGCCCTCTGCTACCTTCTGGTTATAGATATCATAGAAATAAGTAATTCCCTTTTCATCCAGTATCTTTTTGACCTTCTCACTATCTACCCCGGCTACCCTGAAATTGACCGTGCCCGGCTGGGTAAGACCATCCCCTTCCCGGCCCTGTTCAAAGGGGACACCTGCCGCTGCTGCCACATCAGCATCCCCGGTACAATCGACCACTACCTTTCCCAGGATCCCTTCAAAACCTGACTTGCTGTTGATGATAACACCCTCAATGGTATCATCATCCAGGATAACATCTACCACCCGGCTATGGAGGCGGAGCCAGATCCCCTCTTCCTCTATCTTCCTATCCAGGAATATCTTCAGGTATTCACTGGAGAACCGGTGGGGACTAAAATCTGTCCTGATATCATCGGAATTACCAAATTCCCTTCTATATTCCTCTTCCAGCTCTTTATATAACCCCGTCACCGCAAAGGGGCCCTGCCAGAGGAAATAATTACAGGATTCCACATAACAGGCAGTAATATTACCGCCCAGGAAAGCCCGGCTTTCAATCAGGGCAACATCCATCCCCTGCCTGGCAGCAGCTATGGCGGCACCGATACCCGCCGGCCCTCCGCCACAGACTATCACGTCAACTTCTTTCTTTACATCAACTTCTTTATTTAATGTAACTTTTTTCACAAATTACCAACTCCTGATAGTTTAAATTAAAGCTGTAGACCGAAAAAGCTTAATCAAGAACTAAAGAAAAACTATGCCATGACGTTCTGTGGTTCACCCGCCAGATATTTCTCTATATTCTCAAAGACAATGGCTGCCCTCTTCTGGAAAGACTCGGCTGTAGCAAAGGCGATATGGGGAGTCAATATGGTATTCTTTGCAGTGACTAAAGGATGGTCCTCCGGAATGGGCGGCTCCATCTCGTAGACGTCGATACCGGCACCGGCAATCCTTCCCGCATTCAGGGCCTCGGCCAGAGCCTGGTTATCCACTACCGGGCCCCGGGCAGTATTAATCAGTATGGCAGTGGGCTTCATCAGGGCAATCATATCCCTATTGATCATGTTTCTGGTAGATTCCAGTAAAGGCACATGGAGGCTGACAATATCACTCTCCTGCATGAGTTCAGGAAGGCTTACATATTTAACACCCAATTCCAGTGCTGCTTTCCGCTCATGAGTGGCATAGCCCAATAATTTACAGCCAAAAGCCTTCGCTATCTCAGCAACCCGTAAACCTATTGCACCGGTTCCCACAATCCCCAGTACCTTACCGGCCAGTTCGTTACCATACAAGCCAGCTCCGGTTCCTCCCTTACGGGCTAACTCATCACAGGCCTTGACATTCCTCAATAAGGAGATAATCATGGCAAAGACCAGTTCTGCAACCGACTGGTTAGAATAGCCTGAAGAATTGGAAACGAGAATATTCTTTTCCCGGCAGGCCTCCATATCGATATGGTCAACCCCAGTAAAGGCTACAGAAATCATCTTCAAATCAGGGCAGGCCTCGATTACCCTCCTGCTGAGGGGCAGGTTTGTAATTATCAGGATTTCTGCTTCCCTGGCCCTCTCGATCAGGACATCCTCATCCTCCACCCTATCCCCATAGGTTATTAATTCATGGCCAGCCTCTTCCAGCCTATTACGGTATTTATTTAGCTCCTCTTCTGTAATCCCGATTGGTTCCAGCATGACTATTTTCATCATCTATTCTCCTTTCCACCTGGTGTATTAAAATATTTCATCCATTGATAATTATTCGTTATCCCCTTTATTTTATCCTTCATTTCTTTACATCAAATTTTTGCATGCTTTTCAGGGCCGCCTCTGTAATCTCCTCCGGATAGCCCAGGTACTCCAATAACCTGATGGCATTACTGCTGACTGCAATACCTCTCTTCAGCTTATAATCAAAATCCAGCCCCTCTTTGCTGACACTATCAGTAAAATGATAGGTGTCATAACTATCCTGCAACCTCTCTGCCAGTTCCAGGTCATGGGTGGCCACTATAGCCAGGACATTGTTCCTGTAGAGATAATCCAGTATCCCCTCAGCAGCTGCCAGCCTTTCTGCAGAATTCGTACCGGAAAGCAATTCATCTATGATGCATAATGCAGGCAGGCCTTCCCTGACTGTAACGACCATCTCCAGGAGCCTCTCCGCTTCTGTGAAATAAAAGCTTTTACCTTCCATTATGTTATCCGTCCTGCTTATTGAGGTGATTACCCTGAACATGTTACCCCTGTAGGAGCTGGCCAGGCATGTGCAGATAGTCTGAGCCAGGAGGACATTGACTGCTATTGTACGCAGGAAAGTTGACTTCCCGGCCATATTGGAACCGGTGATGATGATACCCCTTTTCTTTATCTCCAGAGAATTGGAGACCGGATCCTTTAATAAAGGATGGTAGACATCAGTAAGTTCCAGCACCCTGTCTGTATTATCTTCTATGAATTCCGGAATACAGTAATATCCTAATGATACCCGATAGGAGGCAATTGACAGGAGGGCATCCAGTTCACCTACCAGGATAAAGAGCTGCTTGAGTTGGGTCTGTTTCTCCTTTAACTGCCGGAGTACAGCATTGAAATTCCGTATCTCAATAAGGAACAGATTATTTAAATATTCATAGAGAAAATCCAGATCACCCTTGACCGTCTTCGGAATGATGAAACTGACCTTTTCACTGAGTTTATGGACCTGTGCCGTCAATCCCTTTAACTCTGCCTGATATTCCTGCATTACCGGGTTCTCTATTTTTATAATATTCTCCGCAACCCTGATTAATGTGGCAAGATATTTAATAGAATGAGTGGGTAACTTATTGAAATGCCTCTTCTTGAAAAAAAGGATCACTCCGGCATTGAACATCATGGCCAGGGCCAGTAAAACCAGGGCTGCTCCCCCGAGAAAATAAAATGATATCAGGATAACTACAGAAACCACGGCCAGGAGATTAAAGGTATTTTTTTAAAAGGAAATAATATGATGGCAGCAGGATAAGGAAACCTGCCAGCCAGTAGCTGTTTATATTTACTGCCCTATAGACTACAAATATGCTGAAGACTATCAGGATACAAAGAAAAATGAAAAGTATTCTCTTTGAATTCTTTAATCCGCCTCTACTTATTACGTCAGTATTGTCCTGCAAGCTTCTCATCCCCTAACTTGCTTTCTCTGCCTTATACTTGTTGAGCAAATCCGTCAACATGCTCTGACAACAGGCATAGGCAATATACTGTCCTGCCAGGAGGCCTTCAAATTTACCCGGTCCATCTGCACAGGAAAGTAACAATTTCTCCAGGTATGTGTTCTTCAGGCTTTCGATGGCCATAATGCAGGTTTCCAGCTCAGTATAAAGATTCATCTCACCCCTCCTCTCAAAATCATTATGGTAAAGTTTCAAGTTATTTCCTTATTTTTAATGAATTTACATATATTATAGTGTAACTTATGCACATTTCAAGTTGTTTTTTATTTTTAAGAGGAGATTTTTTTCTATTGTTTATTTTATGCACATTTTTTAGTAATATTTAAGCAAAGAGTGGAGGATGACAACAAAATGTTAAGCGAGAGACTCAAACAATTGAGAAAAGAACATAATATTACCCAACAGGAGCTGGCAGACAGACTCGGTTTTAACAGGGCTACCATTTCTGGCTATGAAACAAAAGACGTTGAGCCGGGTTATGATATATTGATTCAGTTATCCAATATATTTAACTGCAGTATCGACTATCTCCTGGGAAAGAGCAATGAACGCAGCACCGTTGATGAGATTAAGGGCAAACTGGCCTCTGATCCGGAGATGGCTGACCTCTGGGATAATCTATTGAGACGTGAAGACCTGCAGGCTTTATACAAGGAGACCAGAAATCTATCCCCAAAGGCTGTAAGGCAGATTATTAAAATAATCAGGGCCATGGAATTTGACGAAATGGAAGATTAAAGGCAGGTGATATCCATGTCTAAAGGAAAACTAAGGTTAACACTGATCCTACTGTCTTTCCTCTTCTTTCTAAATACCATGGCCAATACAGCTGAGCTGCCTTACCTGGCAATCAATAAAGAAGAGATAGAGCAAGGACGCCTCCTGATAATAAAGACTGAAAAGAATAAGATAGATAAAATCAGGTTCAATCGGACAGAATACAAAATCTTCCAGGAGGAAGGCACTGGCCTGTCCATCTGCCTGATCCCCATCTCCTACTGGCTCAGCCCCGGTACCTATACACTGGAACTATCCGGAGATGGTTTCATAATCAGCAAGGAGATAAAAGTACTGGCAGGTAATTTCCAGGAGAGTTTTATTACCGTTGACAGCACTCAGGAGGAAATCGTCAGGCCCCAGAATAAGGAAACGATAAAGAGAAAAGATAGGGAAAATCAAATGATCCGGGAGGCCAGGCAGGAATCACCGGCAGAAAAAATCTGGCAGGGTAATTTTCTCTGGCCAGTGGAAGGAAAGATAAGCAGCCCCTTTGGTGCCACAAGATATGTCAATGGAATATTAAATAACCGCCATTCAGGAATTGATATTGCCGCTCCCAGGGGAACTCCGGTAAAGGCTGCTGCCGACGGTATAGTAAAACTGGCTGCTTCCCTTCTGTCAACGGGAAATACCATCATAATAGACCATGGCTGGTATGTCACCAGCTCCTATAGCCATCTGGACAGTATTAATGTAAAAGTGGGGGATGTGGTTAAAAAGGGTGATATCATCGGTACAGTAGGTTCCACCGGAGTATCCACCGGCCCCCATCTCCACTGGGCAGTTACTGTACATGGTGTCTTTGTTAATCCGGAAGAATTTTTTTATATAGAACTGTAGATATAAATTTATGGATATATATATTTGTAGTTTCAAATTTTCCGGCATAATGAATATACAGGCATAAGAAAAGGGCTATCTCATTTAAGAGACAGCCCTTTTTTTATGTAAGCTTTAATTAAATTAGTCTACCTTCTTATAGCAAAGCCACCAGTCGTAGCTTTCTATTTCACCCTTTTCTACGGCCTCATTCCGTTTCTTAATATCTTCCTTGCTGGAAGCAGGCGGAACGATTACCTTATCACCGATTAGTTCATTATTGGGCCAGTTAGCAGGGATGGCTACCTTTTCTCTTTCTGCTACATGGAAGCCCTTGAGCATCCTGATAAATTCATCTATATTTCTACCCAGCTCGGAGGGGTAATACAGGATCGCTCTAATGACTCCTTCCGGGTCAACCATGAATACAGCCCTTACTGTTGCTGTGCTGTCAGCAGAATGGATTAAGCCCAGTGTTTTGGCAACATTACCCATAGCGTCAGCTATGATTGGGAACTCAATGGTTTCACCCATGTTCTCTTCGATCCACTCTGCCCACTTGAGATGGCTGTAAACCTGGTCAACACTTAAACCGATTAATTCTGTGTTCAGTTCCCTGAATTCATTATACCTCTTCTGGAAGGCATAGAACTCAGTTGTACATACAGGTGTAAAATCTGCCGGATGGCTGAAAAGTAAGAACCACTTTCCTTTGTAGTCTCCTGGCAGGTTGATGGTACCCTTGGTTGTCTTTACAACCATTTCCGGGAATTTGTCACCAATCAATGGCATTTGTCTTCTTTCTTCCATATGTAACACTCCTTTATGTTAATGATATTAGTAATCGTTATCATTATTATAAACAGGGTATTTTCAAATGTCAAGGCTTTTTTAAAAAAATATTTTCGACAAAATAAAAAACAGCCATAAAGGCTGTTTAAATAACTCAATATTAGCAGCTCAAAATCACCTGATATTATCCGGATTATAGACCAGTAAGGCCTTGCCCTTTTCAACATAAAGACCGGGAAAAGACCTGTTGGGGTATTCCTGGCTTTCCACTTCCCCGGCCAGGACCTGCTCCACCAGGAAGATTATATTGTCAAAATACTCATGATCTAAAGGTTTATTACCCACTTCCATCAGGTGGCCGGTATAAATCTTTTCGAATTCTGCTTTCCTTTCTGCCAGCTTTCTAAGATTATCTAAATATTTCTCCAGTGGCAGGGATCCCGGGATATGCATCCACAGATGCCCGGTTCCTATAGCATCACTACTGAATAAAAGTTTATTCTCAGCATCCAGCAGTACTATTGATCCCGGTGTATGTCCCGGCACCTCTATCACTTCCAGTTTTCTGTCACCCAGATCAAAAATGTACCCATCTTCTATATAACTGAATTTAGATAGATCAACTTTAATATTGAATAGATCTATTAGCTCTTTCTCCTTCTCCGACATGTAGACCTTTTCGAACTGACCAGCCTGGCCGATATGATCCCAGTGGGCATGGGTTATTACCACATCCAGAGGCTTATCAGTTATCTTTCTGATAAAACCCTTCAGATTTCCTCTTCCCATGCCAGTATCCACCAGGAGGGCCCTCTCCCTCCCCTCAATCAGGAACATGCTGGTCCGGGCATAATCAACAATATGCCAGACATCATGGTCAAATTCATATAGGGCATATTTCTTCATTTTTAACAGATTTTTAAACAAATTGATTCCCATCCTCTTTAACTTCCTTCCCTGGATTAATCTTCATATGGCTCAATAATAAGATTGTTTTCATATACATCTGCCCAGCCGCTGCTGCGGTAACCCTCTATTGTCAGGGCAACCTCATACATCTTCCCCATGGGCATACCCATACTCTCCCACATCTTAAAGTGTTCACTGACAGAGACAATACCGCTGGTCCGTCTATTCCGGCGGACACTCCAGTACTGCTGGAAGGTGGCCGTACCCTTAATGGAGGGCTGGTTCCAACGGGTGGTCTCATAAATATCATAGGTATCCCCGTCAATTGTAATGGTACCTTTGGATACTGCTCCAGGCGGACGCCAGCTGCCCCAACTCTCTACAATATAGTATTCCACCAGGGGATCTACTGTCCAGCCATAGACACAGAGATAGGAGTTACCCATTGGTTGATAGTCAACTCCAAATTCAACAATTATGTTGCCAATCTCCTCATGTGTCTGGGTCTGGTTGAACTTTTTACCCTTACGGAACAATATATTATTTATATTTTCCCATTCACAGGTGAAGGTACCTCCACTGCCCAGAATCATTTTTCCGGTGCCACCGAAATCCTTCCAGTATTCATAATCGTAACCATCATGTTTACTTATCTCGTTATACATAACTGTTTTGGCCTCTACCCACATAGCAAAAATTAGGGATAAAGAAAAAAATAAGGCCAGTACCGCTAAACTTTTTCTTCTCATTCCAGCTACCTCATCCTTTCTATTTTTTATTACCAATATGGTGTAACATTCAATTTATATAATAACATAACCTGTCGTAAAATGTAATACAATTTTTATAATTCTCTCAACTTTAATTAACCCTGATCTTTTCCAATAAAAAAAGCAGTTGCGGAAATGCAACTGCTTTTAATAAGCTTATCAATTATTGAACTGTAATCGTCGGCATGATGTAAGAGCCGCTATATGATATGTTAATGACAAAGTACACTGATCCGCCAGGCTCTATTCTTCCATTATAATTGGCATTTCTTGCTACCACGCTGGAACCACTCTGAATATATTCAGCACCCCAGCATTCAGTGATCCTGGTGTTGCCTGCAAAGTTCCAGCTTGCTGTCCAGCCATCAACCGGTGTGGTACCATTATTGGTTATGGTAACCACCAGTGTAGCACCACCGCCCCACTGGACTGTCTCTTCAACGGTGGCTGAAAGCTGTGATTGTCCTGGCTGGCCTCCGTTGCCGCCACCGGCTCCAAAGACGAAGGAATCAATATTCACCGGCCCGGTAAAGCGTAATACCAGATCATGGACTCCAGAAACATTATTGATGGTAGTGGATTGATTCGTATAATTATTCCATCCGCCAGTTGGATCAACCTGCAGTGTTCCTAACAGAGTGCCATACGGGCCATTCAACCTTATTTCAATATTTGTTGAAGGAACATCGGAAGCAACCAGGGCGGTAAACCTGTTGGCTCCACTGCCGAAATCAATATTGGAATAGGTTACATAATCACCATTCTCAATATATCCCAGACCGCTTCCGCCATTGGCTGTACCGATTATCTGGATCGTTGATGAATTAACCTGATTATATTGTTCAGCCTCTATGTTTGTAAAAGCACTTCTTGAACCAGGAGCTCCCGGTCCTCCAGGACCCGGCTGCTGCGGGCCAGATGGGCCAATGATTAAATTATTCCTGTATACCTCTGCTCTTCCGCTGCTCTGATAACCTTCGATTGTAAGGGCAACTTCATACATCTTGCCCATTCTCATGCCCATACTTTCCCATTTTCTAAAGTGTTCACTTACAGATATAGTACCTTCGGTCCGTTTATTCCGGCGGACACTCCAGTACTGCTGGAATGTTGCAGTACCTATAATGGATGGTTGATTAACACGTGTAGTCTCATAAATGTCGTAAGTATCACCATCAATTGTGATAGTACCTTTGGATTGAGCTCCAGGCGGACGCCAGTTACCCCAGCTTTCTACAATATAGTATTCGACAAGGGGGTCTACTGTCCACCCATAGACACATAGATAGGAGTTTCCATTTGGATAATAGCCAACTCCAAAGTCAATTGTGATATTACCAATCTGCTGATGTGTCTGGGTCTGATCAAATTTACGACCCTTGCGGAATAGGATGTTGTTGATGCCGCTCCATTGGCAGCTGAAGGTACCCCCACTGGTTAGGGTCATGCTTCCGGAACCGCCGGAATCCTTCCAGAATTCGTAATCGTAGCCATCGTGGGTACCTGTTTCATTTGAATAGATTGTCCGGGCCTGTACAAATTCTGGCATTAAGACCAGAGTAATACAGACCAACAACGCCAGGAATACCAATACCTTTCTTTTCACAACATATACCTCCTTTTTTTTATTTTTAACATCTGAGTCCCTCAGATGTTAGTTCCGTGCTATTTTTGACATGTTTGTTAATTATTTACTTGTTATTTATTTGCATTATCTATATTAGCACAGGTATTTTAAAAAAACAATGAAATAATTGTCAATTTTCTTAATTTTTTTTATATAAATTTCGACATTACTCAAGTATTACTATCACCCTGTCTCCTTCCGGGAAATAATCTATAATCCCAGTATATATTGTCTGAGAAATGCATAATCTATAGAATTTACTGCTCTATCCCCATTCATATCAGCATTAGGTGAAACATTTCCCGTACCGAGTAGATATCTCCTGAGCAATACATAATCATTTGCATTAACAAGCCCGTCATCATTAAGGTCTCCAGGAATCCCTCCCGG
>JANWJZ010000080.1 GCA_025451675.1 Halanaerobiales bacterium | reverse complement strand
TGCAGGGGCAAGCCATTCTACCTTTTCAGTACCTTATCATAGTTATACATATGATTTCTGGTCTGAACCAGCTGAGGCACCACAGGCTTACCAGCCATTAAAAGTAATATACGGATATAATCTGGGAATTGGGAATTTTAGAAAGCCACAGGACATATTTGCCTGGAATGATTCACTTATCTACATAGCAGATACGGGAAATAACCGGATTGTGGTTATAGATAGAGATTGGAACTTAGTTAAAGTTATTTCATCATTTGATAATAATGGCAAGCAGGATACTTTTAATCAGCCATATGGTATTCATGTTACAGAGGAGGGATTACTTTATATTGCTGACCGGGATAATAGCCGTATAGTAGTATTGAACGATTCTGGTGAACTGGTTCGCATAATTGGTTCACCTGTACCTGGAAATGAAGAATTGTTTAGTCCAAATTTTAAATATTTTCCCATAAAAATTTCTCTCGACAGTGTTGGCAGAACCTATGTGATTGCTGATAAAGTCTATGAAGGAATAATGGAATTTGATTTAGACGGGAATTTCAGGGGTTTTATCGGGGCACCAAGGGTTAATCCTAATATTATCGATTATATCTGGAGAAGGTTTTCTCCAAAGGCCAGACAGGAACGCTTATCTTTGATTCTTCCTACAGAATATAGTAACCTCCATGTTGATGAGAGGGGTTTTATATATACAACAGTAGCTTCAGGTCAAATCCGGCAGGAAGAAGCGGTCAGGAGATTAAATCCTGCCGGAGCTGATGTACTAAAAAGAGAGGGTTTTGCTCCTCCAATTGGTGATTACGGTTCATCATTACGTAATGCACAGGGAGAATATATTTTACCAGGTTCAAGTTTTGTGGATATATGGTCCAGGGAGAATGGGATTTATAGTGTCCTTGATAAGGAAAGAGGAAGGGTATTTACATATGATTATTATGGCGATTTGCTGTATGTATTTGGCGGCAAGGGAAATAACAGGGGCAATTTTCTCTCTCCGGTGGCATTAACAGTTTTAGATAATAAAGTGTTGGTTCTTGATGATCAATTAAATAACATTACTGTTTTTACTCCTACTATTTATCAAAAATTAATTCATACTGCTCTTGCTCTCTATAACCAGGGATTATATGCGGAATCAGCCCGGGTATGGAAGCAGGTCAAGGAAATAAATGCCAATAATGATCTTGCCTATACCGGGATAGGAAAAGCCCTCCTACAGGAAGATAATTTCCTGGAAGCCATGGAAAATTTTAAACTGGGACAGGATAGAAATAATTATTCAAAAGCATTTGAATTATACCGGAAAGAGGTAATAGAAGCCAATATATATAGATATATTATTATTGCCCTCCTGTTTATTATAATTTTGTCTAACAGGAAAAAAATCTATAAAAAAGCAGCAGAAAAACTTGCACCTCTGATCCAGACCGGTATTGCCAGATCAGAGCAAGCTGCGATGAGTTATGTAAAGGGTGAAGATAGATCATTTTCTGGTTTTATCAGAAGCAGTTTAGGAATATTCTATCTGTATCTGCTTAAGACAGTTGATGGATTATCCTACACCAGATATGTAATATTTCATCCCTTTGATGGATTCTGGGATTTAAAACATGAAAAACGGGGGAATATTCCTGCGGCAACTGTGCTTTTGTTTCTTTTATCATTGACTTATGTAATCCAGAAACAATATACGGGTTTTATATTTAACACTAATGATCTGGCTAATTTGAATATTGTATTGGAATTTTGCAGTATTTTAATTCCTTTTATGCTCTGGGTTATAGTTAATTGGTCTTTGACAACTTTAATGGAAGGAAAGGGAACTTTTAAAGATATTTATATTGCTTCTGCTTACGCTTTTACCCCGGTGATAATACTCAATATTCCGGCTACAATCATCAGTAATTTCCTGATTGCTGAGGAAGGGGTTATCATAACTTCATTTATAGCTATTTCATTGCTCTGGGCATTATTCTTGCTCTTTTTTGGTACAATGACCATTCACCAATATGATGGCAGCAAAAATATCCTGGTTAGTGTTCTGGTTATTTTCGGTATTGCCTTTACCATGTTTATAGGGGTGTTATTCTTTAATTTGGGAGAACAGGTAGTAAGGTTTGTTTCCGAAATATACAATGAGGTCTTTTTGAGACTATAAACAGGAGGAAGGTTTATGAAAAGCAAAAGATTCTGGACTATTCTACTGACTTTATTTATAATCTCTGGTTTTATTTCGTTAAGTTCAGTGGCAGTTGAATTAGAAGGGTTTGAGAAAGTTGCTGAAAATGAGCATTTAATCCTTTATCTAAAATATGAAACAACAGAACTGGCAGTTCAGGTAAAAGAAAACGGAGTCATCTGGTATTCCAATCCTCCTGAACGGGAAAAAGAAGAGAAAATTGCCCGGGGGTCTGATAAAAGTGCCTTAAATGCCCAATTCTCCCTTTCATATTATCTTCCTGGTAACCGGCAAATGTTTATGAATAATTACTCAGACAGTATTGTTTACGGGCAATTTGAGATTAATCCTATTGATAATGGAGTCAGCATAGATTATGTAGTCGGCCAGGAATGGAGGAAGGAAGACTATATACCCCTGATTATTGATCAAAAAAGTATGGAAGAAAAAGTGCTTAAAAATTTGCCGGCAGAGGAACAGGATTTCTTACTTTCCCAGTACCACTTATTAACACTGGAACCGCTGGGCCCGGAAGGTAGAAGGATTGATATTTACAATTTTGATGAAGATAAAGTCCTGGGGAATTATGCCTTTGCTACTCCCCTGGAAGAGATGAGAGATAGAGACCTGGAAAGATTAATCCTGCATTTTTTAGGAATCTATGTAAATAACAGGGGAGACATGGCAAGCATAGCTGATATCAAGGCTGAAGATTTGAATTATCTTAAAGAAAACCCGGTTTATGTACAGAAAAGGACTATACGGGCCTGGGATCGGGATAATATCTTCCTGGCCTTTCAAAATAGCGGTTATACTCCAGAGGAACTGGCGAAAGATTATCAAAAAATCAATCTGGAACCACCAAAGGCTAATGAGAGGGTCTTTCATATTACTATAGAGTATTTGTTAGATGGGAAGGATTTTCTGGCCAGGGTTCCTTTAGATAAGGTAAAATATCCTGAAAAAATATCTGTAGCAGGTCAGAAATCAGTGGAGACTTATCCCCTTTATTCACTGGATATACTGCCTTATTTCGGTGCTGCAGGTACTGATGCTGAGGGCTATATCTTTGTTCCTGATGGTTCCGGTGCCCTGATTTACCTGAATAATGGCCGGCTGGATGCCAAACCATATGGGAAGAATCTCTATGGCCTGGATTATGCCCTCAGGCCCCGGGAGAGTATTGCGGAGATAACTGAACAATTACCCATCCCGGTTTACGGGTTAAAAAATGGTGATAATGCCTTTCTGGCAATCATAGAGGAAGGGGATGCTTATGCCATTATTAAGGCTGATATAGCCGGCCGGACCAGTTCTTATAATACTGTCCATGGAAGTTTTGTTACTATGCAAAGAACAGAACTCGTATTTGGTTACGAATGGGAAGAAACAAAGATGAGTCTCTTCCAGTCCCGTCTGCCAGAAGGCAAGATTCAGATAAGATATACATTTTTGAATGATGAAAAAGCCGATTATGTAGGGATGGCTCACAGATATCAGGAATATCTGGTGGAAAAATATAAGCTGAGCCCATTGGAAGAGAGGGAGAACCTGCCCTTCATGTTGGAATTGGTAGCCTCTATTCATGAAATAAAACCAGTTCTTGGGGTACCGAGAAGACTGGCAAAACCGGTTACAACTTATCAGCAGGCTAAAGAGATTATAGAGGAGCTTGAGCGAGAGGGGATCCGGGATATAAAATTGCGTTTAACAGGCTGGTTAGCTGGTGGGGAGCACCATTATTTCCCACGGAAAGTCAGGTTAGAAGAAGCAGCTGGTAGTGAGAAAGAATTTATCGAGCTGTTAACTTATCTGGCAGAAAAGGACATTGGCTTATTTCCAGATGTGAGTTTTTACAATATTTATAGAACGAATCTCTGGAATGATTTTGTAAATAGAAAATATGCAGCCCGTTTCTTAAATAGAAAGATTGCCAGTATTCCTGATTATAATATAGCTACAGGACAGGAAGAATTTAGGGGAGGAAGGCTGGTGCTGTCAAGTAAATTCCTCGCTCCACTCCTGGAAAATTTTATTGCAGAATATAGTCAGTATGAAATAGACGGCCTCTCTTTAAAATACCTGGGACAACAGCTGAATTCTGATTATAGAACTAACCCGGCTTTAACTATAGACCGGCAACAGTCTTTGAATAATATTGTCAGCGTACTGAAGAAGTTGAAAGATGAGCAAAAACTGAAATTACTGGTGGAGGGAGGAAATGCCTATACTTTGCCTTACGTGGAGCAAGTTGTAAAGATGCCTCTTTTCAGTACTGGACTTAATATTATTGATAAAGGGATACCTTTTTTACCAATAGCCTTGCATGGTTATATTGATTATTCCGGGCAGCCTCTGAATATATTACATAATCAATATTTTCTATTGAAATCTATTGAGACAGGTGCAATTCCATATTACCGGGGTATTTATAGTGAATCAGAGGCAGTAAAAAGGACAGTTTTTGAAAATGAGTATTCTCTTAACTACCGGCAGTGGTTGCCGGAGGCGGCAGAATTGTATCAGATCCTGAATGAACAATTAAGGGATACCTATAACCAGAAAATTATAGATCATCAGGAACTGGCGGAGAATGTTTTTATGACAGTTTATTCGAACGGTAAGGCTGTATTGGTTAATTATAATAAAGAAGCAATTATAATAGATGGGATAGAGGTAAAAGGTGAAGGCTTTAAAGTCATAGAGGAGGTTTACAATGAAAAGGAGATTGACTTTTAGACAACGCAAGCTAGTAGCTGGTTATTTATTCTCTTTGCCCTTTTTGTTGGGTTTTACATTCTTTTTTTTCTATCCATTCGTTCAGGCTTTCATCTTCAGTTTTAATGAACTGGTAATAACCAGGGAAGGTTTTGTTTTAAACTTTAATGGTTTCGGTAATTATGATTATATTGTAAATGTACATCCCGATTTCCTGCGGGTATTTGTGGAAACTATTTTAAATATGATAGTGAATGTACCCTTAATTTTGGCATTTAGCTTTTTAGCAGCTCTTGTTTTAAATCAGAAATTTAAAGGCCGCTTTCTGGCCAGAACTATATTTTTTCTGCCGGTTATTATGAGTGCAGGCATAATAATTCAAATGGATATCGATGATATGGTTAGCCAGCTGCTTCATGGGGCCAGAAATGCAGAACTTATTTTTACCGGTATAGGTTTGAGGAATTTGTTGATGAATACTCAATTACCGGAGGGTTTTATAGAATTTATTTTGGGAGCAGTAGACAGGATACCGGAGATTATCAGGGCTTCGGGAATTCAGATTTTAATTTTTCTGGCCGGTCTCCAATCCATACCACCTTCTATTTATGAAGCGGCCGATGTGGAAGGGGCTACAGGGTGGGAATCTTTCTGGCTTATAACCTTACCCATCATGAGCCCTATAATCCTGACAAATGCTGTTTATACAATTATTGATTCATTTTTAACAACCAGTAATGATCTGGTTATGTTGGTTAAAGATGAAGCTATTATGGGAGCAGGATATGGGGTCAGTATGGCCATGGCTGTTACTTATTTTCTGATGATTATTATTATTCTGGGTATTACTATCAAAGTTGCTTCAAAGTGGGTTTTTTACCAGGAATAGAGGAGGGTAGTTTATGGAAACCAATATTGATACCAATGTAAAAATCAGGTTTACCAGGACTGTGGGTATCCAGGCTACTGAAATACTGGATCAGATAAATCAGGAAAGGGACCGGAACCGGATAAGCAGAGTTAATAAAAAAATCAAAGGCATATTAATAAGTCTTGTGAGGGCAATATTCCTAATCGGGGTTTCCTATATAATCTTGATGCCTTTATTGGAAAAACTGGCTACCTCCTTAATGACTGAAGCAGATATTTTTGATCAGACAGTCCGGTGGATCCCGCGGAACTTTACCCTGGACAATTACAGGGTTACATGGCAGGCTATGAATTATCCTGTAAGTTTTATCAATACATTAATATTGACCTTAACAGTAAGTATTTTACAACTGGCTTCCTGTACCACGGTAGCCTATGGAATTGGACGTTTTAAGTTCCCGGGGAACAGAATAATTTTTGCCCTGGCAATTTTCACACTGGTAGTACCACCCACCATGATCGTGGTTCCCCTTTCCCTTAACTTTAAGTATTTTACTTTCTTTGGTTTATTACCGGAACCAGGGATTAGTTTATTAAATAGCTATTGGCCTTTTATTTTAATCTCAGCAACAGCAGTAGGATTAAGGAATGGTTTATTCATCTATGTTATGAGACAGTTTTTTAAGGGTATGCCTAAGGATCTGGAAGAAGCGGCATATGTTGACGGGGCAGGTATATTTAAAACTTTTTATAAAATCATGCTGCCTGGCGCTATTCCCGGTTTAGTAGTAATTTTCCTCTTCTCTTTTGTCTGGCAATGGAATGATTATTTCTATAATACTATTTTCCTCAGCGGACAGGGGAATTTCTTATTGCAGGCCTTACAGGGTGCTGCTTTGAAGGCCCTTGGAGGAGACCATAATAAACTTAGGAGCCAGTATGCTTCAATAATTAGACATACTGGAATGATCCTTTATATAGCGCCTTTACTGCTCCTATATGCCTTTATGCAGAGATATTTTATCGAAAGTATCCAGCGGACTGGTATTGTGGGTTAATAAATCTCTATGAAATTTTTAAAGGGATTTAAAAATAGATTTTAAAAGGGAGGGGATAGATGACTGTGGATTTTAAAATTGCAAGGATTCATTTTTAATAAAAAAATCTAAAAGGAGGATGGTGTAATGAGGAAGTTATTCTTAATAACATTGGCTTTTGGTTTATTGTTCTGTAGTACATTATTTGCCTATGAACTGCCTTTTGATGCCGGTAATATTGATTTTGGCGGTGCTACTGTAACCTATGTCGGTTTCTATGATCCCAGAGAAAGCTTTATGGAAGGCGGGGATTATCCTGGCCGGCTGGCAGAGGCTATGGAGAAGTTCAATATAGGGGATATCCAGTATCTGGGCCTTCCCTGGGAGGGAATAGCAGAACATATGATGAACCGTCTTCTGAGTGATGAATCAAAGTATGATATATGGTTGCTGCCCAGTAATGCAGTAATGGGCCTGATAGCCAAAAACGCTTTATACCCTATCAGCGAGATTGTACCTGCTTCCTATTATGATAGCCTGCTCTATTCCCAGAAGGTTGTTACTGAAACCTTTGTTAAAAAGGGAGAAAAATATGCCCTGGGGGCAGGTACAAGTCCTATTGGTGTCCTGGAGTTTGTTGTCTGGAATAAGGATATATTCTCCAGGGAAGGGTTGCCGCCCCTTGATGAGCTATATCTAAGCGGCGAGTGGACCTATGATAAAATGGAGGAAATTGCCATTAGGGCTACCCGGGATACCGATGGCGATGGTGAACTGGATCAATGGGGAATTGGGCAGCAAGATATTGCTGTCTGGGGTTTTTCCAATGGGGCTAATCCCACTATAATAGATGAAAATGGCAGACATGTTTTTGCCTATAATAATGAAGCAGCTACTTATTATTTAGGAAAATTGAGACAGTGGTCCCAGGTGATGAATATTTCCAAAGGGGACTGGCAACAAAAAGAATTCCTGGCTGGCCAGGTGGCCATGGCTTCTTTCCCATTGTGGAATATAATTGATCCCAGTTTCACTGATGTAGTTGAATTTAATTATGGTATAGTCCCATTACCCAAAGGACCTCATG
>JANWJZ010000079.1 GCA_025451675.1 Halanaerobiales bacterium | reverse complement strand
CTGTAATTAGTAGGAACACATAAATACACCATAACCTAATGTTGTTAGATTATGACGGTATAACACCGTAACGGCATTATTTATTATGGAATAGAAAGGGGTTTATTATAAATATTTATCTTTTATTCAAATTTAAAGTAAATATCTCCTGTTACCTCTTCTCCGGGTTCCAATTAACCAGAAAATCCAGAAAGGCTTAGTGGCACTGCTACTCTTTCGTTCCAGATTGAACTATCGCCGTTTTGATTAGTTGCCACAACACTAAAATAATAACTAGTGCCGTTCCTGAGTCCTGTTACGATAAATGGGCTTTCCTTTACACCGGCTATCACATGTTCATAGACACCCGGACTGGTACCATACATAATTTTGTAAGAATCTGCCCCGTCTGATAACCTAAACCAGAGCTTAACCTCTCCATCGCCTGGCTGCACAGCATACAATAATGGTGAACAGGGCACCACTTCTGTTCTAAAGCTACGAATTTGGCCTGAATCAGCCTTCATCGAATGGGCTAAATCTTTGGTATAGGCAGTGACACGCCAGTAGTAAACTGTATCTGGTTTTAATAGATTAGGCTCAACGGTATACTTATTGTAAATCATCCGATCCCGAACAATGACTGGATTTGATAAATCTGGATTATCTGATACTTCCAGCTTGTAGAAAAATGCATTTTTAGATACCTCCCAACAAAGCTCAGCCCTGGCAGAAATATTCACTGCACCATCAGCAGGGAAAGTTAGGCTAAACTCCTTAGGCACATCACCGTCTGCCTTTGTGGTAAAATAACGTAATGGTCCGTTCATTGGCCTTTCTCCATGGGAATTAACCGCATATACCTTCCAATAGTACTGAGTATCATAATCGAGATTTTCCTCTACCTGGTAATAAACGAGAGAGTTCGGACCATACATGCCAGTGTCTCTTACACTGGTTATACCGGATTTATCGATCACAGGAGCCGAGAGATCTGGATTTTTCGATACAACCAGCCTATAAGAATCAGCATTATATGCTGGAGACCACTGAAATTCTGGTCTGGTAGGCTGGTTCGGAGCATTTAAAGATGGCAAGAAAGGACCAAATTGTCCCGGAACCTTAGTGTTTTCACCAACTAAAAATGTATAGTAAGCATTATTTGATACAGGTCTAACTCCATATTCATTTTCAGCAAAGACCGTCCAATAATATCTGTGACCAATTTCTAAGCCTTCTTTAACAGTATAGCTAGTTGTTTTTATCCCTGATTCACAGAGCAGCAATTTGGTAAAATCTCGATCCGTAGCTATTTTGATTGTATAAGTAACTGCGTCCTGTGCTTTAGACCAGGTTAATGTTGGCGAAGGAGTTACAACTTCACCATCATCTGGTGTCAGCGGATGGAAAAAGCCGGGTCGTGTTTTAGACCTCTTAATTATAAGCAGCCAGGATTCATTAGCATTTACATCTTCGATAGAAAGCTCAAGGTTTTTATTTGAAGTAGAAATTGGTTCTAAACTGTATTGAAACTCCAAACCATTGTTTTCGCTGTTGGTAATCTTATACAGATCAACCCTAATATCTTGTCCAGCAAAAGGCTGGTTCTTTAACTTCAGTTCAACTGATCCGGCACAATCATTTTTTGCAAATACTATTTTCAATTCATCTTCATCCATACAGGCAGCAGCTGTAAACTCATCTGTGCCTTCAGTGAGAACGTCAACATACTCTCCTGACAACTGGGAAAACATATAGTATACCCACCAGATAGGCCGTCTTGCTGCAGGATTTGCCTGAATAAGATTAGTAGTTAATAAATCGCTCATGCCATTGGCATTGTGAGGTTCTAAACAACCCTTGATATTATGTGTAATACCTGTCCTGATCACGTTTGCCATGCTACGGGTCCAGTCAGTCGCATCTTTTGAACCTGCATTGTTTTCTTCCCAGATGATATACATACCATTACTTTCTGGATATTGAAACTGCAGATCTTCAATTACTTTTTTTCTTTCCTGCAAATGATTGAATGTTGCATAACGATCATGAACCCAAAATTCATGCCACGCAGGTCCTTCCAGAGTTATTTGATTGGAACTTGCAAAGGGGATGTAAAAATCCGGGATCCCATCAAATCCAACACCACCTGGCCCCACTGCAGGGATAAAATCTGGAAACACCTCGTGCAGAGCCTCCCAATTACCTTTAAAGGTTTCCTCTGTACCTGTCCAGTATTCATTAGTTAAATCAGCGAAATCAGGCTTAGCACCATGATCTTTATAATATTGCAACACGTCTTTTATATACTGTTTAAATCGTGCCTGTTCAACCGGTGATTTCTTCGCTTCATTTTTCCATGAGTCGATTGGGCCTTTGCTTGGTGCTGCCCAGGAGGGACTCATACCCAAAAGCATATACCACTTTAAACCATTCGCTTTAGCTCGTTGATAAGACTCCAAACTGCGCTGTAGGATACTATCCTCATAAATGTAATATGAGCCATCTAAATCGCTGATAGCCTGGAAATTTTGAGCAGGGATGGTCTCACGATTTAGCAGTGGTCCAAGTAAAGTCATGCGGCTGTCAGGCACATTATAGTTTGGTGTCAGAATATAACCAAAGGTACTGGGATCTACAGTTCGGGTAATTGATGCGAAATCTACTGTTACAGATGGATTGGCCTCTACCCTTACAACCGCTTCCCCACAAAAGCCATTGCTCTTTGCCTGAATAACAGCAATACCTTCCCTTATTCCCTTAATAACTCCTGTCTGTTCATCAACCACCATAATGCTGGAATTAGAAGAGCTAAAAACCACTGGCGCAATATTTTCCAGTAGAACCCCGTTAGAATCAACCTGAAAAATTTTACTACGAATCGTATAATTTTTGCTGACTATATATGTACTTTTGTCAAAGACAATATGAGTTATAGTGGGGTTGGTGTCATAAGGCCATACAGATAAGCGATCCAAATTTATACAGTCAGAATTATCGTTCTCAGTTAAACACATGTAGGTTACTGTATTCATTCCCATTTTTAGACTTACTTTCTGTACACATTCAGACCAGACATCCCATGATTGGCTGATACTCTTAAACTTAACGTGGTATACACCTTCATTGTTAATAGATAAACCAAGAACTCTATCCCCATTCCAATTTCCCGCTGCTCCTGCGGCATACCGCAGAGATATATAATATTCGCCATCAGTAGGCACTTCCACTTTGAAAGTTGTCGCAGCTGTACTACTATCAAAGTATCCCGCTACATATCCCTTTTGCCCCGTATAGCCCTTGTTTATAGATTCTATTCGTGCACCGCCAGCCAGTTCAGCTTCGTCAGCCTGATAAACCCATGCTGACGGATGAGGGCCTGTAGGCATAGCCATTTCTCCAGCCAAGAACAATACCTCCCTGTTATCTTATTCTATATCAGATGATAATTTATCACATTGCATCTGGCCAGGCATCTGCCGAGCTTTAACTCAAATAAAAATCATGTTTCATAAGTTTTTCCCGGCCATATTTGATTAAAAATCACAGGTTAAAGTTTGCCCTTTATAAACAACTACTTTGTCCACCCTGGGCGTTTCTTCAATACCAATACCATGGTTTTGAGCAACAATAAGCACCCTGAAAGTTCTTTCTTCAGGCATGCCAGTATAGCCTTTTCCTGTAGGTTTAGAGAAATGCAATTTCCTCTTCCGATCATCCCAGCTAATTGTAATTAGCTGATACTGGCCTTTTTCATAATTATAATTATCGCCTTCGTCAAAATATAGCTCAAACCTGGCATCTGCCCCAGGATAAATTCTTAGCTCAATAGGATCTTCTTTTTCCGAGGTATACTGGATTTTTGGCCCCATGGGTACAATAGATCCAGCTTTAACGTACAGTGGCATCGTCTCAAGCCCGGCACTGGCCTTGATTGTCTGGCCACCTTGATACTGTTCACCAGTCCAGAAATCATACCAGCTTGTACCAGCAGGTAAATATACTTCTCTTACCTTCTCTACACCCTCCAGCCTTCTTGACCCACTCTGATAATACATGGGCTCAGTGACAGGATTAACTAAAAAAGCCGGTCCAAACATATACTGGTCTCCAATATCATAGGTTTTCTCATCATGTCTAAAATCAAAAGGTAAGGCCCGCATAATTGTGTATGCCCTACTGCTTACCTGCCAGGCCAGAGAGTATATATAAGGGATCAAGCGGTAGCGCAGATAATCAAATTTAACCAGTGTATCGTAGAAAACTGTTCCTCTTTCGCCAAAACGCCACACTTCTCTGGGAGTATCTGTTCCATGTGAACGAAATATAGGTAGAAAAGTACCATACTGGAACCAGCGTAGATACAATTCTCTATAGCCTAAATCCTCACAGCCAGCATCAAAGTCTCCGTCCCAGAACCAGGCATGTTCCCGCTTGCTGACAAAAAAGCCACCTATGTCCAGTGTCCAATAAGGGATTCCTGTAACGCAAAAATTCAATCCATCAGCAATTTGTTTCTTTAATGTATCCCATTTGGCAGTAATATCCCCTGACCAGGTAATTGTAGCATAGCGCTGTTGGCCGGCATAGCCAGATCGTGTCAAATTAACAACCCGCTTGCTTTCTGTTGTAGCCCTTTGTCCATCATATATCCCCTGGGAGTGCAGGAGGGAATAGGCATTGATATACTGCGGATCTATATATTTCTTTGCTTCACCAACATTCAACCAGATCCTCTGTTCAGGTTCAGGCTTGACCTCCCCTCGCCAATCATTTTCAAATGGTTCGGTACAATCACACCACCAGGCATCAATCCCTTTTGAGAATAAACCCTCATGGGCCTGTTTCCAATAGAGTTTTCTTGCCTCTTCATTAAAGGCATCATAGGTGGATTGATTACCAAGCAAGAAACCCTTTTCCTTCATTTCCAATAGGTCTGGACCATCATTTTGCATATTTGGCCAGATTGAAACCATTAGTCTGGCATTAAGTCTATGTAATTCTTCCATCATTTGCTCTGGATCAGGAAAACGTTCGGGATCCAGGGATTTTTGTCCCCAGTAATTTCCTTCCCAGGACATCCAGTCTAATACGATCACATCCAGTGGTATCTTGCGTTCCCTGTATTCCTGAACTATAGAGATAAGTTCAGCCTGATTAGTGTAACGCTCTTTAGATTGGATATAGCCAAAAGCCCATCTGGGGAACATTGGCACCTGGCCTGTAAGATAACGATAACCGGATACTATTCCATCAAACTCAGGCCCATAGATAAAATAATAATCAAGTTCATCATTAACATCTGACCAGATATAGGAACCGTAAACATCATCGTGAAATGTCATAAATGAGTAGCTGTCAAACAAAAGCCCATAGCCCTTGGTAGAAACTAAACACGGCACAACAACCCGCATATTTTGCTGGTACAGATATTGGTGGTGATTGCGATAGTTAAATATTCCTTCTTCATAGGAACCCAGCCCATATAAGGCTTCGTTTTTATCCCACTCAAACTCCAGTTTCCAATGATAGGCGATTCTATCCAGTACTGTTCCAGCATCTTCTGCCCTGACTTTTACACCATCAGCACTCGTTTCTGATTTTATAACCGTATCCTGAGCAAATACTGTTTTACTTACTTCGGTAGGTATTAAATGTTTTCCTCCCCCATCTGGTTCTTTCATCAAGAGTTTGCCTTGTCTATCAAAATAAGTAAAAGCACAGGTTTCTTTATTGATCTTCAAGTGCAATTCCTCAGTTGCAATCTCAATAAACTGGTCTGTTTCCTCCAAGTTCCAGAGAACAGGAGCAAAATCCCTCTGAACAACCATCAGACTCTCCTTGCTGCTAAAATCATCATTGAGAGTATACACAACACGGATAATCCTGGTATTGCAAACTTGAACTTTCATCTGTCCTTTAGTAGTTTGTAAAATTACTCCATCTGCTACCTTGACGAAGGTTTGCATTTTCACTGGCTGACCACTCCTTTATCATTACAAACATATTGTATACAGCAAAAGTCCTATTACCTGCAAATTATTCATTGCCCACCTTCACCGCTGGTATGGCCTTATTGCCTTTACCCTATTCCTGAACAATGACTTTCATTTTCACCCCAGTCAACTCACTATTTAGATCACATTCATATGACAGGTCTAATCTTGGCTCACCATCAATATCAAAATGAACCCGCCTGATGGCAGAACACCGTTTATTGCCACCCATGTCTGGTTCTGCATGGTAAGTAATCATCACATCACCATTTTCATCGGTATAAAAGGCATTATGGCCAGGCCCATACTCACCTGCAATAGAGTAAAAGGATAGTGCTGGTGTCGGCCTCTTATACCAGTTATTTACATCCAGCAAATCTTTGCCTTTTTCAATGGACAGGAGGCCAACAGCATAAGTATAACCATTAGCTGCTCCTCCGGAATAAGCAATATAGACATGGGAATCAGTAATCAATGGGTAGGGCCCCTCATTATTGATGGTCCCTTCTACATTTTCCCATCCATAAAGGGGTCTTGACAGGAGAACCGGGTCAGACGTTAACTGCCAAGGTTGCTCGGAATCTACAGTAGCAATATATAACATGGAACCTGAATCATCAGGGGTTCCAATGTTATAGCGTTCGGACCAGACCACATAGGAAACCCCCTCAAGCTCAAAATAAGTCATATCAAGGGTTATGCCTGTTTCACAGAGATAGCTGCCACCCTTTTTAAGCACTCGAATGGGATCAGACCAGCTGTCCGGATCTGTTATCTCTCCTCCTTCTTTCAGTTTCATGACATGGCACTGTGGACCCCATTCTTTACCACTTACAGCAAAGAAGATATACAGCTGCCCTCTGATAACATGAAATTCCGGGGCCCAGAAAGTTTGAACCAGTCCCCGTTCTTCATCCTTATCCAGAATCAGGTACTCGGTAAAATCTTCTTTAAAGAATTCAGCTACTCTATCGCCCTTCCGGACAAAGATACCGATATTATTGACATTATCATTTGTGGCGACAAAATAGTATTTGCCTTTCCATCTGATGATTACAGGATCAGCATATCCTACAGCCAGAGGAAATTCATACTTGTCTTGAACAACTGTACCACTAATTTCATAGGTACCAGGTTTTGAAAAATCAATAAGCTCTGTATCCCATTTTACCTGTTTTGTTGCCGTAGAAGCATCTGAATAAATTGCTCTCGCCTTTACAGCTGCCACATCTTCTTCCGATTTAGCAGAAATTAATTCCGGCACTTCTATTGCTATGTTCTCCAGCGGGGACCATTTTTCCCGAATTTTATCCATAAGCTCTTCCTTTATTGTGATAGTGTTCCCTGGAATGGCCCCTTCTGGAAGTCTTAAATACTCTACTTCATCACCGGGTGAAACAGGCCAGGTACCTATTTTTTCTGCTGCAGATATACTATCTTTATCTTTTAGATCAGCCATGGTATTGCAATAGAAATTACCATCCACTCCCTGCCAATACAGCTGATATATGCCCCTATCAGGATTGTATTGACAGATAACCCGTTCCACATAAAGATCCTTCTGCAAATCCAGCAAAACCTGTTCTTCAAATTTGATTAAATCTGGTGAAAGCCAGAGCAGGGCATTACCCCTGCTCTCCTGGTCATTGCTGCCATCATAGTTGGTCTTTACAGCAAGAATACCAAAATGTCCGTCAGCAGTTTGAAAAATATATGGGTTTTTTAATCCTTTGGCCTTAATTACATTTTTTTCATCAATTTCCGCCAGGGCAAACAGTATACCATAGTTTTGGTTTAAAGGCTTAAAGACTTTACCATCGTTGCTATATGCAAAATGAATACTGTTTGCCAGATGGCCCGGATAAGATTCAGGTATTGTAGTTCTGGTATAGACTAAAATACTGCTTGCATTAGTCATTTTATTATCATCTCCCATCGATTCTTCCAGTAGCTGCATACAGAGCTAAGAACTTAAACTCTGCGCTTAAAATACTGGTCTACCAGAAATTCCATCAGTTCATCGGGTTTTTCTCTTAGAAACTCAGGCTTATCTCCAAACAGCATTCCGTATGGTTCTTCAGCCGTATAGGGAGCCCAATAGGGCTGTTCCTCCCCTGTAATATCTATTCCATTAGGATCACCGTTTTTAATAAAGTTAGCCCAGTAATTACACATCTGCCGGGCCAGGTCATAATGCTTACCGACAAAGGGCCGCCAGCATTTGGCCAGAGTCTCAAAAAAGAACCAGAGATCTACGGAGTGAAAGG
>JANWJZ010000078.1 GCA_025451675.1 Halanaerobiales bacterium | reverse complement strand
CGGGGCCATGGCCAGGAGCTATAATATTTATTTCCATTTCCCTTGCTTTCTCAATTGCCTTTCTCAGGCTGGGTGTAAAGGTTGTCATTACATTGGAATAATACCTTATCCCTTCAAATTCAAAGAAATCTATCTCTTCAGGTGTCAACTCATCATCAAAATAGTGATCCACCATCCTGCCAAAGGCTCCAAACATGTCACAGGAGAAAAGGGTTTTTGTATCTTTTTCATAGGTGTACATGGTATCTGGCCAGTGAACATTTGGTACTGGATGAAAACTCAATACCTTACCCTTTCCCAGGTCCAGGGTATCCCCTTCCTTCACTATCCTTATCCTGTCTTCACCATAAAAGGAGGATACCATTTTTGCAGCTTTATCAGTACAGATCACCGTAAAATCATCCTTGATTTTACGGAAGTTTTCAATCCAGCCGGAATGGTCCGGCTCCATATGGTTGACAATCAGATAATCGATATCTGCTGGATCTACACCTATTTCTTCCATGCTTTTATAAAGGGTTTCAGGTACCCCGTCCCAACCGATTACACCATCTATTATTGCTGTCTTTTCTCCCTGAACTATATAGGAATTAAGGGTCACACCATTTCCAATCTCCCAGATTCCCTCGAACAAGATGTCCTCAACATTCATAGTAAGCATGTGTATCCCATCTGCTACTTTCAATATTTTCATAGCCTGTCCTCCCTTGCGAAGATTTCTCCTTATTTTTGATTATATGCAAAGATACAAATTATTTCAACATTTTACAACATATTCAGGATATAATTAATTACTTTAGTTCCGTTACCTACCTGTTTTAAGTAGTGCTTTTTGCATATCTATTCTAAATATTTAGTAAACTTCTGTGTACATTTTTGCAAATTTCTGTTAAAATAGTTGTATATAACTTCATTTAGTTAGCATATTTATACAATTCCTTTGAAGAGCTATTAAAAATTTATAGGAGGATGAAGTATGGAGGCAAATTTTCAGATTACTATTGCCATGACCCTTTATATCGCCATGGTAATAGGGATTGGGGTGTATTATGCAAAGCGGGCGAGTAAAAGTAGTGATTTTTTCCTGATTGGTGGCAGGTCGCTGGGGCCCTGGGTAACTGCCATGGCGGCAGAAGCCTCGGATATGAGCGGCTGGCTCCTGATGGGGTTACCGGGAGTTGCCTACTGGTACGGTTTAAGTGATGCAGCCTGGACTGCCATCGGACTGGCCATTGGTACATATTTAAACTGGTTATTTGTGGCAAAGAGATTGCGGGTTTATTCACATGTAGCCGGAGATGCCATTACCATCCCGGACTTTCTCAGCAACCGGTTCAAAGAAGATAAGAAAATCATCCTGACAATTGCAGCCCTTTTTATTCTTGTATTTTTCACTGTTTATGCCGCCAGCTGTTTTGTGACTGTGGGCAAATTATTCAGCAGATTATTTGATGCCAGATATGTCTACATGATGATTGCAGGTGCTGTCTTTGTCCTGCTGTATACCTTTATCGGCGGTTTTCTGGCGGAAAGCGCTTCAGATTTCATGCAGGCCATTATCATGATTTTTGCCCTGTCAGCTGTACTTGTTCTCGGTATATCCCATGCCGGTGGATTAAAAACAGTCATCGCTAATGCGAAAGCAATTCCTGGTTTCTTTGATTTCTTCGGTATGGCACAGCCTCAAACGGCTAATGGTGTACAACAGGTGAGTACAAATGGACAGGCCCTGTTCAGTGAGCCGGCAAGATATGGGTTCCTGACCATTATCTCCACTCTATCCTGGGGGCTGGGCTATTTTGGCATGCCCCATGTTTTACTGAAATTCATGGCCATAGAAAAACCTGATGAATTGACCAGGTCCAGAAGGATAGCCACGATCTGGGTCATTATCTCCCTGACCGCTGCTGTAGGTATCGGTATCATCGGCCGTATCCTTTTCCCGACCCAGTTACTTACTCAAAGCCAGGCGGAGAATATTTTTGTCATAATGTCCATGGAATTTTTCCTGCCCTTTATCGCCGGTATCGTCATGGCTGGCATCCTGGCTGCAACTATCAGTTCCTCAGATTCCTACTTACTGATAGCTGCCTCTTCCCTTTCAAAGAATATCTACCAGGGTATAATGAAAAAAGAGGCCAGCGACAGGGAGGTTTTAAATGTTACCAGGATTACACTGCTTATAGTTGCCCTGGTTGCAGTATTGATTGCCCTGGATGAGAACAGCATCATCTTCACTATAGTTTCCTTTGCCTGGGCAGGCTTTGGCGCCACCTTCGGCCCCATCATGCTTTTCTCCCTGTTCTGGAAAAGGGTCACCAGAGTGGGTGCCATTGCCGGCATGGTCACAGGCGGCTGCATGGTCTTTATCTGGAAATTACTGATCAGGCCCCTGGGCGGTATATTTGACATCTACGAACTGCTGCCTGCATTTTTATTATCCTGTATTGCTATAGTTATCACATCCTATCTGACAGCTGAAGAATCCGAAGAAATCCAGGAGGAATTTGAACTGGTAAGAAAGAGTGTTTTGTCAGCTTGATATGAGTGATAATAAATAAGTCCGGATATGGTGTGTACCCATATCCGGACATTTACTTTGAATTAAACTTTTTTACTCCACTTCCTACCATTCAATCTCATATTTAACCTTTTCCTCAGCATATTGACTATAGCTATGCAAAAACCCACCTATTCAATCCCGAGTACAGCCTTCCAATCGCTTTCCTTAAAACCTACCAGCACAAAATCATCGCCGATAAGGATCGGCCTTTTCACCAGCATACCGTCTGATGCCAGCAATTTATACTGTTCATCTTCACTCATCTCTGGCAGCCTGTCCTTCAGTTTCAGTTCCCTGTAAAGCTGCCCGCTGGTATTGAAGAACTTCTTCAAAGGCAGGCCGCTCTTTTTATGCCATTCCTTCAGTTCCTCTATAGTAGGGTTCATATCTTTGATATGCCGTTCTTCAAAGGGCAGGCCGTTTTCCTCCAGCCACTTCCTGGCCTTCTTGCAGGTGGTACACTTCGGATAACATAAAAATACCATAAAAGACCTCCCGTCCTTTCATAAGTTTCCTATCAAAAGCAACTACCATTCGTTATCAATCTCAAGTAATATTGGTGTATGGTCCTGTCTGGGCCCTGAATCGATCATTTCAGACCTGATAACTTTATCAGCAATTCGATTACTTACCAGGAAGTAATCAATCCTCCAGCCTGAATTATTGATTTTACTTGTCCTGACCCGTTGGGCCCACCAGGTATAAACCCCCGTTACATCACCATGAAGATATCTAAAAGTGTCTGTAAAACCCTTTTCCAGAAGGTTTGTGAATCCTTCACGTTCTTCATCAGTGAAACCGGCAGACCGGCGGTTATTCTCAGGATGAGCCAGGTCTATCTCCTTGTGGGCTACATTGAAATCACCTGTGGCAATAACAGGCTTCTTCTCATCCAGTCCTGCCAGATAATCCGCGTATTTCCTATCCCATATTTGCCGGTCCTCCAAACGGTTCAGCCCATCCCCTGCATTAGGAGTATAAACCTGGGTTAAATAAAATTGCTCAAATTCTAAAGTAATGATTCTCCCCTCATAATCCATGGTATCCGGTGCACCGATTTTGGGGTAAGTCACTTCCGGTGATAGATGGTTTTTATATAAAAACATGGTACCGGCATAGCCCTTACGGGCTGGCTCTACTGAACTATTCCAGACGATTTCATAATCAGGAAACATGTCACTCAATATTTCTAAATGTTTTTTAGTAGGGCCGGTAGCAGGCAGCTTGGTTTCCTGTAAGGCAATCACCTCTGGATTATAATCCATTATGGTTTCTAATACTTTTTGAGATAACAGGGCTCTTTCTGAAGTGCCTGTTAATGCAGCATTTAAGGAATCAATATTCCATGATATAAATATCAATCCTCTTCCTCCTTTAATATTCTTTTAATTCACACTAAAAAAAAGACTAACCTCATACCATATATTTTACTAAATTAGTATGAATTTGTCCAAAATAGGGTTTTCAAATCAAAAGAGAATAAAAAAGCACCCCTGTAATGCAGGAGTAGCCTTTAAGTTAGTCGAATCATGGTTTCTCCAGGATATAAACAATAAAATTGGGCACCCGGAGTTCATCATCCAGTTCAGGATATTCCTCCAGGCGGTCGACAGACAAAGTCGGCTCTATAATTCTCTTTATAAGAAAGCCTGTTTCTATGAAATCATTTATGTAAGTAGAAAGTGTACGGTGGAAATTGGTGAACATGACCCCCAACATAGCCCAGTGCCGTTCACCCTCATCAAAATAATTATCCAGTATGGCATGTAGCTTCTCTCCAGCCTCATTCCTCAACCATTTCCCGGTGGCAGACTTCATTGGGTGCAGATTGGCAATTATAAATCGGCCGCCCCTCTTTAACACCCGGAACACCTCTCTGTTATTGGCCTTAAAATCAGGTAAGTCACATTGATTGAGATATGAAACAGCAAGATCAAAAGTCTCGTCTTCAAGAAAGTCAAGAACCTGCACATCCTGTACACGATATTCATCCCGGCCGGATTGCAGTTCCTGCGCAGCCTCAATCATTAACTCACAGAGATCCAGTCCCAGCACATATTTAGCCCCACGCTCCACCAACATCCTGCAGAACCGTCCTTCACCACATCCACAATCGAGGATGCTCAGCCCTTCAACATCCCCACAGGCCTCAAGCATTACCGGATCAAGAATCCCTTTACGCGGTGAATTCCTTCCCTCCCTGACTTCTTTTACCCACCTCGGTGCCAGTTCCATCCACTCTTGCCTGAGCTTTTCGTCATTCACTTCCTGGTTATCCCCCTTAATAAAATTGATAATTAATATTATAGCAGAAGTGATGAAACTTCGCATTAATTTGCAAACTGGTGAAAAATCTTTGAACATAAAAAAAGCCCCGAAGGGCTTTATCAACCACAATTACAACTGCTTTTATCAGAACCGCTGGCCGGGCAACCAATACACTTGACACCTTTTTTCTTTTCAATAACAATCTTTGCAATGGCAGCTCCAACTACCGCTAATATAACAACAACCAGGATAATATCCGTCATAAATACTCCTCCTAAGCGCTCAACGCTAGTCTTTTATAGGCCTTTTTATCGCCCTTCTTTACCAGGTATACAGCCCAGCCGACCATGGCTGCTACAATCACTAAACCTGGAACAAACCCGATACCAAAAGAACCTGTAGTTATCAAGGTACCAAACTGGTATGTGATAAAGGCCACTATATAACCCATGCAAAATTGGAAGGCAATGGCCCCCCAGAGCCACTTCCTGTCCTCCATTTCAGCATTCATGGCACCGATGGCAGCAAAGCAGGGCGGTGTATATAGATTAAACATCAGGTAGGCCAGGGCGGATACAGAGGTTAAACCAAGTACCCCTGCCACACCTGCTCCGTCAGATATTAATACAAGCTCTTCCGGGTCAATAAAGTTTGTTATACCGTATACAACAGCCAGGGTACCAACCACATTTTCCTTGGCTATAAAACCACTAATTGAAGCTGCAGCAAATTGCCATGTTCCGAAGCCCAGTGGTATTAATAGAAGAGCAAAAGGCGATGCTATGGTTGCCAGTATACTTGTGTGCTCTGCTCCTTCAGCAACAACCTCGAATCTCCAGTTGAAGGTTTGCATGATTTGCACTACTACATTACTGAGGAGTATAATAGTACCGGCTTTAACTATAAATCCTTTAGCTCTGGAAAACATGGAAAATACAGCTCTCTTAAGGCTCGGAATCTTGTACTCCGGCAATTCTATGATAAAGTATGATTTTTTCTGCTTCTCACCTGTTATTCTGGCCACAAAAAGGGCTCCTATAATGATAAGAACAATACCTGTGAAGTACATCAAGGTTCCAACCCAGGCAGCATCATTAAAGAATACACCCGCAAATAAAGCAATAATAGGTAATTTGGCTCCACAGGGCATAAAAGGTGTTAACATCACCGTTGTTTTTCTCTGCCTTTCATCTTTAATTGTCCTGGTTGCCATGATACCCGGGGTACTACAGCCAATTCCTACAAGGATAGGTATTATTGATCTACCTGATAAACCAACCTTCTTGAAGAAACGATCCATAACCACAGCCACACGGGCCATATAACCACAGTCTTCAAGTAAGGCCAGTAAGAAGAACAGTACCATAATGAGGGGCAAAAATCCTACAACTGCACCAACTCCCCCGATAATGCCATCCAGTAAAATGGCAGAAAGCACAGGTGATGTTCCTTCACCCAGCAATCCTTCTACCCAGGCATAGAAGGCATCAATCCAGCCAACGAATATATCGGCCAGGAATGGCCCCAGATAGGTCTGCGAAATGGAAAAAACCACCCACATAACCACAGCAAAAATCAGTATACCCAGCCATTTGTGGGCCAGGATCCTATCCACAGCATCCTGCCTGGTTTGCCTGTTACTGCTTATTTGCCTCTTCTCTACCTTTGCAACTATATCTTTGACAAACTCATATCGTTTCTTATCAAAAGCTTTAACTGACTTTTCATCAGATAAATCTATCCCCTCACTATCGAATGGTACAGTTTGGGTCTTCCCCTTCACTGCTACTACTGTAGAAATAAGTTTATCCAGGCCATTATTACTGGTTTTGGTTGATACTGTTTCAACTACAGGGCATCCCAATAACCGGGATAACAATTCTACATTTATTTCTGCCTTTTTTCTCCTGACTAAATCGCTCTTGTTCAATGCAACAACAACCGGTATATGTAGCTCAAGAAGCTGGGTGGTAAAAAATAAGCTCCTGCTTAAGTTGGCTGCATCAACGATATTTATGATAACATCAGGTTTCTCCTGTTGAATATATTCACTGGTAATGCTTTCTTCAGATGTAAAAGGAGACATGGAATAAGCCCCTGGAAGGTCTACCAGTGTCATCTGTACATCTGTCTTATTAAGGCTTTTTTTGACTGCACCTTCTTTTTTCTCTATGGTTACACCAGCCCAGTTGCCTACCCGTTCATTTCTCCCTGTTAATGCATTAAACATTGTGGTTTTGCCACTATTGGGATTGCCGGCAAGTGCTACTCTTATTTGCTCATTCATTTAATTTTGCCTCCTGGATTCTTATTTGGTTTCTCAGGCACTATCTGCACGGGCCCAGAAAATCATATAAAGATTAGATTATAATTGCTTCAGCCAGTTCTTTATCAATACTATATCTGGCATCCTTTACCGCAATAACATAATTCTCACCAAGATCTGAAATGATGGTTACTGATTCTCCTTCGTAACATCCTAATGTAAACAGGAAACCCTTAAGCTCTTTATCATCTGTCTTAATATCTTTTATAACATATTCTGTATTAGTCTTTCCCTGTGTTAAGTTCACGGATGATCACCCTCTCTCAGGCCTTGTACTATTTTTCACACATTTTCTTAAAATATCTTATCATCTCAGGATGATGTTTAAGAGCCCCATTCTTCTATCCAATTGAAAATGATTTTCATTCCATATGTTATTATATCACTATCATTTTTTTAGTTCAATACCTCATTTAACAAAATGTTATACAAGCAAGTTATTAAAAATAAAAAACCATGGGAAGTTCCCATAGGTATCTTGAATTATTTAATAGTTTTGATATAATTTTTACTTGCGACAACTATCAAAGAAAGAGAGGTAACCATGAATAATAATCTGGTTGTAGAAAAAATAGATGTACCTGATGTTGATTCCTTTTTATCAAAAATCGTAGCTTTTTTTAAGAAACAGATAGTACTTACCATAGCCATAATAGCTATGACCATAACCTGCTTTTTCATTCCCATTGACAGGCAGTACCTGGCCTATTTTAACTGGCCGACTCTGGTCACTCTGTACTGTACCCTGGCTGTAGTTGAAGCCTTTGCCAATATCCACCTCTTTGAAATCATAAGTAAGGCAATAGTTCTTAAGTTAAATAACCTGAGAAATGCAATTATAGGTCTGGTCTTTATAACT
>JANWJZ010000077.1 GCA_025451675.1 Halanaerobiales bacterium | reverse complement strand
TGTAATTAATAATAAAAATAAGTCGACAGATTACTTATTAAAGTAAGACCATCTGGAGAGACACCCCCTTTATAAAAAAAACAGGAGAGAAATATTTATGAAAGAAATTTTAGTTTATATTTAAATGAATCTTAATTCAGTATCATAATGAATTTAAATTCACTATACAATATTTAAATAAAAATGTCAAGTTATAATATTATTTAACATTAAAATAAAATCATTATTGTAAAAAAATATGCAGTATTAAAATTATGCAGCAAGGAAAAATATTAAGGAAGTCTATAGAAAGAGGTGATAGATAATTGCAATTAACGAAACGATAGACCTGCTACCTCATCAGCAATGGACTTTAAGAAAAGTGATAGATGAAATGGATGGCCGGGCCATCCTGGCAGATGAAGTAGGTTTAGGAAAGACCATTGCCGCAGGAATGATTTTAAAAGAATATCTGGAAAGAGGACTGGTAAAAAAATTTTTAATACTCGTGCCAGCATCGCTGGGTTTTCAGTGGACCAACGAACTGGTAAATAAAATAGGCATTAAAACTGTCTTTTTCAATAGAAAGGTCAGGGCCTGGGACTATTTTGATCATCAGATTGCTTCCCTGGATCTGGCCAAAAGAGAAGAACATGCCCGTTATCTGAATGAAATAGATTTTGATATGGTTATTGTGGATGAAGCCCATTGTCTTAAAAATAGAAAGACCCTTAATTGGCGTTTCGTTAATGGTTTAAAGAAGAAATATTGCCTTTTATTGACGGCTACGCCTATCCAGAATAACCTGGAGGAATTATATAGTTTAATAAGTATACTGCATCCTGATCTTTATCCAGATGTAGAAGATTTTAAAAGAAAATATGTAGCCGGAAAACACCTGGTAAGAAACAGTAACCTGCTAAAGAAGGAATTAGATAAAATTATGATTAGAAATACCCATCAGGATACAGGGCTAATATTTCCAGAAAGAATTATTCATAATATACCAGTAAAATTAACAGAAAAAGAAGAGAAATTATACTGGCTGGTTACTGATTTTGTAAAAAAGGAATACTGGAGAAGACGGGCCGGCAAGATGAGTATCCTGAATCTGATAACCTATCAGCGGGAGGTCTGTAGCAGTTCCTTTGCTTTATTAAAAACATTATCCAGTGGAAAAGAGTATTTCCCGGTTTTTGATGAGATACTGGCCCTGGCTAAAGAAATTAAGATAAATTCTAAAATGAAAAAGGTTATGGAAATATTAAAAGAAGTAGAGGGTAAGACAATAATTTTTACCGAATATAAGGCAACCCAGATATATATAGCAAGGTTTCTGGAAGAACAGGGCTATAAGGTGATGCTTTTTAATGGCAGTTTCAGCAATAGTGGAAAAGAATATATTAAATATCTCTTCCAGCAGCAAAAAGATATTTTAATCAGTACAGAGGCCGGAAGCCAGGGGATAAATCTACAGTTCTGCAAAAATCTCATAAATTATGATTTGCCCTGGAATCCAATGAAACTGGAACAACGGATTGGCAGGATACACAGACTCGGTCAAACCAGTGATGTTAATATCTATAACCTTTTTACTATAGATACAGTGGAAGAGAAGATTCTGAAACTATTATATGATAAAATAAAGCTTTTTAAATCTGTTATAGGAAATATGGATAATATTTTAATGGATACGGAAAGAATGAATAATCTGGAAAAGGATATTCTCAGTATTTTAGTAGAAGCAAATGATGAGAGGGAATTAGAGGAGAGATTTAATGAATTAGGTAATTTATTCAGGAAGGCAGTAAAGATGTAAGAAAATAAAAAAGCTATCTCTTTTGAGATAGCTTTTAAAAATTGGTGGGCCCACCAGGACTCGAACCTGGGACCGACCGGTTATGAGCCGGTTGCTCTGACCAACTGAGCTATGGGCCCTCACTCAAGAAGCATAATTAATTATAATATAAAAATCCAGTTTAGTCAACAGGATTTAAAAAGAAAGTATTTTAAAGAAATACCGTTAAAAGAAAAAGAAAAAGGCATTTATTTTTGTAAAACGAGTAATATTGATAGATAAATAACTTGACCAGATTAAAAGTATTTTATATAATTAAACTTGCCGTCAACTTAATAGGGGTGTAGCTCAAGTGGTAGAGTAGCGGACTCCAAATCCGTTGGCTGCGGGTTCAAGTCCTGCCACCCCTGCCAAATAATGCTAACGTAGCTCAATTGGCAGAGCAGCTGACTTGTAATCAGCAGGTTACCGGTTCAAGTCCGGTCGTTAGCTCCAGAAAATATGAAAAGAACCATCCTTCTAAAGGGATGGTTCTTTTTTTATTCCAGCTAATATTTTTTTAAAATGAAATATACTATTCCTAAAGATTATTATGGAGGAATTGTATGAAAACAAAAACCCATCTGATACAATCCCAATTAAGTGTTCAGGAAGTACACAGGATCTGGGCAAAAGCCCAGTCCAGTTATTTGATGATCAATAATCTGCAGTTCTTATCTGCCTTTGCCCACGATAAGGATTTCAAGTATATCTTAAAAAGATTGGAAGATTCCTATAAACAACAGGTAAACGTACTGGAAAAAGAATTAAGCAAATTTTCCATAAAAAGCCCGGAACCCAGTAAAACGGATGTGCCTGCTTCCGGTATTCCTGAGATAGCAAGTGATAAACAGATTGCCCGTCTGATACACAACCTGATGAAATTATTACTGAGTAAATGTATGAAAATAATCAATGAGATAATTTATAATGATAATTTACGGGAAATATTAATAAGCCTGACCAAAGAAGAGGTAGCAAAATTCTTTAATTTTGTGAAATATATGAAGGTTAAAGGCTGGATCGAAAACCCTCCCCTTTATCCAGATGTTAGAGGGAAAGAGATTGTGGCTGCCAATGAAATATGGGAGCTCTGGAGTCATTTATATTACAGGTATCTGCACATTCAGATGACCAAGATTTATAACAGTTATGTCAATGACCCTGAATTTAACCTTATATTGACTACAGGTATAAAGATCCTGGAAAAACAGAGCAAGGAATTGGAGAACCTTTTACTCAATTATGGAGTAAGCCTGCCTGGTAAACATCCGAGAAATATACCTACTCCGGAAACAAAGGAGAATTTTGATGACAAATTTATATTTAATATTATCCTGGATTCAATGATGAAAGCCAGTACTACCCATGGTTTTGCCTTAATGGAACTGGTCATTAATGACAAACTGATGGATTTTTTCAAGGACCTCTTATTTAATGAAATCTATTTTATTGATAAGCTGATCAGATATGGAAAGGTAAAGGGATGGATTGCTGAAGTGCCGGTCTACAGAAATAAAATCTGAGGAAAATTTGACAAACTTCGATTTTCGTTATATAATATCCTTGTATTGCAGGGGTGTAGCTCAAGTGGTAGAGTAGCGGACTCCAAATCCGTTGGCTGCGGGTTCAAGTCCTGCCACCCCTGCCATTTTTTTTTATTATAGATTATTTTTCATCAGATAGATGGCTGCACCGATGGCAGTGGAAAACTCCGCATATTCAGGAAACTGAAAATTACCGTCAAAGAGCTTTGCCTCAATCAGGCTTTTTAACACCTTCTGGCCATAGGGGATATTGGCTAACTGGCCGGTAAAGATAATATTTTTGTCACCTTCCATTCGGGCAGCAAAAATAGAGAGCATACCGATAGTCTGAAATACCATATTAAATACACCAGCTGCCAGATCTTCTTTTGTGGCATCATCACTACTCTTGCCAAAATTAGAAACGGTTATCCATTTCTGCAGTGTGCCGATTTCCTCCTGGGAGATATCCCCCAATTGTAAATCCACTTTACTAAGGTCACCCTTTTCGGTCATTTCTAAAATCTTCTTAAAATCAAGGGTATGGAGTAATTCTTTACATAAACCCATTAATGTCCCTCCACCTACACCTGTCCCGCCCAGATGCCTTACCTGACCATTGTCAACCCGCACGAAGGCTGTCCCTGTACCCATACTGACTACTATTGCATTGTCTACCTGTACCAGATAGGTACCACCTAAACCAATGGAAGTAAATTCATTGATCTTTACGGTTTCAATACCAAAGAGATTCATATTTATAAAGCTGGAACCGACACCGGTTATGGCTATTTTTTTAATTTCGCTTAAAGGTATATTATGTTTATTTATAAATTTCCCCAGGGCGCCGGAGGCAGAAGCCAGTGGATCACTGGCTTTAACGCTGATGACATCCAGTAATTTATCGCCGGCAAAACCGGCCAGATCTGTTGTAGTACCACCAATATCTATACCCAAAATCATTAGAACCACACCTTTCTTTGTTATTTAAAAACTACATATTTATTTTATCTGTAAAAGCCTTATTTCCTGCTTTTTTCTTGACAATTTTGGCTTTTTATATTAATATATTATAAAAATTAATATCTATGTAAACGATGAAGGACCGCAGTAACCCCGTCTTTATAATGGGGTGAATTACAGTCTGGAGTTTCAATGTGAGAGCATTGCGGATTCAACCGATAAATTGACAAGAGGCACCATGTTATTTTTTATATGGTGTGAAGATAAGGTGGTACCACGAGAGACCTGCTCGTCCTTATTGGGCTGTAGGTCTTTTTTGATTTATAGATTTTTATTATTTGGGGGTGTTTCTATGGAAAATGTTTTTGACCTACTTAAGGAAAGAGGCTTTATTGCTCAATGCAGTAATGAAGAAGAAGTAAGGGATTGGCTGAACAATAAGAAAATAACCGTTTACTGCGGCTATGATCCAACAGCAGACAGCCTGCACATAGGGCACTTTGTTACCTTGATGGCCCTCCGTCATCTGCAGAAAGCAGGCCACCGGGTAATCACTTTAGTAGGCGGTGGTACAGCCTCAATCGGTGACCCCTCAGGAAAAGATGAGATGAGGAAAATGCTGACCATTGAGGAACTGGATAAAAATGCAGAGGCTATCAAGGTCCAGATCTCCAAATTTCTGGATTTTTCCGAAGGAAAAGCCATTATGGTGAATAATGCCGACTGGCTGAGGGATTTAAAATACCTCCCCTTCCTGAGGGAAATAGCTGTCCACTTTTCCGTCAACAGGATGCTAACTGCTGAGTGTTATAAATCAAGGATGGAAAGAGGCCTGACCTTACTGGAATTTAACTATATGGTTCTTCAGTCCTATGATTTCCTGCAGCTATACAGGAAGTATGACTGTGTACTCCAGGTTGGCGGTGATGACCAGTGGTCAAATATGCTGGGAGGGATTGATCTAATCAGGAAAAAGGAAAGGGCCAATGCAAATGTATTGACCTTTAACCTCCTTACCACCAGTGAAGGTAAGAAGATGGGGAAAACTGAGAAAGGTGCCTTATTCCTGGATCCCGATAAGACATCACCATATGATTTCTATCAATACTGGAGAAATATTGATGATGCCGATGTGGAAAAATGCCTGGCCTTATTGACTGAATTGCCTATGGATGAAGTCAGGAGATTGGGCAGCCTGCAGGATGCTGAAATTAACAAAGCAAAAGAAGTGCTGGCTTTTGAAGTTACAAAAATGATCCATGGTGAGGAGGAGGCAGAAAAGGCTCAAAAAGCAGCCAGGTCCTTATTCAGCGCTGAAGGTTCACTGTCTGGTTCTGTCCCCACTACAGAGATAGAAGAAGATAAATTTGCTGAGGGTTATTATGTAGTACACCTCTTAAAGGACATTGGCCTGGTATCCTCAAACAGTGAAGCCAGAAGGTTGATCAAACAGGGTGGTATCTATCTTAATGAAGAGGTATTGGAAGATGCGGAAATGGATATAACCCTGGAACATTTTGATGAGGAAAAGAAACTCTTATTTAGGAGAGGAAAGAAAACTTACCACCTGGTGAAATTAAAATAAAAGGGTCCAGATATTTTGGGCCCTTTTACTTGCTAAAATTTATAGTAAATGTTATAATCTCAATGAATGGATGTGATTTACCTTGGCAAATAAATATAGGGAGAATAAGATAAAGCAGGAACATACCATCATCGAAGACCTACTACCTCTACTTGAGGAGATTGCAAAAATACCCTACGTTAAAAGCATCATACCCGGCAGGATAAACAGGAGAAAAGGCAGCGGGATACCGGCTTATTTGCAGTTGAAATATGATACCGGGAGTGGCATTAAATTACTGGGCAAGAATAGCTCAGCTGTACAGGAAGTCTTTCTGGTCACAGATGATGTGGAAAAAACCGTTGATTTATTAAAAAAGAAAGATTTTATAAGATAGGCTTGACAAAAGTGAAAGAAATATATATAATAAAAATTGCTTGACGGGCTATGGCGCAGCTTGGTAGCGCGCTACACTGGGGGTGTAGAGGTCTCGAGTTCAAATCTCGATAGCCCGACCATACTTTAATGCTGGGGTATCACCTCAGCATTTATTTTTATATGCTAAAAAAAGGAGTATATCAATATATGCCGGGAATTGCTCTCATTTCATTAGGTTGTGCAAAAAACCAGGTTGATAGTGAATTGATGCTTGGATTAATTGCCAATAATAAAGATTTAAAATTAGTAAAGGAGCCAGCTGAGGCAGATATAGCCATTGTGAATACCTGTGGATTTATCCAGGATGCAAAGGAAGAATCCATCGAAACAATACTGGAACTGGCCTTATTAAAAAAGCAGGGCCAGCTAAAGGGGATAATAGTCACTGGCTGCCTGACCCAGCGTTATAAGGATATTATTTTAGAAGAAATCCCTGAAGTAGATGTAATATTGGGCACAGGGACCTTTGGGAATATCAATGAGGCCATAAATGCTGTACTGGCAAAAAAGAGATTCAATGGTGTTGGTGAACCAGCCTATAAATACCGGGCAAATGAGCCCAGGATAATAAGTGATTCTCATTTTGCCTATGTGAAGATTGCCGAGGGATGTAGTAATCATTGCAGTTACTGCATTATTCCCAAAATAAGAGGCCCCTTTTACAGCAGAAATATAGAAGATATCAAAAAAGAGATAGACTTTTTAACCACAAAGGGGATAAAGGAGATTATCCTCATTGCCCAGGACCTGACCCGTTATGGTGAAGATATCTATGGAAGAAGGGTTTTGCCTGAATTAATAAAAGAGATACTGAAAAACAAGGAATTTCAGTGGCTCCGTCTTTTATATAGTTACCCTGAAACCTTGCCCCTCGAATTGCTGGATTTGATGAATGAAGATGACCGGATCTGTCATTATCTAGATTTGCCAATACAACATTCATCAAATAAAATCAGAAAACTGATGAACCGGCGGGGCAGCAGGGAAGAGTTACTGGAATTAATCCAGAAAATAAGGGATATTATACCTGATATAGTCCTCAGGACATCATTGATCGTCGGTTTTCCCGGTGAAGAAGAGGAAGATTTTGCAGACCTGCTGGATTTTGTAAAGGAAGTTAGATTTGACCGGCTGGGAGTCTTTAAATATTCCAGGGAAGAAGGCACAGCAGCGGCAAAATTAGAACCACAGGTTCCAGAAGAAATTAAAGAGGAAAGATTTCATAGACTGATGGAGATACAGCAGGAGATAGCCTATAATAATAACCAGAAATATGTAGGCAAAGTCCTGGAAGTTATGATTGATGAGTTAAATGATGAATATGCCATTGGACGCACAAGATATGATGCTCCAGAGGTTGATAATATGGTTTATATCCCTGAATACGGGAAGCTTAAAAAAGGCGATATTGTATCATGCAGGATTACAGAAGCCTTTGAATATGATTTAATAGGAGAGACAGTGAATGAAAAAACTGAAGTTAAACCTGGCAAATAGAATTACTTTGATTCGGGTAATCCTTGTACCTCTTTTTATGTTTTTCCTTCTGGTAGGAAGTAATCATAACTTAATTTATAAAGTTTTCGCTTTAATTATATTTATTATAGCTGCAATTACAGATTGTCTGGATGGGTATATCGCCAGGAAAAATAAGGTGATAACCAAGTTTGGCAAGATAGTTGACCCGCTGGCTGATAAATTACTGGTTTCTTCTGCCCTTATTTCTCTTGTGGCCATGGAAGAGATATCACCCTGGATTGCCATAATAATAATTGGAAGGGAATTTGCTGTAACTGGTTTACGGGTCGTAGCTGCCAGTGAAGGGAAGGTAATTGCAGCCAGCAAGTGGGGAAAATGGAAAACAAACCTGCAGATATTTGCCATAATCGCGGTAATCCTGGATCCGGATATCATCTCATTACCCCTTTATCTAAAAGAGATAATGCTCTGGCTTGCGGTAGTGGTTACCATTATCTCGGGGGTGGATTATTTTAAGAAAGCAGAATTGGACTTTTTCGCAGAGGATAATTAGTTTTATCCTCTTTTTTTCTTCCAGAGATTACATTTGTTATACGCCGGTATCTGGTGTTATAATTAACAGGTAAGCCTTATAGAAAGGAGAGTAGAACATGGAATTTAGAGGCATAAAACTATATATTGTTATAATTGTTACCCTGCTTATAGTGGGCCTCTTTTTTGCTGCCCGATATTTACTGGCTATATATCGGATTGATAAACCTTTGAGAAATGAACTTGCTTCTCTGGAAGGAATTAAAGAGATAGAGATTTTAGAAAATAAAAAGGGTACTGAACTGCAGGTAAGCTTTTTGCCCGGTATAGATTTTTACGAACTTTATCAAGAGATAGAGGGAATTATGGAGAATGTAAAGGGTGAAAAGAATACTGATATTATAATTATTAACGACAGTGATAATGAACTGAGAGAGATCTATTATCAGGTGCACTTTGCCCTTTATGAAGGTATAAGTACCGGAAGGTTTCTGGAGATGAAAAAGAATATTGATGATATCCTCAGAAGAGAGGAACTGGATGGATACTTGGTCCGGGTTGACAGGCAGGCTGTTTATCTTCAATTAGATAAAGATAATCATTCATTTTATTACAGGATTCCCTATAATGATATTGGAATAAAGGAAGGAGGGTGAATAAATGTTAGGAGAATTAGCTTTAGGGATTTTATTGGGGGTAATTATTATTTTAATTATCCAGGGTTTTAATATATTTCCATTTCTATTTCTTGGTTTTCTGGCCTATTTTGTCTGGCAGCTGGGTACTGGTGGAGTAGAAAGAATGGATACTAATACTGATACTAAAAAGATACCCCTGATCGATTTTAAGGAAATAGGCGGCCAGGAGACTGCCAAAAAAGAGCTTTTAGAAGCCCTTGATTTTTTAAAAGACTTACCGGCTATAAAAGAGATGGGGATCAGGGCGATAAAGGGTATTTTATTGAACGGGCCTCCCGGTACCGGTAAAACCCTTTTAGCGAAGGCAGCAGCTCATTATACAGATTCTATTTTTATCTCTGCATCAGGCAGTGAGTTTATAGAGATGTACGCTGGCCTGGGGGCGAAGAGGATAAGGAATTTGTTTAAAAATGCCCGCAATAGTGCCAGAAAGAGTGGTAAAAATAGTGCCATTATTTTTATTGATGAAATAGATGTCCTGGGCAGTACCAGGGGACAGGTAAGCAGCCATATGGAATATGACCAGACTTTAAACCAATTGCTGGTGGAAATGGATGGCTTATCTATCGATGATGATGTGCAGATACTGATAATGGCAGCCACCAACAGGATGGATGTACTGGATCCAGCTTTATTGAGACCTGGCCGTTTTGACCGGATTGTAAATGTAGACCTGCCCGATAAAGATGGGAGATTGAGCATCCTGAAGATTCATACAGCAAATAAACCCCTGTCTCCGAAGGTGGACCTTGAAGAGATAGCCAGGGAGACCTTTAGCTTTTCCGGTGCCCATCTGGAAAACCTGGCCAATGAGGCAGCAATACTTGCTTTAAGGGAGAAGAGCCCCTTTATTTGTCAGAAACATTTTATAGAAGCCATTGATAAAGTGATAATGGGTGAAAAATTGGATAGGAAACCGAATAAAGAAGAGCTAAAAAGGGTGGCCATCCATGAAACAGGGCATGCCTTGCTTGGCGAAATCATGAATCCCGGTTCTGTTTCTGTTATAAGTATCAGTTCCCGGGGTAGGGCACTGGGCTATGTACGGCATAATCCGGCTGATGATCTGTATCTGCACACTAAGGATTATCTGGAAAAACAGATCAGTATTGCCATTGCCGGCTCTGTAGCAGAAGAAGTATTATTGGCAAGTAAAAGTACCGGTGCAAGCAATGATTTTAAACAGGCAACCAGACTGGTTAAAATCATGATCGAAGCAGGTATGAGTGAACTAGGAGTTGTAGATAAGGATACCATTCCGGAGAAGGTTCTATATGAGGAAATGTCTATTATATTAAGGCGTATAGAGGCAGAGGTAAAGATAATTATTGAGAAGCATAAAGAATTGATAGAAAAGATAGCAGGGGAACTGCTTGCCCAGGAAAGTTTCTCCGGTGATAAATTAAGGGAACTATTAACAGAAGAAAAAGTGGCCTGAATAGCCTGTTAGATAATTAACAGGCTTTTTTTTATGTAGAATGAAAATTAAAAATATCTTTTAAATATGTTATAATATGATTAATATAAAGTAAGAGGAAAGAGTGGGAAAATGAGAGAGATTTTAAAAGAGAATTTAGAGTTGATATTGGGTGAAGAACTGGCCAGGAGGAATTTAACCATTGCGGTGGCCGAGTCCTGCACCGGCGGGCTCCTGGGCAGCAGGATTACTGATGTACCCGGCAGTTCTGCCTATTTTATGGGCGGAATCATTGCCTATAGTAATGAAGTAAAGGTAAAACAATTACAGGTAGAAAGGGATACTTTAGCTAAATATGGTGCAGTGAGTGAAGAGACAGCCAGGGAAATGGCTGTCAATATCAAAAAGCTCCTGAATACAGATCTGGGTATAGCCATAACCGGGATTGCCGGACCAGACGGAGGCAGTAAAGAGAAGCCGGTCGGCCTTGTCTATATTGGCCTTGCTTTTCAGGAGGATGTGGAAGTATACAGGTTGGAATTAAAAGGAGACCGGGAAGAAAATAAATGGCAGAGTACAGAATATGCTTTATATTTTACATATAAATACATTTCCGGAAAAGAGGATTTTGCATAGATATTAGAGAATAATATAACTATCTTTACAATTTCTTTCCGGCTATTGAAAACAGAGAAATTAATAAAAGGAGGCAGAGTCTGGTGAGAAATAAATATTTTAAGACTTTGATTGTTTTAATTGTCCTTTTTACCTTTTCTTCTTTACTGATAAGGGCAGAAGATAATTTGTTTCTACAGGGGATAAATGATTATTACAATAAGATGTACAGAGAGGCTGTTGAAAAATTCCAGGAAGTCTTAATAGAGGATGAAAATAATATAGAAGCATTATACTATCAGACTTTATCCTATCTGGAACTGAAGGACATAGTTAAAGCTAAAGGTAATATTAATTTACTGGCGGAAAAAGGGTATAGTTTTGGCATGATTCACTGGAAGCTGGGTGAACTATATCTGAATAAAGATCAGACCTATGATAGCCCCTTCTATAATGAAGCCAGAAAAGAACTGGAAAAGGCTAAAAGCCTTGGTATTTCATCAGCCCGATTACACAGTGATCTTGCCATGGCCTACCAGGGGCTGGGTAACCTGGAACTGGCAGCAGAGCAATATGAAACTGCCATTAAAAAAGGCCATATTGTTTCAGATTATATAAATCTGGCCACTATTTATAAAGAGGCCGGCAAACTGGACGCTGCCCTGGACCTTTATGCAAAAGCCCTGCAGAATAATCCAGATAATATCTCTATATACATCAATCTGGGTGACATCTATCTGGAAAAAGGGGAATATACAAAAGCTATTGATGTATTAAGCAGGGGTCTGAATCTGGATAGCACCATGGTTGCTATTAGAACAAACCTGGCCCTGGCTTATTATCATAACAGGGATTATCAAAAGGCTATAGAGGAATTCCGGCGGGTAATAAACGAAAATCCCAATATTTATCAGGCTTATTATTACCTGGGCGAAATATATAACAGAGTTGAACAAAATTATGAGCTGGCCATAAATTATTATGAACAGGCCATCAGCTATAACAGAAGTTACGTACGGGCTTATTTGTCCCTTGGTGACCTATACCTGAAAAATGAAGAAACCTACAAAGCAATGGCCCAATATCTGAAGGCACTGGAATATAATCCAGAATATCCTGATGCTCATTTCCGCCTGGCCTTGGCCTATATTCAGATGGGCATGAAGGAAGCAGCCATCGAAGAGTTGCGTAAGACCTTGCACCTGGACAGTAGTAATAATGAAGCAAGATTGTTATTAAACAGACTACAGGGGGAATAAGCCTTGCGCCTATTTATAGCAGTCAACATACCAGCCCTTATAAAGGAAGGAATCCACAGTAAAATCACTGATCTACAGGAAGAGATTCGCGGGGATATAAGATGGGTAAGAAAGGAAAACTGGCATATTACTTTAAAATTTTTAGGTGAAATAGAGGAGAAGGAGATTGGTAAGATAAAAGAGATAATCTCCTCTGTAGCGACAAATAACAGGCAGCAATCCATTAAATTTTCCCGGATTGCTGCTTTTCCTGCTTTAGAAAAACCCAGAGTTATTTATGTGGGTATCGATGACAAAAATGATATTTTACAGAAACTATATAAGGAACTGGAAGAACAATTTTCCGGTAATCCCTCTTCATCCTACACAGCTCACCTTACTATCGGAAGAGTAAAGGACAAAGCCGATAGAGGAAAGATTTCCACTATATTAAAGGAATACCGGCAGCTCGATTTCTCCGCTTTTGAAATGAAAATTGATAAAATCAGCCTGATGCTAAGCATTCTAAAGAGAGAGGGCCCTATATATAAAGAGCTCTATAGCATTAATTTAATGGAAAACAGAGATTAAACCCTTGCTTTTTGTGAACGAATGTTCTATAATTAGTTTAGATAAAAATTGGAAGAGGTGAATTTCATTGTCTAAGAGCGAAAAAGAACAGGCCCTGGAAATGGCTATAAAGAGGATTGAAAAACAGTTCGGGCAGGGCTCTATCATGAAATTGGGAGATGCTACTGCTTTAAACATTGAGACTATTCCTACAGGTGCATTAACGCTGGATGTTGCTTTAGGGGTAGGGGGAGTACCACGGGGCCGTATCATAGAGATCTACGGTCCAGAATCCTCAGGTAAAACAACACTGGCCTTACATATAATCGCTGAGGCACAAAAAAGGGGAGGTATTGCTGCCTTTATTGATGCGGAGCATGCTCTTGATCCCCGTTATGCTGAAAACCTGGGTGTAGATATTGATAGCCTGCTTATCTCACAGCCCAATAATGGCGAAGAAGCGCTGGAAATAGCAGAGGCCCTTGTTAGAAGTAATGCCATCGATGTCATAGTAATCGACTCCGTAGCAGCACTGGTACCGAAAGCAGAGTTAGATGGAGAGATGGGCGATACCCATGTGGGTTTACAGGCCCGTTTAATGTCCCAGGCTATGCGAAAATTGTCCGGTGCTATCAGTAAAACAAAGACAACCTGTATATTTATCAATCAAATCAGGGAAAAAGTTGGTGTTATCTTCGGTAATCCTGAAACTACACCTGGCGGCCGGGCGTTAAAATTCTATGCTTCCGTCAGAATGGAAATCAGGCGTACCCAGACCATAAAAGATGGTGATGAATCCATCGGGGCCCAGACTGTTGTAAAGGTTGTAAAAAATAAAGTTGCCCCGCCCTTCAAACAGGCCACCTTTGATATCATGTATGGAACAGGTATTTCTACTTCCGGTTGTATCCTGGACATAGGTGTAGAAATGGGAATTATTGATAAAGCCGGCTCCTGGTATTCCTATGGAGATGAAAGATTAGGACAAGGTAGGGAAAATGCTAAAAAATTCCTGGAAGATAATCCTGACCTGATGGAGGAAATAGACAGGAAGATCAGAGAAGGCCTGGGACTAATCGAAGAAGAAACTGCAGCTGGTGAAGAAGAATAGTGGATAAAGAATTACAGGAAATAAAAGATCAAATTTTCAATTTATTATCATACCGGGAACGTAGTTCTTATGAACTGAAGGAAAGGCTCCTGCAAAAAGGTTATCGGGAAGAAAAAATAGATGAGGCCATTGAGTATCTCCAGGATGCTGGATATTTGAATGACAGGGATTTTGCCTGTAAATGGATAAAATACCGTTTAAAACACCGGCCCAGGGGTAGATATTTATTGATAAAGGAGCTTGCTGCTAAAGGGATAGGGGAGGAAATTATTGAAAGGACCCTGAAAGACTTACTGGATCCGGAAAAAGAGCTGGAAATGGGGCTTTCTCTGGCCCGGAAATGGTTAAATTTAAATAGCCGCGATAAAGACACAAATAAATTGAAAAGATATCTTTATAATAAGGGTTTTTCCCCAGATATAATAGGAGAAATAATTCTTATCCTTCATGAGAAAAAGATGTGTTAAGACACATCTTTTTCTTTATATAGTGCTGTTTTCTTGACAGTTGTAAGGAAAAGATATAAAATAATATCAGGCGTTTTCCCGATTTCAAGATAAGTTCGATATATATTTACAATTAAAGATAGGGGGTGAATAGGATTAGTGGAGGTGTAATATATGTTTTGATCTCTATCCCTATAGGTATCCTTATAGGTTATCTTGTTAGAAAATATATTGCTGAAGCTAAAATACAGACTGCAGAAGAAGAAGCAAAGAAAATTCTTGAAGAAGCCACTCGTGAGGCAGAATCAAAACATAGGGAAATAATCCTTGAAGCAAAAGAAACTGCTCATAGAATAAAGGAAGAAACAGACAGAGAAAATCAGAGAAGGCGCAGTGAATTACAGAGGCTGGAAAACCGTTTAATGCACAAAGAAGAATCTCTGGATAAAAGGGCAGAGGTTATTGAGAGAAAGGAACAGAGTATAAGGGATAAAGAAAATCACTTAAACAACCTTGAAAAAGAAATAGTTGCCTTAAAGGATAAGGAAATTCAAACTTTAGAGCAGATTTCTAAATTTACAGAAAATGAGGCAAAAGAGTTTCTCTTCAAAAAAGTTGAAGAGGAACTGGAATACGAATTTGCAAAATTGATTAAAGAGAAAGAACTCAAGCTAAAAGAAGAGGCCGAGAAAAAAGCCCGGGAGATTATCTCGCTGGCAATCCAGAGATGTGCTGCTGATCATGTTGCTGAAACAACTATCTCTGTAGTAAGCCTGCCAAATGACGAAATGAAAGGCAGAATCATTGGGCGGGAAGGAAGGACTATCCGGACACTGGAGAATTTAACCGGTATAGACCTGATTATCGACGATACACCTGAGGCTGTGGTGATTTCTGGTTTTGACCCGATTAGAAGAGAAGTGGCCAGAATTGCTCTGGAAAAACTAATTGCTGATGGAAGAATTCATCCGGCCCGTATTGAAGAGATGGTTGAAAAGGCAAGGAATGAGCTGGAAGCACATATCAAAGAGCTTGGTGAACAGGCTACATTCGATGCAGGTGTACATGGATTACATCCCGAGTTGATAAAACTCTTAGGCAGACTTCATTTTAGAACAAGTTATGGGCAAAATGTATTACAACACTCACTGGAAGTATCCTATCTGGCAGGAATTATGGCTGCCGAGCTTGGAGCTGATGTGACCCTTGCGAAACGGGGTGGCTTACTTCATGATATAGGAAAAGCAGTGGATCATGAAGTGGAAGGACCACATATTAAAATCGGTGTTGATCTTGCCCGTAAATATGGCGAATCTGAAAAGGTAATTCATTGTATTGAAGCTCATCATGGTGATATTGAATTTAACTCGATCGAAGCAGTACTTGTCTCTGCTGCTGACGCAATTTCCGCTGCCAGACCTGGAGCAAGAAGGGAAACGCTGGAGTCTTATATTAAAAGACTGGAAGAATTAGAAAAAATAGCGAATAGCTATAAAGGCGTTGAAAACGCCTATGCAATCCAGGCTGGTAGAGAATTAAGGGTTATAGTTGAATCTGAACAGATTGATGATATTACTGCCAGTAAAATGGCCAGAGATCTATCCAGGGATATTGAAAACAATCTTGATTATCCCGGCCAGATAAAGGTAGTAGTCATCAGAGAAACCAGATCCGTAGAATATGCAAAATAAATTTGAATATCCGGGCTCCTTTAAGGAGCCCTTTTTTGAATATATAACTGGAAAGGAAGATTTTTGTGAGAGTCCTTTTTCTAGGTGATATTGTAGGGAGGCCGGGGCGCCAGGTTATAGGCGAGCTTTTACCGGAAATTATTGCTGAAAATAAAATTGATCTTGTTCTTGCGAATGGTGAAAATGCTGCTGGAGGTTTTGGCTTGACTAAAGATGTTGCAGAAGAATTGTTTTCATATGGGATAGCAGTCCTTACTATGGGCAATCATACCTGGGATAATAGATCTATACTGGAAATTATCGATAAAGAAGAGAGGATTATCAGGCCCCTGAATTTTAATTTGCAGTCACCAGGCAGAGGCTGGACAGTGATCAAATGGAAAGACTATAACATCGCTGTAGTAAATTTTATCGGGCAGGTTTTTATGAATGGTAATAATTCTCCCTTTGATATCTTTGACCAATATATTGAAGAAATAAAGAAAAAATCCGATATAATCATTATAGACTTTCATGCTGAGGCAACAGCGGAAAAGCTGGCCTTTGCCCATTATGTAGATGGCCAGGTAGCTGTTCTGGTAGGGACACATACCCATATTCAGACCTCCGATGATAGGATTTTACCTGAAGGCACTGCCTATATAACAGATCTGGGAATGTGTGGAGCCTGTGATTCAATATTAGGAATGGAAGTAGAAAGTGTTATATACAGATTTAAAACACAAATACCGGAGAGATACAAGATAAAAAAAGATGGGAAATATAAGCTGGAAGGTGCTATAATAGATATAAACGAAAAAACTGGACGCAGTAATAGCATTAATAGAATCAGAATTTTTAAAAATAATTTTTGAATTTTTTTACTAAATATGCAGGAATTTTTTTGCACATGACTAATATAATATATAAGAATAGAATTTATCTATTATACACAAGGAGGTATTTGACTAACATGGAAGTATTAAAAGTATCAGCAAAATCAAGTCCCAATAAAGTAGCAGGTGCATTAGCAGGGGTATTAAGGGAAAGGGGAAGTGCAGAATTACAGGCTATTGGGGCTGGGGCACTAAACCAGGGTATTAAAGCAGTAGCAATAGCCAGAGGTTTTGTAGCACCCAGTGGAATTGACTTAATCTGCATACCGGCTTTTACAGACATCGAGATCGATGGCGAGGAAAGGACAGCTATTAAATTAATTGTTGAGCCTCGCTAAGCCTATCAAATTATCTTTCTTTTCATAAAAACTTTATATTTTTAATATTATAAAAGTTATAAAATGGCCGCAAGGCCATTATTTTTTTATGGGGGTGAGAATATGAAGACCTTTATTGGTCATATAGATACATTGATGAATTATGACCGTAAAAAAGATTATAATTTTTTTAGTAATGAAGATTTTCATGTTGATATAGTAAAAATGAAAAAGGCCAATGTTAAACTGGCCGTATTTGCAGTTTTTGTGGAAAGCAAGTATAAACCCTTTTTAGCCCTACAGAGAACTATCCAATTGATTGATCGATTCCATAATTTAATTGAGTCCAGTGAAGAGCTTGAACTGGTAGAAGGGCCGAAAGATATAGAGAGGATTTTGGAAAGTAATAAAATTGGTGTATTGCTGGCCCTTGAAGGCGGGGAAGGAATCTTTGATGAAAGTGCCTTGAGGATATTTTACCGGTTGGGAGTCAGAATGATATCCTTGACCTGGAACCAGAGAAATCAATTTGCTGACGGTATAGCTGAACTGGAGACCAATGGAGGACTGACCCTTCAGGGGAAAAAAATCATCAGAGAAATGGAGGATAGAGGTATAATCCTGGATGTATCACATATAGCACCTGCCGGTTTCTGGGATATAGTAAAGATAGCCAGAAAACCATTCCTGGCTTCCCATTCTAATGTTATGAGTATTTGTAGCCATAGGCGAAATCTGGACGATGAGCAGATTAAGGCCATTGCCCGTAATGGTGGGTTAATAGGCATTAATTTTGAGCCTGAATTTTTAGCAAATAATAAAAAAGCAGATATATCTGATGTGATCAGGCATATAGATTATATTAGGAAATTGGTTGGTATTGAAAGCGTAGTCCTGGGTACAGATTATGATGGTATTGAAACTACCCCTATTGGTCTGGAGGATCTGGGTAAGCTGGATAATCTAAAAAAAGAATTATTGAAAAAAAGCTACAGTATGGAAGAGATAGAAAAAATATCACTTAAAAACTGGTTAGATTTCTTTCAGAAAATATGGGTTTAGACCTGGCCGGGTAGAGATATAAGTAGAGGGAATTTGTGGGAGGAACTATTGATGATTAATATTTTATGGTTTATTTTCATTATTTCTGGTTTGATCATCGCTGCCGGCAATGGGAGTATGGAACAAATCTCACAGGCCATCTTTAAGGCAATCTCTGATAGTGTCAATTTATCCATTTCCCTTCTGGGGCCAATGGCCTTCTGGATGGGAATTATGAGTATTGCTGAAAAATCAAAATTAACGGAGTTGATTGGAAGACTGCTCAGGCCGATTCTTAAATATATATTCCCCGATATACCGACTGAAGACCCGGCTTCTGGTGCAATTGTAATGAACCTGACGGCCAATATACTGGGACTGGGGAATTCTGCGACACCATTGGGTATTAAAGCAATGAAGGAATTACAGAGATTAAATAATTACTCCAACAGGGCCAGTTTTGCCATGTGCACCTTATTGGCTATAAATACAGCAGGCCTGACCCTTATACCGTCAACACTCATTAGCCTGAGGGCAGCAAGTGGTTCAAAAGAACCGTCCATTATTCTCATAACGACTATCTTTGCCACCCTTGTTTCCACTATAACTGCTTTATTATTTGATAAATTTTTCAGGATAGTATCGGAAAATAAATCTTAGAGGAGTGGTAAATTGCCTGCTTTTATTTCTATTATTTCTTCCTGGAGTATTCCATTAATCATTTTTTTTATCCTTTCTTATGGTGTTTTTAAAAAGGTAAATATCTATGAGGTATTTACGGAGGGAGCCAGAGAGGGAATTAAGACAACCTTAAATATATTTCCCTTTATTTTAGCCATGTTAATTGCCATAAACATAATCCAGGCTTCCGGGGCAATGGACATAATTGTAAAGGGGCTAAGGCCTTTAATAGGATTCCTGAACATCCCGGTAGATGTTATACCCTTGCTCTTTTTACGTCCCTTATCCGGCAGTGCTTCTTTATCCTATACCGCATATCTTTTAAATGAATATGGGCCAGATTCCTTTATAGGTAAACTGGCCTCAACTATACAGGGTTCTACTGAGACAACCTTTTATGTCCTGGCTGTTTATTTTGGCGCTGTAGGTATTAAAAAATATAGATATTCCCTGCTCGTCGGACTTCTGTCTGATATTGCGGGTTTTTTCGCCGCTATTTTTATTTGCAAATTATTATTTTTATAAAAATATTTCTATAAAAACAGGAATAAAAATAAATTTACATCAAAAAAATAATAACAAAAACCGCCGAGGTGAATATGCATGAACTGGATGAAAAAAGTGGAGGAATTATTCTATAGCTATACGGAAAAGTATGATGAAAATATCAGGTTACTGATGCAGGAACGGGAAGTAGAGATTACGAGGGAAGAATTAAATGAAATACTGGCTGATGCCAAAAATATAACAGTAAAATAATATGATTTTTCGCCATGTATTCTAATACATGGCTTTTTTTAATAAATATTTCCTAGCAGGAATAAAGCCTTTTGCGTCGAAACTATTATTAGTTATATTATTCTTAAAAGGAGAGATTGCAAATGATTTTTGATAAAATATGGAACTTTCTAGTATTATGTGGACCTACTGCTATACCTTTGACAATAGTTTCGATTATTAGCCTGGCGGTTATCATTGAACGAGCAATCTTTTTCTTACGATACCGGGACAACAGCTTTCGTTTAATAAAGAAAATTGAGTTACTGGTCGCCCAGAATGATATCCTGGCTGCCTTAAATGAATTAAAAGGAGAGAGGGGACCAAATGCTAAATTACTGGCCGCTGCTTTATCCCATTATAAACAAGATCCAGAACGTATCAGGGAAGTATTGCAGGCTGTTGGTGAAGATGAGATCAGGAAAATGGAGAAAAATTTGCCTATCCTGGACCTGGCAGCCATGATTGCCCCATTATTGGGCTTACTTGGTACAGTTCTGGGAATTATTACAAGTTTTAATATTATGACCGGTACATTAGGGATGGCCGCTACAGACCAGATTAGCGGCGGTATTGCAGCTGCCCTGATCAGTACAGCTTTTGGCCTGATTATCGCTATTCCCTCTGCTATCTTTTATTCCTATTTTACAAATCTTGTTTCTGCAAAAGCCCATGAGATGAATCTAAGTGTGATAGATATTATGGATATAATTACGGTCCGGGGTGAAGATGATGTTCAAGCCTACTATTAGAAAAAAAAGCAACATTGATATTATTCCCATGATTGATGTTATCTTCTTCATTCTGATCTTTTTCATGTTATTCACAACCTTTCGCACAACCCCAACAGGAATCGATTTACAACTGCCCAGAGCTGTTACAGTATCAGAGCAAAAAAGGGAAAACTTTGTCATTGATATAGATAATAATGGGAATTTATATTATAAAGGTGAACAGATAAGTTATGATAGGCTTACCAGTATAGCAAAGGATATTTATGCTGAAAATAATCAAGTTGTTGCCATCATTAATGCTGACCGTAATGTAAAATATGAATACATTATCTCAGCTATGGATAGTTTGCGACAGGCAGGTATCTATCAAATGGCTCTTGCAGCCGACAAAAAGGAGTAATAAACTATGCGCTATAAACATGAGTCTAACAGTTTATATCTTTATATAGCCTTATCGCTCTTTATCCATATATTAGTTTTCGTAATAATCCCTTATGGAAGTTTCAGTGTTATGGGAAGCCGATCTGATGGCTATGGACATGGCTATGGATTTGTACAACTGGTAGAATACAGAGAGGAAGTAATAAGCAGCAGAAATCAGACAACCAGCAGAGAGAGTACGACCCCCAGGACAGTAGTGGAAGAAAAACAACAAGAACCTGAGATTAAAGAGATTAAAGAGGAACCAGTCAGAAAAGAAGAAAAGGTAAGCCCTCCACCTGAAACCACTGTGGTAAAGGAAACAATCCCTCCTGCTCCAGTTGAGGAAATACCGGCAGAAAAAATAGAAGAACCTCAAACAGAGACTGGTGCTGCCATCACTGAAGGTACTGAGATAATGACCAGTGCAGAAAGTGATTTTGAAATAGAAATTGACGCAGAGAAAAAAGAAGAACCTGAACAGCAGATAGCGGAAAGTAAACCTGTCGTCGAGGAAAAAGTAGAAACTCCACCTCCGCCACCTCCACCACCCAGTGCAGGAGAACTTATATTTGGCGCAGTACCTATTACTTATCCCAAGGATCTGGTAGGTAAGGCTGTTACAGGAACAGTGGAAATACAGGTTCATGTTTCCTCCAGCGGCTTGATTGAAGGAATAGAGATCATTAAGTCATCGGGTGTAGAACAAATGGACAGGGTATCCAGACTAACCATTGAACATGGCTGGCAGTTCAAGAAATATCAACAACCCTATTCCATGTCAATTACAGTAGATTTCCAGATAGATGAATCAGGCAATCCCTTTGTAACATATACAGAAGGAAACCTGTTGTTCAGATAGGGGGGATATAGTGTTTAAGAGAGCTTTTTTATTCATATATTTACTGGTCTTCCTCGTCATGAGCTATCCGGTAATGAGTTCAGACCTTTTCACTGAAATAGATCAGAATAATAATCTCAGACTGGGTAATGATTATATAGTTATCGTTGTCAATAAAGATGAGAATGGACAGGGGAGATTTGCCATCGAGACTACCGGTGGAGCTCCTTTCCAGGATAGTGACGATAATAAACCCCTTGTCTATGGACGGCCAAAACCCTGGACATCTTATACGACTATCTGGTTAAATGGAGATTATTACGTCTTTGGCGGTGAAACAGGGAGGAGAGCAGGGGCTGCCGGCAAATACGGGAAAGTTGTTCAGGAGCCCCATGTGGATAATGGCAGTATCATAACTAAAACGAATATAAAGGATATCCTGCTTGTTGAACAAATCCTTACGATTGTTAAGAGTTCAACTACTGGTTTATATGATACCGTACAGATTAAATACCGGATCGAAAATATTGATAATAAGCCTCATAAAATAGGCTTGCGTATTGTTCTTGATACAATGTTGGGGGAAAATGACGGGGCACCATTCCGGATTGGTAATGATGCCGTTACGACAGATACTATTTATTACCAGAAACAATTACCTCAGTTCTGGCAGGCCTTTGATAGTTTAAGTAACCCATCAGTAACTTCCCAGGGTACCTTTACCGGTCCGGGGGTTACTCCTCCAGATCAGGTCAAGCTGGCTGACTGGGGCAGCATGGCAGATGGAGTCTGGGATTTTGATTTTAATCCAGGTGAAATATTCCTACGTAAGGGAGAATATGAAATAGATAGTGCCATAGCCATGTACTGGGTGCCGGAGTATCTGCAACCTGGTGAAAGCCGAAGCTATATTACCAATTATGGCCTGGGTGGCATCACCATTGTACCTGGCCTGCTTTCATTGGGTATTACTTCACCAGCGGAAGTCATACTGGATAGTCCAGATAAGAGTATACCTGTAATTGCCTATGTAGAAAATACCTCTGAAATTACAGCTAAAGATGTCCGGATCAGTATTGATTTACCAGCTACTTTAAAGACTGAAAAAATCTCCCATAATCTGGGAGACCTGGAATCTGGCGAAATAGCCCAGATAATATGGAATGTATATCCGTCGGGTACCGATATACCGGCCAGGACTTCTTATACTGTAAAAGTAGAAGCAGAAAATACAGATTCTAACCAGGTTATCCGGGAAATTAAATTTATCGGTCCACCAGATTTGAGCGCATATTTGCAGGTAAAAGAAGATATAAGCGTCATAAATGGCCGTTTGAGCCCCAATCCCTTTACAATTGAAGCTATATTGATAAATAAAGGGGGTTCTCCCTTGTACGATACAGCCATTGAATTATTACTGCCGCCCGGCCTGGTACCTGCTCCAATGGAAAAAGGAGTCAAATATCCTGGTGATATACAGGCCGGGGAAGAGTTAGTTGTAAGATGGAGGGTTGAAGCCTTAAATATTGAGGGGCAGTTGCCGGTTGCAGTTTTTATTGAAGCACTACATGGTTTCCAGGATATTAAAACATATGAAAACCTTGTTTTACCTGAATTGAATCCTGTCCTGTATTTTGAACTGCAAAAAGCAGGAGACTTGATGGCCGGAGATTATATAACAATTGATATCAGGGGCGAAAATCTGGATGAGATAGATTTAATTGATCTTTATATTAAATATAATCCGGAAGCTCTGGAAGCAATTCATGTTTCAAGGGGAACTATATTCCTGAAAGACGGTAAATATTTACCCTGGACCAGGCCAGATCTCAGCAAAGAAGGAATTATCAGGATAAATCAATTGGTTCCCCTTGAAGCAAGAAGTGGTACTATCGGCACCATACATTTTAAAGTTATAGATCCAGAGAATATTGAGTTAGAATGGGATCAGCAGACAAACTTCATATTTAACAGGGGAGAAGTAGAAGTTATCTTAAATGAGCTGAAATTAAATTTAGGGGGAGGTTTAAAATGAAAAGCAAATTTATCTTCCTGGTCTTAATCCTGACAATGGGCTTAAGCTCTATCATTGCTGCAGCTACTATTAATGATGTTCCTACTAATCACTGGGCTTATGAGGACGTAAAATTAAGTGTAGATAAAGGTTTGCTGGAACTATTTGAAGATGGTACCTTCAGGGGTTCTGATACGGTTACCCGCTATCAGCTGGCTGCCATTATCGCCAGATTATTAAAGGAAATTGAGAGAGGTGCTATTTCTTTTTCACAACAGGATATGCAATTACTCCGGGATCTTTCTGTCGAACTGAGGGAAGAACTGGTAGACCTGGCCCTGCAGGGAGAAATTTTCACTGAACAGATCAAAACCCTTGAAGAGAAAAACCTGATCCAGGATGAGTTTCTTGCTGAAATTAAAGGCAGTGATATAGCTGGCTTGAAAGAAGAAATCAGGGTGTTAAACGAAAGAATCAGTAATACAGAAAGTGATGTAAGTAATTTAATCGATAGTATTTTAAAACTCGGCATGCTGGAAGAAAGATTACAGCAAATTGAGGAGCAAAATAAAGAAACCCGGTTAAAACTGGAAGATTTAAATGTTCAAATTACTGATGATACTGTACAGGGACTCAGTGACAGGATTACAATCAATGCTACCCGAATAAATCTCCTGCAGGATGAAATAAGCACTCTTAAGGCTGAATTAGAAGCCAAAAACAAAGAGATAGAGAGGCTGGAAATAGAAAAAAATAATTATAAAAGTTACCTCTATGGCGTAGGTGCTGTATCATTGATCCTACTTTTATTATCCAATTAGAAATGGGGTAAGGAAATGAAGAGAAAGACTATAAAATACAGCTGCATACTAACAATATTCATATTAATGTTTTATGCATTCCTACCTCCATTGGGCAGCATTTATATAGCAAGGGCCAGTGAACTGGATAAAAATGATGTCTATAAAGGTTTTTTATTAGCCTTTCTCTTTATTTTACTCTCCAGGATAGGAAATAGTGGTGAAAGGGTTGTAATTGAACCAGATTATGGTCATTTTGATTATAACAGCGAGGACCTGGAATTACTGGCCAGATTAATTCATGGTGAAGCACGGGGAGAACCCTATGAGGGGCAGGTGGCGGTAGGCGCAGTAGTCTTAAATAGGGTTAAATCACCGGGTTTTCCAAATACAATCAGGGAAGTAATCTTTCAGAAAAATCAATTCAGTGCAGTTTCCGATGGGCAGTTTTATCTGGAGCCAAATGAAACTGCCTACCGGGCAGCAAGGGATGCTCTCAGTGGTAGAGATCCCAGCCTTGGCGCATTATTCTTCTACAACCCCAAAACTGCCAAAACCCTATACTGGTTATCTACACGGGAAACTACAGTAGTGATCGGAAACCACGTTTTTGCTAAATAAAACGAGAAAAGGGAGCAGACGCTCCCTTTTATTTTTCTCTTATTTTTACATATAGGTGTTATCATCTTCTTCATTGAAATTTACACTTACATTTACACTTTCATTTCCATTATCATTTTCATCATCAACTTCATCGTCATTATAATAATCCGGCAGAGCATATACTCCTATTATTTTTTCATCCTTATCAAGTTCCAGTAACCTGTACATGTTTCCACTTCTGTCTGTTTCATTGAAGTCAGCTATAGAAACAGGATAGAGACCTTCATTATTGGTTACCAGCAGGATATAATCATTGAGACTGGCTGGAATTACAGCGGCTATCTGATGAATACTGGAACCACAGGTTTTTATGCCTTTACCCCCGCGGTTCTGCATCTTATATTCCTCAAGAAGGCTTCTTTTACCCTTAGCATTTTCAGAAATGGTAACAATATAATCATTGTCACCGATGAGACTCATGCTGACCACCTGGTCACCTTCATCCAGTTTGATACCGATACTGCCTATTGTATTTCTGCCAGTGGGCAGGAAGGAATCTTCTTTAAAGCGGATAGTCCGGCCATTTCTGGTAGCTAGCAGTATTTCCTGTTCATTATCAGTAAGGTGGACAGCGATTACTTCATCCCCTTCTCTCAGATTAATTGCCTTGATGGAAGTATAATTTGTTAAATATTCACTGGCCAGGGTCTTCTTAACCATACCATATTTAGTTGCAAAACATATATACCTGGATTTATTATCCTCACTGAGGCAGATCATCCTGATAATCTTTTCATTAAAGGGTATCTTCAGGTACTGTTTTAGATTGTCACCGGTTGAAAGGCCATGATGTTCAGGTATTTTATGTACCGGCAGGGAATAGACCTCTCCTGTATTGGTGAAAAATAGCAGGTTGTCCAGAGAACTACCTTTTGTTACATCAGTGATATAATCATTTTTGCCTGGCCGTATATGTTCTTCCTTACTGGACCTTTTTATTATTTGGCGGTAGGAGAGGGTTATTACAGCATCTTTTTCTTCGATGAGATCTTCCTGATTGATAACCGCTTCTTCTTCGTCGGCAATAATCTCTGTTCGCCTTGAATCCTTAAATTTTTTCTTTACAGCCAGCAATTCTTCTTTTATGATTTTATCAAGTTCTTTATCATCACTGAGGATATTTCTGTAGTACTTGATTTTTTCTTTTAATTCCTCAATCTCTGCAAAGATCTTTTCGGTTTCCATGGCAACTAATCTCTGTAATTGCATTTCCATAATTGCCCTGGCCTGTTCTTCACTTATATTTAAATCTTTCATTAATTTCTCCCTGGCCTCACCGGTAGATCGGGAATTTCTGATTATACTTATAACCAGATCTATCTGATCAACTGCCCTGGCAATACCCTGTAGTATCTCATAACGGTTTTCGGCTTTCTTTAGTCTGTACTGAGTTCGTCTGGTTACGACTTCCCGGCGGAAATCAAGGAAATGCTGTAATATGGTTTTCAGGTTCATGACCTGTGGTTTTTTTCCTATCAGGGCCAGCATATTTATCCTGTAGCTTGTCTGTAGAGAGGTAAACTTAAAGAGATTATTCAGGACCAGTTCACTATCTGTATTTGCTTTTAACTCGATGACAATCCGCATTCCCTCTTGGTCTGATTCGTCCCTTAGATCCGCAATATTTTCTAACTTTCCTTTATTGACCAGATCGGCTATCTCTTCAATTAGCCTGCTTTTACTAATCTGGTATGGTATCTCAGTAATCACAATCTGCTCCTTACGGCCTTTCTTTTCAATGGCGGTTTTTCCCCTTAAAATAATTCTACCCTGACCGGTCTGGTAGGCTTCCCTGATTCCGCTTTCTCCGACAATTATTGCTCCGGTGGGAAAATCAGGTCCAGGTATGTATTTCATTAGAGTATCAATACTGGCTTCAGGTTTATTTAAAAGATGCAGTAGACCGTCGATTATCTCACCTAAATTGTGGGGAGGTATATCTGTACTCATACCGACAGCTATACCGCTGGCACCATTAACCAGCAGATTGGGAAACTGTGCTGGTAAAACCTCCGGTTCCTTTAAAGAACCATCAAAATTATCCTTAAAATCAACAGTTTCCAGATTGATTTCTTCTAACAAATTTTCTGCTATTTCAGTAAGGCGCACTTCTGTATAACGCATGGCTGCTGCACTATCACCATCAATGGAACCAAAATTACCATGGCCATCTATAAGAAGATATCTCTGGTTAAAATCCTGGGCCATCCTTACCATGGCATCATAAACAGCAGTATCCCCATGGGGATGGTATTTTCCCAATACTTCTCCAACTAAACGGGCTGATTTCTTATGAGGTTTATTATGTACCAGATCCAGGCCCATAGCTGCATAAAGGATACGGCGGTGAACAGGTTTTAAACCATCCCTGACATCTGGCAGGGCCCTGGAAGCAATTACGCTAAGAGAATAATTCAGATATGCTTCCCGCATTTTATCCTCTATAGCTATAGGGATAATTTTTTCTGACATATAGTTTTTTCTCCTTTCTCCTGGTAAAATTAACTTATGAAAAAGAGATTTTTTTCTATATTTATTGTAATGTAAAATTAACTTTATTCTCTTTTATATTATTCCATAACTTATCTTTTACGTCAAACTAAACTATGATATACTGGCAAAGAAAACTCTCTTCTGGTATAATATGATGGGAAAAGGAGGCTAAGGATATGTCATTATTTGAAGAAGAGCTATATAATGCCTCACAGATACAGGTGCTAAAGGGACTGGAGGCAGTCCGGAAAAGGCCTGGTATGTATATCGGTAGCACAGGGATAAGGGGATTACATCACCTGGTCTGGGAGGTAGTGGATAATAGTATTGACGAATTTCTGGCCGGTTTTGGCAATATTATTGAGGTTACTATAAATGAGGATAACAGTATTACAGTAGAAGACCAGGGAAGAGGAATACCTGTAGATATCCATGAAGAAACAGGTTTACCGGCAGCTGAACTGGTATTAACTACATTACATGCCGGCGGAAAATTTGATAATAAAAGCTACCGGGTTTCTGGCGGGCTCCACGGTGTCGGTGTAGCTGTTGTAAATGCCTTATCAGAAGAACTGGAACTACATACATATGTAAATGGTCATGAACATTACCAGAAGTATCAAAAGGGTGTACCGGTTACAAAACTGATCAATAAAGGGCCTACAGGGAAGAGGGGGACAAAAATCACCTTTAGACCAGACCCGGAAATATTTGAAGTGATCGATTTTAAATTTGAAACCCTGTCCCGCCGTTTACAGGAATCAGCCTTTCTCAACAAAGAGCTGACTTTTATCCTCACCGATAAAAGGGGAGAAACAGTTATACAGGAAAAATACCAATATGATGGTGGTATCAAGGCTTTTGTAGAGCATTTAAATAAATCAAGGACTGTATTACATGAAGAAGTCATCTATCATACTGACACCATCGATAATATCGAAATAGAAATAGGTCTCCAATATAATGACGGCTATAATGAACGGATTCTATCCTATGCTAATAATATTGCCACTACTGATGGCGGCTATCATGTAACCGGCTTTAAAACAGCTTTAACCAGAGCAATAAATAATTTTGCCAGGGATCACAGGTTAATCAAAAAAGATGAAACTTTAAGCGGTGATGATGTCAGAGAAGGTCTCACAGCCATAATCAGTGTTAAATTACCTGATCCCCAATTTGACGGACAGACCAAATCCAGGTTAGGTAATATCGAATTAAGGAGTATAGTGGAAAACTCAGTCTATGAATACCTGAGCCTGTATTTTGATTTAAACCAGGAAATAGCAAATAAAATCGTAGATAAAGCTATACAGGCAATAAGGGCCAGGAATGCTGCCAAAAAAGCCAGGGAATTGACCAGAAGGAAAAATGCCCTGAATACACATGCCCTGCCCGGCAAGCTGGCTGACTGTACAAGCCGGAAGGCAGAAGAAAGTGAGCTTTTTATCGTTGAGGGAGACTCAGCCGGAGGTTCAGCAAAGCAGGGACGAAACCGATATTTCCAAGCTATCCTTCCCTTAAAAGGTAAAATTCTGAATGTGGAAAGGGCCAGGATGGATAAAATACTGAGTAATGCTGAAATTGCGGCAATAATTACCGCCCTGGGTACCGGTATCGGAGATGATTTTGATATTAATAAACTCCGCTATCACAAGATAATAATTATGACTGATGCTGACGTGGATGGTGCCCATATTGCTACCTTAATCCTGACCTTATTCTATAGATTTATGCCGGAACTTATTGAGAAAGGCCATGTTTTCCTGGCTCAACCGCCCCTCTATAGAGTTAGCTGGAATAAAAAGGAGAAATATTTATATAATGACCAGGAACTTCTCGAGTTTAGAAATAAAGTAAAGGGTAATTTTGTCATTCAAAGATACAAGGGCTTAGGAGAGATGAACCCGGAACAACTCTGGAGTACAACAATGAATCCAGAGACCAGGAAGCTTTTAAGGGTAGAGATCAATAATGATATTGAAGCTGACGAGATATTTACCCAGCTAATGGGTTCCAATGCCAGCCTGCGCAAGGATTTTATTATCAATAATGCGGAACTGGTGAAGGAACTGGATATATAAAGGGGGTCTTTCCGTGAAAAAGATAATAAAAATTTTTATTATCTCCCTGGGATGCCTTCTCATTATTGGAATAACAGCAGTCTCTTTGATGGTGGGTATCACTATGTTTAACAATACAATGCAACTGGTTGATAATGAAAGTACAAATAATGAGAAGATGTATTCCTATCTGGAAGAAGTGGGCTTTGATCTGAAGAAATTTACTTCGAATTACAATATCGAGGCCATCTATATTCAATCTTCTACAGGTAATCATCTAATTCCAGCTGATTATATATGCCATGATGGAAATAGGAATAAAGATACTGTAATATTGGTTCACGGACTGGGCGGCAACCGGCTTTCTGTTTATCCAGTAGCCGCTGTTTTTCTTAAAAATGGTTATAATGTCCTGGCTTATGACCAGCGGAGTTCAGGAGAAAATAAAGCTCCCTATACTACCTTTGGTTATCTGGAAAGCCGGGACCTTAATGATTGTGTTGCCTATTTAAAATCCCTAAATGAAAATATTAAAATCGGTTTATGGGGAACTTCCTTCGGTGCAGCCACTGTAGGAATATTTCTGGGTACGGAAACTGCTAATGAGAATATCTCTTTTGCCGTCCTGGATTCACCGCTGAGTAATATGACTTATATGTTGGAAAGTGAATTAAAGAATATGGAGATCGGCATACCCGTAGATTATATGCTTCTTTCAGGAAGTATAGTAACAAAAATAAAATTAGGTTTTTCCTATAAAGATACTGATGTCTGTCGTCATACTGTCCGGACCAATGTGCCTGTATTGATTATAAATAGCTATGCTGATATCTTAACACCCCATTTTATGAGTGAAGATATCTATAATTCAATTCCCCATAATAAAAAATACCTTTTTACTGTTGATGATAGCAGACATGCAGAAATCTTGTTTGACTACCCCGAAGAATATGAATGGAATATTTTAAACTTTATCGAACAGTATAATCTCTGAGAAAACTTTTTAATATTAAATAAGCTATCATTAAAGTATTGAAAAACCTGGATTAATATGATATTGTATCAGTAAGAATTACTATTACATAAATATTAAAAAAATTGAAAGGAGAGATTTTCTTGCAAAAATACCAGTGCACCGTATGCTATTATGTTTACGACCCGGCTGTTGGAGACCCTGATAATGGCATTGAACCAGGTACAGCTTTTGAAAACCTTCCCGATGATTGGGTCTGTCCAGATTGTGGAGTAGGAAAAGATATGTTTGAACCATATGATGAATAAAAATTTCACAGGAAAAGAGTCGTAATATCGACTCTTTTCTTGATTGTATAATAGAAAAGTATTATTTTTGCATAATAAAATTTTTAATGGTAGAATATTAGTAACAGTACACAGTAAGAAATATACAGGAGGAATTAATATAAATGAAGAATGATCTGAAAAAATACTTTATTATAACCTACGGATGCCAGATGAATGAACATGATTCAGAAAAATTAGCCGGAATGCTGGAAAGTATAGGTTATCATAAGGCTGATTTTGTTGAAGAGGCAGATATAATCCTGATCAATACCTGCACCATCAGGGAAAATGCTGATCTAAAGGTCTTTGGCAAAGTAGGCGAATTAAAACGCCTGAAAGAAAAAAATCCGGATCTAATTATCGGTGTCGGCGGATGTATGATGCAATCGGAAAAAGCAGTACAGGATCTATATGAAAAACATCCTCAGGTGGATTTGATCTTTGGGACACACAATATCCATCATGTGCCGGATTTAATCCAGAGGATTCAAAGGGAAAGAGGCAGGATTGTAGAGGTATGGGATGCAGAGGAAGGCCTGATTCCTGATCTGCCTTCTGTCAGGGAAAGCGAATTTAAGGCCTGGGTATCCATTATCCAGGGTTGTAATAATTTCTGCACCTATTGTATTGTCCCCTATGTGAGGGGAAGGGAAAGAAGCCGTCCCCTAAATGATATTGTTGCTGAAGTGGAAAGATTGGTGGCTGACGGGGTTAAGGAAATAACCTTATTGGGCCAGAATGTCAATTCTTACGGAAAAGATTTAGAAGAAGAGGTGGATTTTGCTGATCTTCTGCAGGCGCTGGATAAAATACCTGGTTTGCAAAGGCTGCGCTATATGACTTCACATCCCAGGGATTTCACCACCAAACTTATCGAAGTTATAAGGGATTCCAGATCAGTCTGTGAACATTTCCATCTCCCTATCCAGTCAGGCAGCAATAGCATATTGAAAAAAATGAACAGGGGATATAGCAGAGAGAAATATATGGAACTGGTAAATAAAATCCGCCAGGCAATCCCGGAAGCATCTATTACTACCGATATAATTGTTGGCTTTCCCGGAGAGACAGAAGAAGAATTCCAGGAGACCATGGAACTGGTGAAAGAAGTCCGTTTTGACAGTGCCTTTACTTTCATCTATTCACCGCGGACAGGAACCCCTGCAGCCAAAATGGCCGACCAGATCCCGGAAGAGATAAAAAAAGGCCGCCTGAATAGATTAATGGACTTACAGAATCAAATTAGCCTGGAAAAAAACCAGGAAGACCTGGGTAAGATTGTGGAAGTTCTCATTGAAGGAGAGAGTAAAAATAACCCGGAAACATTGATGGGAAGAGACAGGAGAAACAAGCTGGTTATTATCCCCAAAACAGAGGGTGTAATCGGTGAAATAGTAAATGTAAAAATAAACAGGGTCCAGAGTTTTACACTCTATGGAGAGGTGGTTTAGTTGAGTCAACTGACCCCCATGATGGAGCAATATTTGAAGATCAAAGAAAAATATAGAGATGCCATTCTTTTTTTTCGTCTGGGCGATTTCTATGAAATGTTCTTTGAGGATGCCCAAATAGCTGCCCGGGTCCTGGATATAGCCCTGACAGCCCGTAATAAGGGGGGAGGAGAGAAGGCCCCCATGGCTGGTGTCCCCTATCACTCAGCCGATAGCTATATTGCCCGATTAATTGACCAAGGCTATAAAGTGGCTATCTGTGAGCAATTGGAAGACCCTGCGGAAGCAGACGGCCTTGTGGAAAGGGATGTAGTCAGGGTAATTACCCCGGGGACCATTGTAGAAAGCGATATCCTCAGTGATAAAGATAATAATTATCTTGCAGCGATTGTTATATACCATGACAATCTGGGTTTTTCCTATATAGATATATCCACTGGGGAATTTTATGTAACAGAAATCTCTCTGGATAATATTGACAAGCTGTGGGATGAACTGGACAGAATCCAGCCCAGAGAAATTATCAGTGCTGATTCTTTGCTGGAAAAAAAGGATTTTCAGCTTTTTTGTGAACGGAATAAAGTACTGGTCAATGAGTTAAAGGGTATTAAAGCAAATGGAGCGGAAGAAATACTGCTGGCCCATTTTCAGGTCAATTCCCTTTCTATTTACGGCCTGGAAGACTCCAGTGCTGCATTACTGGCCGCGGGAGAGGTGCTGAACTTTGTTCAGGAAACCCAGAAAAGAACCCTGAAACATATTGATAGGCTCAGCTTTTATAATTTAAGTGATTTTATGATTCTGGATACTGCCACCAGGAGAAACCTGGAATTGACCACCAGCTTAAGGGATAACAAGAAACAGGGAACACTGCTCCAGGTTCTTGATAAAACCCTGACATCCATGGGTGGTCGCCTGCTTAAAAAATGGATTAATCAGCCCTTAATAAACAAAAGAATGATTGAAGAACGGCTTGATGCGATAGAGGAATTGAAGGAAAATTTTATTTTATTACAGGCTATCCGGAGTAATATTGATGGTATATATGATCTGGAGCGGATCCTATCCAGAATCACCTATGGCAGTGCCAATGCCAGGGACCTGACTGCATTAAGCTACTCTCTGGATAAACTTCCTACCTTAAGGAAGAATCTTTCTTTATTGAGTACTGATTTTTTTGCAAAAATAAATAAAGACTTTGATACACTGGAAGATATTACTGCCCTTCTGGAAAAAGCCATTGTTGATGAACCGCCCCTTTCTATCCGGGAGGGTGGTATTATCCGGGATGGCTATAATGCAGAACTGGATGAGCTAAGAGAAATTATGCGTAATGGCCGCCAGTGGATAACTAATTTACAGGCCAGTGAACGGGAAAGGACCGGAATCAGCTCCTTGAAGGTAGGCTATAATAAGATTTTCGGTTATTATATAGAGGTTACGAAGGCAAATCTGGACAGGGTGCCGGAGGATTATACCAGAAAACAGACCCTGGCCAATAGTGAGCGATATATAACTCCTGCCTTAAAGGAGATGGAAAACCGGATTCTTTCTGCTGAGGAAAGGATCAATGACCTGGAGTATGAACTTTTTCTGGAGGTCCGGGAGTTTATCGAAATAAATATTGAAAGGGTCAGAAAGGCAGCCAGTATCGTTGCCCTTATTGATGTGATCAGCACATTGACCCTGGTTGCTGTGGAGAATAATTATACGAAACCTATTATTTCAGAAGATATGGTGATTGAAATAAAAGAGGGCAGACACCCGGTAGTGGAAAAAATGGTCAATGATAAATTTGTACCCAATGATACTTATCTTGATCAGGATTCCCACCGTTTCCTTATCATTACCGGCCCCAATATGTCCGGTAAATCAACCTATATGCGGCAGGTGGCCTTAATCGTATTGATGGCCCAGATTGGCAGTTTTGTCCCGGCCAGTAGTGCCAGGATAGGCCTGGTGGATAGGATTTTCACCCGGATTGGGGCCAGTGATAACCTGAGCACAGGCCAGAGTACTTTCATGGTTGAGATGAATGAAGTGGCCAATATCCTGAATAATGCCAGTGCCAGAAGCCTGATCATCCTCGATGAGGTGGGCCGGGGGACCAGTACCTATGATGGACTGAGTATAGCCTGGGCGGTCAGTGAATATATCTGTGACCCCGCGAAAATAGGAGCCCGTACTTTATTTGCCACTCATTATCACGAACTCACCCGCCTGGAAGAAGATAAACCGGGTATCAAAAACTACAATGTGCTTGTGGAGGAAAACGAGGAAGGGATTCATTTTCTCCATAAAATAGTTCCCGGTAAAGCCAGCGAAAGTTACGGTATTGAAGTGGCAAAATTGGCCGGATTGCCTGCTGAGATTATCGAAAAGGCAAATGATATTTTACAGGAACTGGAGAACAATAATAAGGAAATTATTCAAGAGGAATATAATGATAGGGCCAGAGATAGACAAGAAGATATTGAAATAAAAGAAAAATCCAACAGGCAATTAGCTTTATTTGAAGCAAACAGTAATAAAGTAGAGGATAAAATCATAGAAAAATTGTTAAATAAAAACCTGTTAAATATAACGCCCCTGGAGGCGATGAATTTTCTATACCAATTACAGGAAGAAGCCCGGAAAGGGAACTGGTGATTAGCTTATGGGAATAATTAAAAAATTACCGGAGATTGTTGCCAATCAGATTTCCGCCGGTGAGGTTATAGAAAGGCCGGCCTCAATAGTGAAGGAATTAGTGGAAAACTCCATAGATGCAGGGAGTACTGAGATTACCATTGAAATTGAGAATGGAGGCAGGGATAGTATCCGGGTGAAGGACAATGGCAAAGGAATTGCTGAGGATGATCTGGAACTGGCCTTTGACCGTTATGCAACCAGTAAAATTGAGAATGTCAATGATCTTTATTCCATCCGGACCCTGGGATTCAGGGGAGAAGCCCTGGCCAGTATTGCTTCCGTAAGTAAAATAGAAATATATTCCCGTAGTATTGATTCATTAAAGGGTTGCCGGATGTTGCTGGAGGGTGGAGAAATTATTAAAAAAGTACCTGCCGGTATACCTGTCGGAACTGATATTACAGTTCGGGATATCTTTTATAATACACCGGCCCGTTTTAAATATTTAAAGACCATTGAGACAGAATTCGGCCATATCAGCAATATTGTTAACAGGGAGTCCATGGCCTATCCAGAGATTAAATTTACTTTGATACATAATAAACGGGAGGTCCTTAAAACACCCGGTACGGGAAATCTGTTAGATACCATCTATGCCATCTATGGAGAAGAATTGGTCAAAAATCTTATAGAACTTGACTATGAGGAGAGCTATGTTAAGTTAAACGGGTATATTGCCAGGCCCGGCTATACCCGTTCTTCCAGGAGCCATCAGATCTTTTTTGTAAACAAGAGGACTGTTTATAACCGTTCCCTGAGCAGGGGAGTGGAGAAAGGATATCAGGGCCTTATTCCTCCTGCCAGATATCCTGTCGTCTTTTTAAATATTAAATTAAACCAGGTACTGGTTGATGTTAATGTCCATCCCAGTAAAAGGGAAGTAAAATTCAGTAGAGAGGAAATAATAGAGAAAATCATTGAAAAAGGTATCCGGAAAACCCTCTCCCAGATAAATACAGCCCCCCAATTAAAGATAAGGAAACAGAAAGAAGATAGGTTTCAGGAAGTCAGATTTGATTTTGACAATTATAGTTCCCTGGACATTAATAAGCAGAAGGATAGGGCTGATTTGCCTGCAGATAATAAATATTTTGCAGATGATAGATATCCTGAAAAAAAATATGTTGCAGGAAAAATAGCAGAGGAAAAAACTACTGGAATCCATGGTAATTATAAAGAGAAACAGGTTGTTGATTTAAGATATGTACCGGAAGATATAGAGGACTTAGATGATATTGATGAATTAGCTAAAACAACTCAAGAGGAGGCTAAACCAGCTCTGCCGGGAATCAAGAGGATTTTCGGCCAGATCCTCAATACTTATATTCTCGCCGAGGGAATAGATGGGCTTTATATTATAGATCAACATAATGCCCATGAGCGGGTATTATATGAAAAAAAATATGCAGAATATAAGCAGCAGGAGATTTTAACACAGGCCCTGCTGGTTCCGGTAAATATTGAGGTAACACTGGCAGAAAAAGAGATCATAGAAAAGCACTATGAACTTTTAAACAGGCTCGGAATTAAAATAGAAGCCTTTGGCAGTAACAGTTATATAGTAACAGAGCTGCCCCTGCTCCTTAAGAATCTGCCTGGACCGTTAATAGTAAGAGAAATAATTGACCGGCTCCTTGAAAATGATAGAATCATGCAACCAGCTGACCTTATAGATGATCTCATTGCCCTCATGTCCTGTAAGGCGGCCATTAAGGCAGGTAAATATATGGATATGAGGGAGATGGAAGAGTTAGTTGCCGGACTATTTAAAACAAAAAATCCAGAAAGATGCCCCCATGGCCGGCCGATTATAGTCCATATCAGTAATGAAGAAATAGCCAGGAGCATGGGGAGATAGAGAAGGAGATGAATATGGCAAAATACCCCTTACTGATAATAACAGGACCGACTGCAGTAGGTAAGACAGAACTATCGTTAAAGATAGCTGAGGAATTACAGGGAGAAATTATTTCCGCTGATTCCATGCAGATCTACCGCTACATGGATATAGGGACTGCTAAGGCTTCAGCAGAAGAGAGAAAAAGGGTAAGACACCATATGATTGATATCATTAATCCTGATGAAACATATTCTGTGGCGGATTATCAGCAGGAAGCGGACCGCCTGATCAGGGAAATCTGTGCCAGAGGCTCCCTGCCAATAATGGTAGGTGGTACTGGATTATATATCAGGGCAGTAATACAGGGTTTTCTTTTTCCCGAAATGGAGACTAACCATCAACTGAGGGCAGAGTTAACGGAAATGGCCAGAAAATACGGGAATGAATACCTTCACCAAAAACTGGCCGAAATTGATCCTGAACATGCCCGGAAAATTCATCCCAATGATTTGCGCAGGATTATCCGGGCGATAGAAATCTTCCAGGAAACGGGTCATAATATGACTTATTATCTTGAAAAACAGAAATATACTCCTCCCCGCTACAATACCCTGAAAATCGGCCTGATCAGGGAGCGGGAGGAGCTTTATGACAGGATTAATAAAAGGGTAGATCTGATGATCAAAAAGGGTTTAGTGGAAGAGGTAAAGAATATAATCAAAGCTGGCTTTAATATGAGTGCTACTGCCCTACAGGGATTAGGTTATAAGGAAATAATAGGCTATTTGAAAGGAGATTATCCCCTGGAAGAGGCGATCAGAATCCTTAAAAAAAACACCAGAAATTATGCAAAGAAGCAGATTACCTGGTTTAATAGAGAAAAGGATTTACACTGGTTCAATCTGACGGGTAAAAGCGATATAAAGGTATACCAGGAAATAATGGCTTTAATTTCAAAATGGGACAGGGATTTATAAATCCAGAGTAAATGGAAAGGCATTTTTAAATAAAATGCCTTTTTTCTTTTTCCTGTAACATATACAGGCCGTAGCTCATATAATACCCTTGTAAGCTTTAACTAATTTTTGAGCTTATTTAAAAAGGGTGAGCTGACATGAGTTTTAAAGAAAGGTTTACCCAGGATTATATTATTGAAAAATTTACAATGGGGGAAATTCCCATTGCAGAGGCCTTCAATAAATTATTTAATCTCAATGAAGTCAATATAAATCATAGCTATGAGAGGAGAATTTACAGAGAAGAAAGGACGCTTAATCTGCAGCCTGTTGAAAATAAAGATAAAAATATAGAAGAAGGAGAGAAGTTGAAAAGATTATTGGAGGAAATGGATACTCTTATTGGCCTTGAGGAAGTAAAAAAGATTGTAAAGGATTATATTGCCTTTATCAAGGTGCAAAAATTAAGAGAGAGCTATAAATTGAAAACCTCTCCTGTCGTAATGCATATGATCTTTAAAGGGAATCCCGGAACAGGCAAGACAACAATGGCCAGGATTATCGGCAAAATATTTAAAGAGATTGGTTATTTAAAAGGTGGTGAATTGATAGAAGTAGAGAGGGCTGATCTGGTCGGGGAATATATCGGCCATACTGCCCAGAAAACCAGAAAAGTAGTGGAAAGGGCTTTGGGTGGAGTACTCTTTATCGATGAAGCCTATTCCCTGGCCCGGGGAGGAGAGAAGGATTTCGGAAAGGAATGCATAGATACCCTGGTCAAGGCTATGGAGGATTATAAAGATAAGCTTATTATTATTCTTGCTGGTTATCGTGATGAAATGAATTATTTTTTAAAAACTAATCCCGGGCTGGCTTCCCGTTTTGCCATCCAAATTGATTTCCCTGATTACTCCCTGGATGAGTTAGTACAGATTGCTGAAATAATGTATAAAGAACGGGAATATATCCTTGATGACAAAAGTAAACATTATATATATAGGATATTGAGTGAAATAAGAAATAAAGAAATTATTAATGGCAATGCCAGGACAGTAAGAAATCTGGTGGAACGCTCCATCAGGTATCATGCCAGAAGAATCATAAAAATGGAGAATATCAGCAGGAAAGACTTGATATACATAAAAAAAGAAGACCTGCTCGGGGAGGAAGGCACAGATGAAGAAATGCCTTGTAACCGGGATGCCCAATGTAGGTAAAACCTGTTTTGTGATTAATTTTGCCGAATATATGGGGGTTAAAGAGTTAAAGTTTCATGTCAGACAGCGTGCTGGTTATACCGCTATCAACAGCTATAGCCTGTCTGAAGCCAGGAAAAAATTGATTTCAGTAAAGGAAAATACAACTAAAGAGATACAGCTTATAAAATTGGAAATAAATAAGGGAAAAACTATAAGAGAGCTTCAACTTATCGATAGTTGTGGTTTAAGTGATGGCATTCATCCAGATGAAGAAGTTAGGCTGGCTATGGCCAGGACCCTTAGACTTATCAGAGATACTGAATTTATTTTACATATAATCGATATTAAAAATATTAAAAATGATAAAAAGGGTAAGGATATCCTTCTTCCGGTTGACCGACTTATACTGGACTACGCCAGTATGGAAAAGAAATATGCTATCCTGGCCAACAAAATGGATCTGTCTTTTGCGGAAATGAATTTAAAAATATTAAAAAAAAATATAAAAGATATTATAATAATACCCATTTCTGCCCTATATAAAGAAGGCTTTAAAGAAGTTAAAAAAATGGTGTTAAGCTATGTTTAGGAGATTTATGGGTATTTTTCTCATGGGACTTGTTATAAAGATAATGGATGATTATATAGATAGGGATATAGATGAACTCAAGGGGCAGTGGAACATAGCCTCAATATTTAAAAGGGCCATACTTCCCTATTCCCTGGTCCTGGTAATAATCAGCTTATATTTAAATTTTTCTGAAGCTGTCTCGATCTTTGCTGCCAGCTATTTCCTGGGCATGTGTAATGAACTAAATGAAAGATTACCTAGTGGTTTAAAGGGTTGGCAGGAAGGTGTTTTGCTGCTTTTATTTACTACTTATATGAATTCATTACAGGAATGCCTGGCTGCTTTATTGATAGTCTGTTCAATACAGTTTATAGATGATTTTCTGGATCTGAAAAAAGATATTTATATCGACAGCAGTAATCTGGTTAATAGATTGGGTAAATTTAACTCTCTCTTTATTACTATTGCCCTGTTTTTGCTTGCATTAAGATTTTTCCCGGTTAAGTGCCTTTATTATTATTCTGCTTCCTTTATCCTCTATCTATTTCTATTTCTGGGTGAAAAAATATATGGGATGGATAAGTGAATTAATTAATATAATATTGTTTCTGATAACAATAATCTTCCTGAGCTTTAACCTGGGCTATAGATTGGGAAAAGAGAGGGGCAAAAAGCTTTTATTACATACCCTTCCTCTTTATTACAGGGAATTATCATTAAAAAAAGGATATTGTGTAACCTGCGGGGAGAAATATATGGAAACAATAGATGAAGAAGGAAATTAAAATATTAATAATTTGCAGGATTTTTATTACAACTGTAGAATTATTTATTATATCCATAAGGAGGGGGATATTATGAAACAGCAATTAAAATTGCAGGATGCCCTGTTAAATGAGGTCAGGAAGAAAAAAATTAAGACAACCATTTTTCTGGTCAATGGATTTCAGTTGACAGGTATAGTAGTAGGTTTTGATAATTATATTGTTATTCTGAAGGTAGACGGAAAAGAGCAGATGATCTACAAGCATGCTATTTCCACCATTATTCCAGAGGAGCCCCTGAAGGAACTATTCAAAGAGTAAAATAGTACGAGGAAAAGGAAGCAGGTGTTTTAATGCTAGATATTAATATCGCAAACAGAAAAATACTGAATATATTAATCCTCCTTTTCCTGCTACTGGGTTTTTTGTTGCAACCTGCAATATTGAATCCTGTCTATGGAAACTTTGTGTATAGTAAAATAAACTGGGACGAGATTCTAAAAGAAAGCCAGTATATCCTGGAAAAGAACGAAAGAGATATACTGGCTAATTTTAGATATAGTATCGCTCTTGCTAATCTAGGCCTGATCCTTGAGGCCTTTGAAAACTTTGATTACATTAAAGAATTTATAAGTCTCAGTGAATTCAATGCCACCATCAACCCTTATATAAAAGGGGTAGATGAGAAAAGTGAAGATGTTATATTATTAAATTATGCTGCCTTTGCTTATGTGATCAATGGTAATTATAATAATTCGGTTAAGTATTTTCAAAAGATTATCGAGATAGAACCAGCCAATATCTGGATAAGAAACCTGTTGGCTGCAGCCTATCTTGAACTATCTGATTATAATAGTTCCAAAAGAGAGGCAAGAAAAGCCCTGGAAATTAAGGAAAATAAATATTCTCATTTAATACTGGCTATTGCCTATTATAGGACAGGGAATTATATAAATTCCCTGTTGGAACTTCATTCAGCCGGTGATCTGGCCAGAAAGGTAATTAATTTTTAAATCTCGATATAGGCCAGATCCAGCAAATCCATTTCTTTTTTGATTTCTTCCATTATTTCTGCACTAGGCATTGTATCTGGCTGAATAAGGCTTATCGCTTCACCTGTATCGATATTCCGGCCTACTTGCATGTAGGCTATATTTATGCCCTTATTGCCCAGGATAGTACCAATCTTTCCTATAACACCAGGTTGATCCTTATAAATAGCGACAATGAAATTGCCTTCCAGATGGAGATCTATTCTATAACCATTAATCTCAATGAGCCGATCACCAAAGGGGAGTGTAGTACCGGTCAGGCTATATTCTCCCTTTTTTGTTTTTATTGTAATTCTAACCAGGTTACTTAAAGTATCCGGTTTTTTAACAAGGCTTTCCTTTATGCTTATTCCACGCTCTCTGGCCACTATATAAGCATTAACCAGATTAACACGGTGATCCAGAACAGGACCCAGTATTTCTTTAATTGCAGTTGCCGTAAATGGTTTGAGACCAGAATTAAACATCTCTCCACCATACTCAATCTCAATGGCGCTTATTCTTTCATTACCCTTCCATCTGGCCAGGAAATTACCTAATTTACTGATTAATTGTAGATAAGGTTCAGCCTTTTTCAATACCTGTGGTTCAATAGAATAGACGTTCAAAGGTGATTCCGGTAGTCTACCATATTTCAGTACTGCCACAACCTGCTCAGCAGCATCAATTGATACATTATCCATCGCTTCGGTGGTAGTTCCACCAAGATGGCAGGTAACGATAACTTTATCCTCAAATTTCAGGATTGGGTGATCCGGTGACAGGGGTTCTTCCTCAAAAACATCAAGGGCAGCCCCGGCCACTTTACCCTCTTTGATAGCTTCCGCCAGAGCAATAGTATCGATATTCTTACCCCTGGCTACATTGATAATCCGCACATTATCTTTCATGCGCTTAAATTCTTCTTCTCCCAGTATATGATAAGTTTCATCAGTCAGTGGTGTATGCAGGGTTATAAAATCAGAGACTCTCAATAACTCATCAAAATCCACCAGTTTAACATTTAAGTTTTCTGCTTTGGACAGAGGAATATAGGGGTCATTGGCAATTACATTCATGCCAAAGGCCTGGGCATATTTAGCAACCCGGCTGCCAATTCTCCCTAAACCAATGATACCCAAGGTCTTATCTTTTAACTCAACTCCGTTATACTTTTTCCGGTCCCAGATTCCATTATAAAGTGCCTTATTGGCCTGTGGTACATTACGGGACAGGGAAAGTAATAAAGCCATTGTATGCTCTGCAGCAGAGATGGTATTACCATTGGGCGTATTAAAGACAATTATACCTTTTTTACTGGCCTCTTCCAGGTCAATATTGTCAAATCCTGTACCCGCTCTACCGATTACCTTTAACTTCTCTGCTTTATCCAGGGCTTCTTTGTCAAGTTGGGTAAAACTTCTGACAATGATACCATCATATTCACCAATGATGTTGAGAAATTCCTCTCTACTCATTTTGTAATCATAAGTTACTTCAAAATCTTCCTTTTCCAATATTTTAATACCTTCATCTGATATGTAATCACTTACTAATACCTTTACTTTACTCATCTACTTCAACTCCTCTCAACTACTTTAGAGTATTATTTAATAATTATATAAAAAGCTGCAAAAAAATTCAAGTACTTAAGCAACAGCATTTTTTATACTTAAAAATAAGATAAAAGTCCCAGTATGCTTATGCTGGTTAAAAAAATTAAAATCCAGGAGGGAAGAAGCAGGAAAAAAATAATCTATCCAGAAAGATATGAGAAGAATATTCTTATTTTATAAAAGGTTATATATATAAAGGAGGTATTTATGTATCTGGTAGATTATCACACTCACCCTTATTCCCATGGAGAAACAAAATGTAATAAAGAACACCTACAAAAATTTATTGATACTGCTGTAAAAAATGGAATAAGGGAATTGGGCTTCAGTGATCATGATCAATTCAGCGAAGAAATTGACTGGGAACTTCTGGATACTATTATAAGTTCCAGCTCAATACCGGTTAAAAAAGCACTGGAATTTGACTATATTCCGGGAAGGGAAGAGGAGATAAGAAGAAAAATAGAATGCTATAAGTTAGATTATGCCATTGGCTCTGTCCATTTTATAGATGGATGGGGATTTGATAACCCCTCATATAAAGAAGAATACGAGAAAAGGGATATTGACCAGGTTTACCTGAGATATTATGAATTATTAAATGAGGCAATCAGGAGCAATCTTTTTAATATAATCGCCCATTTTGATCTTATAAAAATCTTTAATTACCTCCCGGTAAAGATTGATCTCGTAAGTATTATCAAACCAATTTTAAAGGAAATGAAAAAATTTGAACTGGTCCTTGAAATAAATACTAATGGTTTAAATAAACCTGTCATGGAGATATATCCAGCCAAATTCATACTGGAAGAAGCCTTCCAGCAAAAGATTCCAATAACTTTTGCTTCAGATGCACATAGCCCGGAGAGGGTAGGGGAAAATATAGCTCTTTATGCTGCTTATGTTAAAAATATTGGCTATAGGGAACTGGTTACTTTTACAGCAGGAAAGATGGAGTTTAAAAAATTATAATATAAAATAAAGGCAGAAACTCAATTCTGCCTTTTTACTTCCTTATAAAATTAAATTTTGTTTATATAAGCTGTTTTACAACTTAAACATAATTTAGCTTTCTAAGAAGACTACTTGACTAAAATTTACGATATAGGCCTATTACTTTACCCAATATGTATACATCTGAAACAATAATTGGTTCCATGGAGGCATTTTCCGGCTGTAAGCGGATATGGTCTTTTTCCTTAAAAAAGCGTTTTACAGTAGCACCATCATCGATTAAGGCAATTACTATATCATTATTATTAGCATAATTTTGTTTTTGGGCAATAACATAATCGCCGTCGAAAATTCCAGCCCCAATCATACTTTCCCCTTTAACTTCAAGGATAAAGAGATCTCTGTCTGAACTGCTCAGAAAGTCAGTTGGAACAGGAAAATAATCTTCTATATTTTCCTCAGCGAAAATAGGTTGTCCTGCAGTTATCTTTCCAACAATAGGTATATGGATCATTTCCTTTTCCAGAGAATCTGTATTAGGGGAATCATATAAAACTTCAATAGCTCTTGGCTTAGAAGGGTCACGCCTGATATAATTCAATTTTTCCAGGCTCTTTAAATGACTATGTACAGATGCCGGGGATTTTAATCCTACTGCCTCTCCAATTTCCCTCACCGATGGAGGATATCCCTTATCCTGAATCTCCTTTTTTATAAAAGAAAGAATAGCTTTCTGCCTTTCAGTTAACTCTTCCACGTATATTTACCTCCCATGCAATGAGATTAAAAAAACCGGGTTAACAAATGATAATTCCCTTATATTATAACATATCCGGGAAAAAATAGCAAACAATCGTTCAATTTTTTTAGTTATTCCTCTTGACAGGAAAACATTTGTTCTGCTATAATATAAACAAAGGGGAGAACATTTGTTTTAAACAAAAGTTTGCCAGGGGGGATTGAAATGTACAGGGATATATCTGTAAAAAGCAGTAAAGAAAAAAACAGCTTTAGAATAATCTCGATATTATTCCTGCTTACCTTTATTCTAATCTTTTTGACTATTACTACAAAAGGCAGCAAACCTATTATCTATAAAAGTGTAACAATAAAAGAAGGAGATACTCTATGGTCAATTGTCAAAGAATATAATGATAAAGAAATGGACCCTAGAAAAATGATCAGTGAAATAAAGAAGATAAACAATTTAAAAGATGTGGTTTTGAAACCAGGGCAAACAATTAAAATACCGGAATTCTAAACAATCCATTCTAGTAATTCAAAAAGTAATAATTTATAAAAGGGTGGTAGCTAATGAATGTAGCAATATACGCAAGAGTGAGTACAGAAAAAAAAGAACAGGATTCAAGTATAAAGAGGCAGGTTAACGAATTAACAGCTTTTTGCAGAGAACAAGATTACAATATTATTGAGATTATTAAAGAAAAGCACAGTGGTTTTGATGAAGAAAGGGAAGGAATTTTGAGTATCCTGGAGCTTTTTAAGGAAAATAAAATCGAAGCAGTGGTAATCCAGGATAGCACCCGTCTGGGAAGGGGGAATGCCAAGATAGCATTAATCCATCAGATCCAGAAATTAAATGGCCAAATCATTACGCTGGAAGATAAGGGAGCAATCGCCCTCAGTGACATGGAAAAAATGATACTGGAAATACTCTCTGTTATTGAAAAATACCAGCAGGAACTTACAAATAGAAAAATCAGCAGGGCCATGAAAAAAGCCATCGAGGAGAAAAAATTCCGTCCGGAAAAAAATTTAAAAAACACCGATCAGGGTGGAAGGAAACGCAAAGACTTACCAATTGAAGAAATAATTCGTTTAAAAAAGATGGGTTTAACCTTCCACGATATCTCCCTGACCCTGAAGGGATTAGGCTATAATGTATCAAAAGCAACTGTACATAGAAGATATCAGGAATACATGGAGGAAATAGAAAATAAATTTGAGTCTGAAAAGGAATAAGGAAATTAAATTCAGAAAAAGTAACTGGCGGCCATTTAAAGAAGCCGCCAGTTTTATTATTTCATTTTTTTCGTCTCATTTTCTTGAGTGAACTTGAGTTTTGAGATGCACCGGATTTAATTGACATGTTATACCATTTTACAATGTATTTAAGCTATTTTTTCGCAAAATAAGTATTTTGCGAAGTTTTTAATATTATATTTTGTCTAATTCCGCATATAATCTTAAAAAAATTTCAGGAATTTAAACTGTTTTACCTCTCTCTGTAATGATTATTCCGCGATATATCTTCCTACAATTATTTCCTGCAGACTTCTTTTGGGTACGTGGTGTATCTGTTCATCATCACGGTAATATTTTATATCACCATTTTCATTGAGGTCTTCCAGTACTATTGTTTCTTTAGGTTCTCCCAGGGCTATTACATAAAGTATTTCATATTCTTCAGCAATATTCAGGATTTCCCTAAGCTTCTTCCTATCTATCGTAGCAATTATACAGCCTCCCAGGCCTTTTTCTACAGCACTTAATAATATATAGGTCATGGCTATACCGGGATCAGCCAGATAGTTGCTGGAGATTTTCTTATCACCAAGCATAACTATGTAGGCTGAAGGCCTTTCGCCTCTCTCCGGGCCTTCCCAATCTTTCAAGTAGGCAGCCCAGGATAAAGTTAAAAAAATCTTTTCATTGGTCTCCCTGTTATTGCTGATTATGTACTTTAAGGGCTGTTTATTACCTGCCGAATTTGCAATACGGGCATTATCTACAATCTCTTCCAGAATCTCTGTTTTTATGCTTTTATCCTCATAAAACCTACGGTAACTCCTGTTTTCCTTAAATAAATCCCTTAAAGGCAATTTCATCCCTTCCTTCTTTTAAAATGATCTTTTTTTCAGATTTTTAATATTTCTTCTTTACAATACAATTCTACTTAGCTTTTCTTATAAAAATTATACCTGAGGCCAACACTTAGTGTCAAAGTAAAGCAAGTACATTTGCACCGGCTCTATAATCATTTTCCTCTGTAAATATTTTAAATATTTTATTTTGTTTTTGTTTAATCTGTGTTATAATAAGTTTACATCTATTAAAATTGAGTATATTTACCTGAATTATATATAATAATATATAGGTAAATATACAGATGCTTATTTTTAAAAGGAGTGAATCTATGAAAATTAAAATTTTGACCGATAGTGCCTGTGATTTGCCACAGAATCTATTGAAACATATTGAGGTAATACCAATTTCCTTGTTGATAGATGGTCAAACCTACAAAGATACTGTAGATATAACGAAAAGGAAATTTTACGAATTAATACAAAAAGCAAAGAAATTTACCGGAACAGCAGCCCCTTCTCCCTATGAATACCTAAAAAAATATATCAATGACAGTGATAATGTTTTTGTTTTTACCATCTCTTCTGCCCTGAGCAGCAGTTATAATAATGCCCTTATGGCAAAAAACATGCTGGCTGAACAGTTTTCTGAAAAGGCCAATAAAGTAATCCATGTATTTGATTCCCTCAATGCCTCTATTGGCCAGGGCCTGATCATCATGAAATTAAAAGAATTAATCGAAAGGAAACTACCACAGGAACAGGTAATAGAACAACTTGAAACCTATATTAAAGACACAAAAACCTTTTTCGTCCTGGACAGGATGGACAACCTGATCAAAAGCGGCCGTATTAACAAATTGATGGGTAAGCTGGTTTCTACCCTCAATATTAAACTGATTATGGGCAAATCTGAACAGGGCGAGATTGTACTCTTTGACAAGGTACGTGGTGCAAAGAATTCCATGAATAAACTTTTAAATCTCATCGAAATGCATGGTAATAAACTGGAGGAGAAAATCCTGGGTATTGCTCATTATGATTGTCTGGATAAAGCAATGCAGCTAAAGGAAAAAGCCAGGCAACTATTCCCCTTTAAGGATATTATAATAACTGAAATGGGACCCACCATAGCTGCTTATGCAGATAAGGGCGGTTTATTGATCAGTTTTTAAGTTATAAGTAAAATCAAAAAAATATTTTAAGATTATTAAAAGAGCTGTTTAAAACAGCTCTTTTCCCATCTCTAAGTTTTACAATTAACCTGCACTTAAACCATTAAACTTTTTATATTATGAGTTCCCTTTACCCATTATCTCAGCAACCTGGGTTACGTCTTTATCTCCTCGTCCGGAAAGATTTACAATTATTATCTGATCTTTATCCAGCTGTGGTGCCAGCTTTATAGCATATGCTACTGCATGGGCGCTTTCCAATGCCGGTATAATCCCTTCGATTTTGGACAGCATCAGGAAGGCTTCCAGGGCTTCTTCATCATTTATTGTCACATATTGGGCTCTTCCTGTTTCCTTTAAATAACTGTGTTCCGGCCCAACACCGGGATAATCCAGCCCTGCAGCGATAGAATGGGTTGGGGCAACCTCTCCCTTTTCATCTTTAAGCATATAACATTTAAAACCATGGATGATGCCCGGTTCACCATATGTCAATGATGCTGCATTCTCCCCTGGTGAGGCACCCTTCCCCCCAGGTTCTACTCCAATTATATTAACACCCTCATCTTCCAGGAAAGGATGGAATAAACCGATGGAATTACTGCCTCCTCCCACACAGGCAACCAGATAATCGGGTAATCTGCCTTCCTTCTCCAGTATCTGTTCTCTCGCTTCCCTTCCGATCACTGACTGAAAATCCCTTACCATTAAAGGGTATGGATCTGGACCGACAGCTGAACCTAACATATAAAAGGTATTTTCCCGGTTTTCCACCAGATCTTTTAATGCTTCGTCAACCGCATCCTTTAATGTTGCTGTGCCTGTACTTACTGCTTTAACCGTTGCACCCAACAACTCCATCCTGAATACATTCAGGTACTGCCTCCTGGTATCTACTTCACCCATATAGATAATACATTCCATATCCAGTAGGGCACAGGCAGTAGCTGTCGCTACCCCATGCTGGCCAGCTCCTGTTTCGGCAATAATCCTTTTCTTCCCCATCCTTTTTGCCAGCAGGGCCTGTCCGATACAGTTATTTATTTTGTGGGCACCGGTATGATTTAAATCCTCTCTCTTCAAATATATTTTTGCTCCATTAAGTTCTTTAGTCAAGTTCTCCGCATAATATAAAGGTACCGGCCTGCCGACATATTCCTTTAAGTAATACTCAAATTCTTCTTGAAATTCCGGATCTTGCTTATATTTTTCATAGGCCTTTCTAAGATCAGCCAGGACAGCATTTAATTCTTCCGGAACATATCTGCCTCCAAACTCGCCAAAAAACCCCTCACCGGCTTTCATTTCTGCTTTCATTATATCACTTCTCCCTTCTCTTTTTTAATAAATCCTCTTAATTATAATAAACCCTACTCGGAAGAGTAGGGTAAACTACTATAAGCATTTTTCCTCTCAACTCTACCTTCCTCGGCTTTTACACAGCCTTTACTCAACTCTTCTTTAAAAGATATATCCTACCTGTTCAAATAGACACTTAAGATTTCACCATAATAAATAGTATGGTAATCATCATCTGAATACCACCTATCCTTATACACCGGATCGAGATTGATTTTATCCATCTCCTGCTTATATACAACACTACACTCAAAATGCAGCATTGCTTCCCCAATAACCGGTGTCTTAATAACCCGGCCTTCTACAGGGGTCAAACCGCATTCTTCAAATTTATTTACATCCCTGCCTGAATTACGGCCACAATAGATTAATTCTTTTTTTAACTGGCCTTCTGCCGGTAAACTAACTGTAAATTCATTACTTCTTTCTATAAGCTGATAACTAAAACGGGATTTCCTTACCATAACCGTAAATATAGGTTTTCCCCAGAGATGGCCGATACTGGCCCAGCCAATGGTCATAGTATTTAACCTCTCTTCATCAGCAACTGTCAAAAAAGCTCCATTTCTGATATTCTTCAGCATCAGGTCATAATATTCTTCAAAATTATTCTTCACATTTGACACCTCTTCCCTTTTATTCTATTCTCCTCTCTACTTATGATTTCCTGCATGGTTTATCTATTAAAATAGGCCGCCACTTCTTCCAGCAGTTTTATTATCGGTAAATTCTGTGGGCAGACTTCTTCACATTGGGCACATTGTATACAGTTTTCTGCCCTATTACTCTCCTCCATTTTATGATATCTTTCCTGATTCTCCTCAAATCTATCAAACAATTTAGCATTATTATATAGATAGAAGTTTTCAGGAATATTAACACCATTGGGACAGGGCATACAATAGGCACATCTGGTACACCGGATAGGTCCCCGCATTTTATCAGCAATTTCCTCTATTACATCGATTTCTTCAGGAGAAAGACTATTTACACCGGAAGAAGCCGCACTCAGGATATTCTCCTTTACCTGTTCCATAGTACTCATACCACTCAGGACAACAGATACTTCTTTTTGATTCCATAACCATTGTAAGGCCAGATCTGCCATGCTATTATTGATATTATTCTCTTTGAGTATCCTTTTTACTTCGGCTGGTGCTTCCCCGGCCAGTAAACCTCCCCTTAATGGTTCCATAATTACAACGGCCAGTCCCTTATCATGAGCATATTGCAAACCTTTTCTTCCTGCCTGGTATTCTGTATCCAGATAATTATATTGTATCTGACAAAAGTCCCAATTATAGGCATCAACAATCTCCTTAAAGACCGTATATTCATCATGGAATGAAAAACCAATATATTTTATTTTACCATCATCACGGGCCTTTTCCAGCCACTGAAGAATATTCAGCTCTTTCATCTTCTCCCAGCTATTTTTATTTAAGGCATGCAATAAGTAAAAGTCAATATAATCTAGATCTAATTTTTCTAATTGTTTATCAAGGATTTCATCTGCATCTGCTATCTTTTCCACAGACCAGACTGGTAATTTTGTCGCAACCATGGCCTTTTCCCGATAACCGTCTTTTAATGCTTTACCTACCAGAATCTCACTATTGCCATCATGATAGGGCCAGGCAGTATCAATATAATTTACACCCCTATCAATAGCAAAACGGATCATCTTAATAGCTTCTTCCTCATTAATATTTCCACTATCGCCATTGATAGTAGGTAATCGCATAGCTCCAAAACCTAGAACAGAAACCTTTAAACCAGTATCACCAAATTTTCTATATTTCATATTTTAATCCTCCTCTGCATTATACCACTTTGCTATATTGGGCTTTATAGAGCTGATAATAGGCACCTCTTTTATCGATCAATTCCTGGTGATTTCCAGCTTCTATAATCTCTCCATTATCAATTACAAAAATCCTGTCTGCATTTCTGATAGTAGAAAGGCGGTGGGCTATTACAAATGAGGTCCTTCCTTTAAGTACTACATCTGTAGCTTTCTGAATTAAAATTTCTGTCTGAGTATCTATACTGGAAGTCGCCTCATCAAGAATCAATATTTTGGGATCATATAATAATATCCTTGCAAAAGAAAGTAATTGTCTCTGGCCTGTCGATAATCGTGAACCGCCTTCATTTAGTTCTGTCTGATATCCATTTTCCAACTCTCTAATGAAAGGATCAGCATGAATGGTTTTTGCTGCTTCGATTACCTCTTCATCAGTTGCATCCAGTTTTCCATAACGGATATTTTCCATCACAGAACCGGAAAATATAAAGGTGTCCTGCATCATTACGCCAACCTGTCTTCTTAAGGATTCTATAGTAACGTCACGGATATCTATACCATCAATCAGTATCTGGCCGCTGTCTATATCATAAAACCTGGTCAAAAGATTTATAATTGTGCTTTTACCGGCACCGGTAGCTCCAACAAGGGCAATAGTCTCTCCCGGTTCAACGGTAAAACTCATGTTTTTAAGGATTGGAACCCCTTTTTCATAACTGAAGTTTACATTTTTGAACTCTACCTTTCCCTTCACTTCAGGCAACTCAATGGCATCTGGTTTATCAATTATAGCCGGTTCTGTATCCAGCACCTGAAAAACCCTTTCAGCGGCAGAATTGGCAACCATTATCTGATTATAAAAGTTACTTAAATTAAGAATCGGTTGCCAGAAACGCCAGACATAGTCACCCAGGGCAATCAGGGTACCTACAGTTACTAATCCTATTTCCAAATATCTCAATCCTACATAATATACAAGAATCCCGCTGATTGAGTTAACGACAAGTACAGTAGGAAAAACCGAATGTGATAACATAACAGCCTTCATCCATGTTTTCTTATAAATATCTACCAATTCCCTGAATATTCCACTATTCTTCTCTTCCCTAACAAAAGCCTGGGTTACCTTCATCCCTGTGATGCTCTCATGGATATAGGCATTCATATTGGAGCCCTTCCATTGCACTTCCCGCCAGGCTAACCTGATTTTGTTTTTTAAAAGGAAAACCACTGTTATCAGTATTGGCGATACAGATAGGGCAACCAGGGTCAAGCGGAAATTTATCCTTAACATTATTATCAATATAATAAAGAGTGTCAGGATATCGATTACGACATTGATTACCCCATTCTGCAGCAAATCCTGTAATGTATTGACATTATTCATTACCCTGGTAATTATTTTACCTGCAGGCAGGGAATCAAAAAAATTGAAAGACAATTTTTGTATATGGCTAAAGACTTCTTTTCGTAAATTTTTAATTAAGTTATGTCCGATTTTATTGGTGACCAATACTCTGAATTTAATTGCTGTATTACTTATAGCCAGCAGCAGCAAATATATTATTGCAACATATATTAGCCCCGTCAAATTTCCATTAGTAATATAATTATCTATAGCGAACATGATCAGAAAAGGGTTGCAAAGATCGGCCAGTCTGGCTATTGCCATTAATAATAAAGCCAGGATGACCTGTAATTTATATGGTTTCAAATACCCTAGTAAGCGTCTAAGTGTCCTTGGATCTACAGTATCAATATGTTCATCTTCGAAATACCTGTTTCTTGCTGACATTAGGCCATCACCTGCTTTTCATTCATAATATTATCATCCAGCAAATCTTTATATTGTGCCTTGAAAATATCGTAATATTCACCCTTTTGGGCCAGAAGCTCTTCATGGGTTCCTCTCTCCACAATCCTGCCATTTCTCAGGATAATTATTTCATCAGCATTTCTGACAGAAGAAATACGATGTGCAATTATAAAGGTAGTACATTTTTTCTGTATCTTTTCCAGGGAGTCCTGAATCATCTGCTCTGTTTCCATATCGACTGCTGAAGTAGCATCATCCAATATTAAAATTGGCGCTTTTTTAATCAAAGCCCTGGCTATGGAAACCCTCTGTTTTTGCCCTCCAGAGAGGCCGACACCCATCTCTCCCACGACTGTTTCATAGCCGTCTTCCATTTTTTCTATAAATTCCTTTGCTCCAGCTATTCTTGCTGCCTCTCTAATTTCCTCCATGGAAGCATAATCTACTCCGTAGACAATATTTTCCCTGATGGTTTCTGAAAATAAAAAGACATCCTGCATAACCGGGGCAACATTTTCCCTCAAAAATTTCAGTTCCAGTTCTCTTACATCGATGTTATCAACCAGGACCTGTCCTTCAGTAGGATCATAGTAACGGGCAATCAAATTTATCAGGGAAGATTTCCCACTACCGGTAGCCCCCATAATAGCTATTGTATCACCTGGTTTAGCATGTAAAGATATATTTTCCAATACCACCTCACTGCCAAACCTTAAAGAAACATTTCGAAATTCTACTTCCCCTCTAATCTCCTCTAAAACAACAGGATTTTCCGGGCTTTTAATTTCAGGTTCCCGATCTAAAATACTGAATATCCTTTCACCGGAAACAATGGTTCTATTTATTAAGTCTACCATGCCACCTAACATAAACATGGGCATTAATAACATCCATAAGTAATTATTAAACTGGATCCATTCCCCTAACTGGATTTCTCCATTGATGACCATCTTTCCACCGAAAAGCAGGAGGAAAAATGTACATAGGCCACTGAAAAATTCCAGTATTGGAAAATACTTTGACCAAATACTGGCTGCAGCAAAGTTCCTTTTGAAAAACTCTTCATTCTCTCTATTAAATTTTTCCAGCTCAAATTCTTCCCTATGAAATGATTTAACTATCCGTACCCCTATTATATTCTCCTGTACAGTACTATTTAAGCGGGAAAATTGTTCCCTTACTTCCCTGGCCACTGGCTTTATTTTTTTGGAAAAGCGCAGAGCAAAAAAGGCCACAAAAGGACTGGAGAGCATGGTTACAATATATAATTTAAGGCTGATCCTTGATAATACTATAAAGGTAAAAAACAGATAGAAAAACATCTTAGAAAAATTTAAAACGCCATCACAGGTTAACTGACGGATGGCCTCCATATCACCTGTCATCCTGGACATTAATTCCCCGGTCTTATTCTGATTAAAAAAATTAAAGGTTTGTCTCTGTAAATGGTCATATAGTGACTGTTTTAAGTCATTGACAACGCCCTGTGAATAGTATTCTATAGCATACCGTTCTGCCATTATGGACAGAGAGCGGAATGTTGCAGCAAGAAAAAAACCCAACAATAGCATCGGCAACAAAGTATGATTACTTCCCCTGATCACATCATCAACGAGTACCTGGGTAAGTTTACCCGGCACCATGGCTATAATAACATTCAATGTAGAAAAAATAAGTGCAACAAAAAAATACCACTTATACTCACGAGTATATTCCCAGATTCTTTTTAATATATACACATTCTTCCTCCTCGTCTTATAATTCTGTAATGATTTCTTTATGTAATATATTATTATATCTTAACAAACAAAAATCGCAATCTTTTTACAAATTTATTTTGTTTTAACTTTTTAATTTATTATTTATTTCAGTTAATAGGTAAATAATTCTGGCAAAACCAATAATCAAAACACCCAGGACTGTAGTACTTAAGATCAGTAAAAAAACCATGAACAGGTCGACTCCAGTTGAGGCAAATAACATATATCCGCCAATGATAATGCCGGTAACAATAATGAGGTAGCCAATGGCTTTAATTACAGTATCCAGGATACTATAATCTTCTTTCTTTTGTTTATATCTATTTCTTTCTTTACCAGAAAGGCTTTCCGTTAAATAGATCCTTGTTCTCTCCAAGACCTGTCATCCCCTTTCATCAAAATTCATGCTTTTGATATCATCAAGGGTAAACTCATAAATCTGGTTGCAGAAATGACACCTGACCTCTATTTTCCCCTCTTTCTCCATTATCTCTTCTATTTCTTTTTGATCAAAACTTGATAATAAAACCGCAATCCTCTCCCGGTCGCATTTACATTTATATTCCACCTCTTTTCTCTCCATAATCCTGAAATCAAAACCGGCCAGGAGTATTTCCAGAATCTCTTCGGGGGTTTTTCCTTCCTCTATTAAATTACTTACTGAACTTATCTTTTTTAAATTTTCTTCCAGAGTACATATCGTCTCTTCTTTTGCGCCTGGCAATAATTGAATTATAAAACCACCTGCCGCTTTCACACTGAGATCTTTATCTACCAGAACACCCAGGCCTATTGCTGAAGGGGTCTGCTCAGATTGGGCATAATAATAGGTAAGATCTTCAGCAATCTCACCACTGACTAAAGGCACAGAACTTTCATAGGAGTTCTTTAATAATTTAGTTTTAACAACCCTTAATTGCCCATTTCCTATTGCAGCAGCCACATCCAGTTTCCCTTCATGTTTTAATAGTAAAGGAACCTGGGGATTACTTACATAACCCCTGACTGTACCACTCTGGTTTGCCTCTGCAATTACTCTTTCCAGAGGGCCGTCACCTTCAACAATAAGTTTTATTTCATCTCCTCCTTTAATCATCGAACCCATAAGGAGAGCAGCGCTGAGTAAGCGGCCTAATGCTGCTGTTGCAACAGGTGTAGTATTATGTGCTTTTCTTGCCTTTTCCACCAATTCAGTAGACCGGACTGCTAATGCCCTTATTTCTTTATTTGTTGTTAGAACCCTTATTAGATAATCCTGCATATCATCACCATCTTCCATTTTTCAATACTCTATTTTATTTTAATACATATTTATTAATAGTTCAATTACAGGGAGGACAAAATTCTAATTAAACTTGACATAAACTATTAGTGATATTTAAAATATAAGAAAAAGACTCTTAGAAAGCGATGTGAAAAGGAAATGCAGATCAAAAAAGGTGCAAAGCTGGATATAACAATTGACAAAGTTCTATTTCCCAATATTGGTGTAGCCAGAATTGATGATCAGGAAATCAGAGTTAAGAATACAATTCCTGGCCAAAAGGTACAGACTATTATCATAAAAAAGAAAAAAGGGTATTATGAAGGTAGATTGTTAGAATTACTTGAAAAATCCCCACTCGAAGACCAACCTGTATGTATCCATTCCGGTGAATGTGGCGGCTGCAGTTACCAGGGAATCCTATATGAGAAACAACTGGAAATTAAAGAAAAACAGGTCCGGGAATTAATGAATAATAATTTAACAGGAAGTTATAATTTTTATGAAATTGTTCCCAGTCCTTTTAACAAAGAATATAGAAATAAAATGGAATTCAGTTTCGGTGATTTAGAAAAAGACGGAACCCTTCAGCTGGGCATGCATCCCAGAGATAGGCGTTTTGATGTAATTACTGTTAACCAATGCCAACTGGTAGATAATGATTTTAGAATTATCCTTAGAACTGTATTAGATTATTTTAGAGGACATGATTATAAAAGATATCATATAATTGAACGGGAAGGTTACCTACGGCACCTGGTCATCCGTAAAGGACTAAAAACTGGAGAAATCATGGTCAATTTAGTAACCACCTCACAGGAAGAACATGATTTTACAGAGCTCACTGAATTATTAAAAGGGCTGCATCTGGAAGGTAATCTGGTCAGTTTTCTTCAGACCATAAATGATGACTATTCTGATACAATAAAGTGTGACAAATTGATAGTTCATTACGGCCGTGAATATATAATGGAGGAAATCCTTGGTTTAAATTTTATGATCACCCCTTTCTCTTTTTTCCAGCCGAACACTTATGGAGCTGAAAAACTCTATCAAACTGCATTAAAATTCATTGATAATCCTGAAGATAAAACGATCTATGATCTCTATTGTGGTACCGGCACTATCAGCCAGATACTGGCTAAGAAAGCTAAAGAAGTATATGGTATTGAAATCAACAAAGAAGCTGTAGTGATTGCCAGGGAAAATGCCAGACTGAATAATCTTGTTAATTGTAAGTTCATAGCCGGTGATGTATTGGAAAAAATCGATGAACTAATAGAAAAACCAGATCTGATAGTTGTTGACCCACCAAGACCTGGTATTCATCCTAAAGCACTGGAAAAAATTATAGAATTGGGTTCAGGCGAAATCCTTTATATTTCCTGTAACCCACTCTCTCTGGTAAGGGATTTAAAAATTCTTGAGGAAGCAAATTACAGGATAACTGATATACAATGTGTGGACATGTTTCCTTATACAAGGCATGTGGAAACTGTAGCCCACCTGATAAAGTAAATATCCTAAGAATCTTCTTCTTCTGTTACAGCCACTTGAGTATAATCCTGTGTGCGGGCATATTCATATGCCTGCATTTTTATAGCATTTATTTCAGCAATTTCTGAGATAGCCTTTTCCAGACGTATAAAGCCATTGTCTACTGTCTTTATTAATTCTGTCAATAATTCCAATTCTTTTAATTCCCGGTTATATTTATATTTTATATTATTCTCCAGGTGATTTTCTAATCTCTTTTTAATCGTATTAAACCTATCTCTCAAATTGATGCTTTTTAGAATGATTTTAATAAAAATGGCAGAAATAATGCCGATAAGCAGGATAAATAAAGCCGGTTTTAGATTGTATAGTATACTGCCAAACTGATTATAAAGCTCCTGAAAACTGGAAATCAGCTCAAAATTAAAATTAATTAATGCATTTAAGATTATGATAAAACCGCCAAAAAAGCCCAGTAATATAAAGATTTTATCACTATTTTCTATGATATTAATAATAGTAAGCAATAATTTCCTCTTTTCCAGATAATAATTATCGATAAAGCTAGCGGTGTCTACTATATCCTGTTGTCTCTGCAATAAAAGTTTATATCTTTCAATCAGGTCCCTGGCAAAAGGAATATTATCCTCCATATCCTCTTCAATATTCCGGTTCATTTTATAGAAATAATTATTTAGATAAAAAAGAATTGCCGAAGTGATTATAAATAAAAATAAAATAAAATAATTATAAAGGGAAAAAAATAAACCATTATTATGTATAAAACTGATGATATTTAGCTCTTCCATAAATAAATTCCTTCCTTTTTATATTCTTTTTTTATTACATTCTTACTATAAAAGTTTTTCTTCAATCCATTGTATTATATCAGCGGATTCATAAAGTGGTGATCCATTTATAAACAAACATGGGACCTGCTCTTTACCTCCTACTTTTATCAACTCTTCTCTGGCAGCAGAATCTTCCCTGATATTTTTAAGAATAAATCTATTATTAAGATTATTTTTTTCTATAAAATTTAACACTTTCCTGCAATATGGGCATTGTGGAAAATAATAAAGAATCAATTCATCCATATCTTAACCCCCATTGTTTAAATTAATTATTCACCTCTATTATATTAAAACAACTTATAAAATGCAATTATTTCAATGTAAAACTCCTTATGCACTTTTTTTATGACTATGTTATAATTTTAACATAAGCACCTATATTTAATTATCCTTTCATTTCAGGAGGGTTATAGGATATGATCTATACTAAAGCTGTAAATAGTTTTCAAAAATACCTGGCAGTAGAAAAAGGCTATTCTCCATTAACCATAAAAGAATATACCATTGATCTGCAATTGTTTCAACGTTATCTGATTGATAATTGCGGGTTTCCAGAAGACTTTGATGTAAAGGAAATCAGCAGATATGAGATAACCGATTTTCTGGCTGATTCTATATTAGTAGAGGAAAATAGCCCGGTCACGAGAAACAGGAAATTATATTCTATCCGCTCTTTTTTTAAATATTTGCAGAAAAACGAGATTATAAAGGAAAATCCCGCCCTGCTAATAGAAGCCAGTAAAACCGAGATACGTTCTGAGCCCATCTATATGAAATTAAATGAAGCCCGCAGATATATAGAGGCAATAATAAATGACGATAATATCAATAAAACCAGGAACCTGGCTATCGTTAAATTGTTTTTATATACCGGGCTGAGGGTTTCTGAATTAGTAAATCTCGATTTAGAGAATATCGATTTTGTCAATAAATCTATTAAATTTTTTGGTAAAGGTAATAAAGAAAGGACTATCCCTTTACATGATGATATTTTAGAAGCAATAAAAAATTACCTGCAGGTAAGGCAAAGTATCAAAATTAAAAACAAGGAAGACCAGAATGCCTTATTTATTTCCAGACATGGCCGGAGAATAAATGTCAGGACAGTACAGTTAATGGTTAAAAAATATGCCAAATTAGCAGGTATCAAAAATGCCAGCAAAATAACTCCTCATAAACTGAGACATACCTTTGCTTCATTATTATATTATCAGACCAAAGATTTAAAAATAGTGCAGGATTTACTTGGTCACAGCAATATAGCTACCACACAAATATATACACATACAGATATAGAGGAAAAAATACAGGCAATAAATAAATTGCCTGATCTATCACCCGATTTACCAAAAGAAAATATATAAACAAAAAAGCCTCCAGAGGCTTTTTTTATTATTTAAAAATATTTTTATGTATATAAAAAAAATGGTGGTGAGAGACAGAATCGAACTGTCGACACGTGGATTTTCAGTCCACTGCTCTACCAACTGAGCTATCTCACCACTTAATTGGTTGCGGGGAGTGGATTTGAACCACTGACCTTCAGGTTATGAGCCTGACGAGCTACCAGACTGCTCCACCCCGCGATATTGGTGAGCCATGGAGGAATCGAACCTCCGACACCCTGATTAAAAGTCAGGTGCTCTACCGACTGAGCTAATGGCTCTCCTCTCTTTGCCGATATTTATAATAACATTTTTATTTTTCCCTGTCAAGGGTATTAGGCCATTTTTTTGTCGAAGTTTTACCCCTGCCTCTTTCTTCCTCTTTTTTCTTCTTTTTTCCTCCTTTTCTTTTTGCTCAGATAAAATTAATATTTAAATAAATTTTATTTTCGTGCAGGACTTTTAATTATGATGAAGAATAATACTATATCTAGTATTTTGAATAAGCGGAATAATACTATATATAGTTGTTCCGCTAATTTTATGTCTGTTTTTGTCAAGCTTTCCTGAAACAGGTTTGTTGACAATAATTTTATTCTATTTTAATATATTATCCTGTAAAGAAAAAATCAAGGGGGATTATTATGATACGGTACATCAAAAAGAGAGATGGGAGAAAGGTGCCTTTTGATGAAACAAAAATAAAAAATGCTGTCTATAAAGCCAGCAAAGCAGTAAATATTACCGATGAAGATATTGCTGAAGATGTAACCAAGGCGGTCTTATCCTATCTGAATATCTTTTTTAGAGATGGTGGTATTCCTCATGTTGAGCAAATACAAGATCTGGTAGAAAAGATATTAATCGAAAAAGGTTATTCTGATATAGCCAAAGCCTATATCCTCTATCGAGAACAACGGGCTAAATTCAGGGATACCAAAAAAGTATTAAGCGAGGCTTTAAATATAATTGATAGATACCTGGACCGTAGTGACTGGAAGGTTAATGAAAATAGCAATATGAGTTTTTCATTACAGGGGCTAAATAATCATATTTCTTCTGAAATAACCAGTCAATACTGGTTACAGGAGGTTTATCCCCGCGAAATTAGAGAACTTCATATTTCCGGTGATATACATATCCATGATTTAAACGCCTTATCAGTATATTGCTGTGGCTGGGACCTGCATGATTTATTACTTACGGGTTTTGGTGGCGTAAGCACAAAAGTGGAGAGCAAACCCCCTAAACATTTCCGGACAGCCCTTGGACAGATAGTCAATTTCTTTTATACCCTACAGGGCGAAGCAGCCGGCGCCCAGGCCTTTGCCAATTTTGATACTTATCTGGCACCATTTGTATATTACGATCAATTATCCTACGACGAAGTAAAACAGGCCATGCAGGAATTTATTTATAACATGAATGTTCCTACCCGGGTTGGGTTCCAGACACCCTTTACAAATATTACCATGGACCTGGTTCCTTCTCCTTCTATCGCCCAACAACCAGCAATTATCGGTGGTAAAGCAATGGACAAAACCTTTGGAGAATTCCAGAAGGAAATGGATATGATCAATAAGGCCTTTGCTGAAGTGATGCTTGAAGGAGATGCTAAAGGCAGGGTCTTCTCTTTCCCAATACCTACTTATAATATTACAAAGGATTTTGACTGGGATAACCCCTTATATGATCCTATCTGGGAAATGACCGCTAAATATGGTATTCCCTATTTCTCCAATTTCATAAATTCTGATATGGATCCAGATGATGCCAGATCAATGTGTTGCCGTCTTAGACTGGATAACCGGGAATTAAGGAAACGCGGTGGCGGGCTTTTTGGTGCCAACCCAATGACCGGAAGCATAGGTGTTGTGACAATAAATTTACCTCGGATCGGTTATCTATCCAGCACAAAGAAAGAATTTTTCAGCAACCTGGAAAGATTGATGGAAGCTGCCAAAAACAGCCTGGAGATTAAACGTAAAGTCCTGGAACGTTTTACAGAAGACGGACTCTATCCCTATTCAAAATTCTATCTGAGGGATGTTAAGAAGAGATTCAACAGATACTGGCAAAATCACTTCAGTACAATCGGTATCAATGGAATGAATGAAGCTTTATTAAATTTCATGGGCAAGGATATTGGCAGCGATGAAGGTTTAACTTTTGCCCTGGAAGTTCTAGATTTCATGAGAGATAAAATGATTGAGTTCCAGGAGGAAACAGATAATCTTTATAACCTGGAGGCTACTCCTGCTGAAGGTACCTCCTATCGTTTTGCCAGGCTGGATAAAGAAAAATTCAATGATATTATTGTGGCCAATGAGGAAAGGGTAAGGTATGAGGGTGCTCATCCATATTATACTAACTCTACCCATCTTCCAGTAGGTTATACTGATGATATATTTACAGCACTGGAATTACAGGATGAATTACAATCAAAATATACCGGAGGTACAGTACTCCATGGCTTCATCGGGGAAAAAATGCCATCTAAAGAAAGTACCAAATTACTGGTCAAGAGGATTGCTGAAAATTTCAAACTGCCTTATTTCACGATTACACCTACATTTAGTATCTGTCCAGTGCATGGCTACCTGGCCGGAGAACACGAATATTGTCCAAAATGTGATGCCGAAATGGGTTATCAGCCAGATATAGCATAAATATAGTGAGGATTTTACCATGAAGATTACTGGATTACAGAAAACCAGTCTAATCGAATATCCGGGGAAAATAGTTTCTGTTCTTTTCACACAGGGTTGTAATTTTAAGTGCCCCTATTGTCATAATTCAGAACTGATTGCTCTGGAAAGCTGTGACAGGGAATATTTTCCCCAGGACTATATCTTCGGTTTTCTGAAGAAAAGAAAAGGTTTAATTGATGGTATAAGTATCACGGGCGGAGAACCAACTCTACAGGCTGACTTATATGATTTTTTAGTAAAGATAAAAAAAATTGGCCTGGATATTAAACTTGATACAAATGGCAGTAACCCGGAATTAATTAAAACATTGTTTAAGGACAGGCTTATAGATTATATTGCCATGGATATAAAAGGGCCACTGGATAGATATGAAGAGATTAGCGGGAGTAATGTAAACACTGACAATATCTTACACTCTATCTCTCTAATTAAAGAAGCGGAGATAGATTATGAATTCCGCACAACTTTTGTACCTGGAATTCATAACAAAAATGATTTGCTGGATATTGTCCATTTAATTAAAGGCAGTAAACAATATTTCATACAAAATTTCAGGCCGAATAATACTTTTAATCCTGATTTAATGGGACTGAATGGCTTTCCTCCTGCTGTACTGGAGGAGTTTAAAGATATAGCCAATAACTATATAAAAAAAGTAGGGATAAGAAATTAAGGGGAGGTCTTAATAAATGAAAAGACAAAAATGTGAGATTTATTCCAGAGTAGTTGGTTTTTTAACACCGGTATCTCAGTGGAATCATGGCAAGAAAGAAGAATTTAAGGACAGGAAAACCTATGATAAAATATTAACAATGGAAAAAAGCAAGGAAAACTATGCTGTCTAAATAAGAAAAACCCCTTAATGGGGTTTTTTTTACATGTTTTATAAAATCTATGGTAAGTAATCCAACGGATTTACAGTATTGTTATCTTTATAGATACGGAAATCCAGGTGGCTGCCAGTACTGGTTCCTGTACTTCCTGCCAGGGCTATCACCTGACCCAGGTTTACCTGGGCTCCTGCCCTGACCAACAATCTGGAATTATGGGCATATAAGGTCTGGATTCCATTGCCGTGATCAATAACAATTGTCTTGCCAAAACCATTTATATATCCACTTTGAACTACTGTACCGGCCGCTGCAGCCCTGATTGGTGTTCCAAGGGGAACAGCTATATCTATACCACCATGAAAATGTCTTTCTCCCCGTATCGGGTGTATCCGATAGCCATAGCCTGAAGAAATTCTCCCCAATACGGGCCAGATAAAAGCACCCTTTTTTAATTCAAAAGGTTGGTTAACATCCCTTTGTAAATGGGGTATGACCAGATTTTGACCAACATAAATGATATCAGTTCTCAGGTTATTGGCCAGCTTAATCGTCTCTATTTCAACTCCATATTTACGGGCCAGTAAATATAATGAATCACCGGGCCGGACTTCATGAAAAATATTGGTATAGACATTACCATCCTCTCCTCCGCCTATACCGGTCCTGGGAATTTTCAGTTCCTGGCCAATCCTGATCATATCATTTTTCAATCGATTAAAATCCTTAAGGGCTTTTACTGTTATATTATATTTTGCCGCAATTTCCGAAAGGGTATCTCCGGGCTGGACAACATAGGTAATATCTTTCACCATCTCTTCCAGGACTGCAAGGGTCTCTTCGCCAACTATCCCATCAACCTTTAATCCATTATTGTATTGAAAATTCTTAACAATTTCTACAGTACGATGTCCGTATATACCATCAATATCTACATCATATCCTATATCATAAAGATATTGCTGTATTTGTTTTACCCCTTCTCCCTGGTCTCCCAATTCATATTTCGCTGCCAGAGTATGTACATTAAAAATTATAAAAAATATAAGAATAAGTATAAGTCCTTTTTTCCCCATGAAAAATCCTCCCTGTATAAAGAATTATAAAAGTACGTATAATTAGCCGGGAAAATAACAACTATATCTAATATTCTACAACAATGATGAAAAATCCTGCATTTTTTTATCAATACACAAATTTTCCCCGTTTTTCAAGACCGGGAAAATCCATTTGCCTGAGGGCTTCATATAAAATTATGGCTACTGAATTAGATAAATTTAAAGATCTTAACTCTTCACCCATTGGTATGCGTATACACCTGTCTAAATTACTTTGCAGTAAAGATTCAGGTAGGCCGGCTGTCTCTTTCCCGAAAACTATAAAATCATCATACTGATAGGCAACTTCTGTATAGCACTTTCCAGCCTTGGTTGTAGCAAAATAAAAATTCTTATCTGGATAATCCCTGAATATATCAGCAAGGGAATCATAATATTGGATATCCAATTTATCCCAATAATCCAGGCCAGCCCTTTTTAAATATCTGTCATCAAGGGAAAAGCCCAATGGCCCGACAAGGAATAGCCTGCTTTTGGTTACGGCACAGGTCCGGGCAATATTACCGGTATTTTGCGGTATTTCTGGTTCAACCAGGACAATATTCATTCTCATTCCTCCTCTAATTCAATTTCAAGTCCATCATAGGCTAGATATATCCCGGCAGGTAAATTCTCCTGTGTAGAATTATATTCTACATCATGGGAGAGATGAGTCAAAAAAGCCTTCAGAGGTTTGAGTTTTTTAATAACAGAAATTGCTTCATCAATAGTCATATGAGTAGTATGTTTCCGGAAACGCAGGGCTCCCAGCACCAGAAATCTTACTCCAGAAAGCAATTCCATGGTCTCTGCCGGTATATAACTACAATCAGTTATATAGGCAAAATCACCTACCCGGTAACCCAATATATCCAGTTTACCGTGCTTAACAGGTAAAGGAATAATATCTATGCCGGATATATTAAAAGGTTCATTTATAATATTTAAGGAGACCTGGGGTAAACCACCGCCTATTTGAACAGGATTAAAAACATATTGAAAAACCCGGTGGATTTCTTTGATTGTGAATTCATTACCATAGCATTGCACACATTCCCCTGTAATTCTATTGATGGAGCGGAGATCATCAAAACCCAGAATATGATCCGCATGAGGATGGGTGTATAAAACAGCATCTACCCATGTAATTTCATTTTCCAGTAGCTGTAAGCGCAATTCCTGTGGTGTATCGATTAATAAAGATTTACCATCCTTTTCAATAAAAAGAGCAGATCGATACCTTTTGTTTCTCTGGTCTGTTGAGCTGCAGGTTTCACATCGACAACCCAGGAGCGGAACTCCATGAGAGGTACCTGTTCCTAAAAATCTGATCTTCAAAGCCATCATCCCTATTATGCAAAAATATTAATATTTATTATAAATTTTACTTTAGTTTCCCGGCCTTGTCAAATAAAAAGCTGCAGCTCTCCTATTTTACCAGATAAAAACAAAAATCTATCTCATCTGCTTCCTTTTCTTCCAGAACCTGCTTTAAATGGATAGCCAGTTCTTTACTGGTCTCATAGAGATTATTGTTTAAATAATATCTTCTCAGGATTGCCCTGCTGGCTGTAGAGTCTGGATTACTGGTAACGAAATGGACTATTTCATCTATTTTCTCTTCTTTTCTCAATCTTTTCCTCCTTCTCTACCTTATATTCCTGCTCAGATAGTTACTGTCAAGATATCTTAAGGGATCAACATGCCTGTTATCAATCCTTATTTCAAAATGTAAATGGGGACCTGTAGAGACACCACTATTACCACTGAAGGCTATTACCTTCCCCTGTTTTACCTGCTCACCCTCCTTAACCAGCAATTTTAAATTATGGCCATAATAGGTCTGGCTATTATCCCTGTGTCTTATAATTACCAGGTTACCATAACCCTCTGACCAACCGCTGTATTCTATCACCCCTGCTGCCGCTGCATAGACTGGCGTACCATAGGGGACAGCAATATCTATGCCAGTGTGGAATATCCTTTCTTTATAGACAGGATGTTCCCGCCAACCATAATAAGAACTTATCTTTCCCTTTACTGGCCAGATATAGTTGATACTTTGCCCCCTGGAAGCCAACTGATATTGCTCTTTGCTCTCCTTCTCCGGGATTAACAATTCCTGGCCAACATAGATTTTATCAGGCGTAGTAATATTATTCAGTTTAATCAAGCTGCTTACTTTAACAGCAAACCTTTCCGCGATTTTCCACAGGGAATCTCCTTTTCGCACCCGATATTTTTGTTCATTTACAGGTATCTTTAGTTCCTGGTTTACATAAATTAAATCAGGATTCTGGATCTGATTAATTTCAATTAATTCCTGTAAATTTACATTAAATTTGCTGGCAATAGCTGACAAATTATCTCCCTTTCTGACAAGGTAACTTATAAATCCTTCTGCACTTATTATTGACGATAGAAGAATTATTATGAAAAAAGCCAGTAGTAATTTTTTCTTTAAACTCATTCCAATACCTCCATTCCTCAACTTATACTATGTTATATATTTTTGCCACATTTTCTTTTAATATACATTTTTACCCATTATTTAAAAGCAAAAAACCCCGTCAGTCGGGGTTTTCTCTCTTTAAGATATTTAATAAACTTTTTCAATAGAACTTCCCTGATAAAAATGTTCTATTATCTCTTTATAACCATAGTCTCTCCGGGACATCTCAGCAGCAGCAGTCTGGTCCATTCCTACATGATGTCCCCATCCACTGCCGTAAAATATTATCTTGTCCAGCTTTCCTTCCTCTGAATAAACCTTCTCCAGAACAAACCTGTTACTCTTTAACCCGCCCAGGGCACTCCTGATACTATCTCCCTTAATTACCAGTTCCCTCTCCTTACCCTTAATTATTACCTCTGCTACAGTACCGCCTATACTGCGTTTATGCGGTCTTATGTCTATCAACTCCTGCAGGTTATATTTCTCAACAAGGTAAGCAGAGTCTATGATCTTTATCCATCTATAGATATTACTGCCTGCAAAGCTGGTCCTGGAGAAAGACTCAGGTTCTGTCCTTAACCACTTTTCCAGTTCATAGGGCTCCAGGGGAAACTGGTATGAACTATCCAGCAGATTATTTGCTCCCTGTAAATAAGGATAATCATTTCCCCAGATTTCCAGACTCTTTTCTGAAAAACCTCCGCTATTGCTGCTAAAAACTGTATTTATGACCTTCATATCATGTACTGCCACCTCTCCCAGGGTTTCCAGGATTAGTTTATTGGTCCTCTCTGTCTCTGATTTCACACCATTATAGGCAGCACAATGAACAGTATCACAGAGATCATATCCTTTGTTCCTATGCCTGCCCAGATTACTCATGGCATAACTACGGGCTGCTATGGCCTGTGCTTTTATAGCCTCATCAGGCCACCAGGCTGGCATCTCTGCGGGGACCACGGAAAAGAGATATTCCTCCATATTTAAGATATTGATAATATGGAAATCATTGTTTCCTGCTGGATAAAGTTCCATAACTCCCCGATATTGCCGGTCTTCCGTTCCTGCCCAGAAGTATCCCGCACCATAGGAGATATCATAAAGGAGTATGGGATAATTATTATCTGTAAGCCTGATCCTCAGAGGATCCCTGCTGCCGATAGTTTTAATCAGTTTATCTTCCTGATAAATTTTAAAATATGAATTATTAAAATCAATCCTATAGGCCAGGTCTTTGCTTCCTTTCAATAGCATATTATTATTCTTATCAAGTATTTGGAAATCGCTTCCGGCCTTAAAGGAAAGCTTATTTACATTATCTACAATACCTACCCTGATTGTCGGTACAGTATCTTCCGGAATGGAATAATCACTTACCTTGAGCCATTTTATTTTCTCTCTGGCCAGATCCTTAAGTTCTTTCTCTTCTTTGACAAATTCCGGATATTTCCTGGTAATCTCCTCTACCCTTTTTCTGGCCAATGCCGAACTATGACCGGTCGAAATGCTACGGTTCCAGTAATTTAAAGCCTCTCTTTCATTTCCTATTTTATCATAGAGTCTGGCTATTTCCGGATAATAATTAGCCAGGCTGCTGTCTCTTTTTATAGCTGAAAGATAGCAATCAATGGCTTTCTCATATTCTTCTTTATGCCTGTATAATTCCGCTAAACCTATATAATTAAGCACCTGGGCAGGCATTATTTCAATACCATGATTAAAAAATGTCTCAGCCTTTTCAAGTTCGCCACTGGCAAAATAAACCTGCCCAAGATAATAGGCCAGTATCGATTGTTCTTTTGCATCCAGCTCAGTCATATCATTTTCCGTGTAATAAAGATAGACTTTTTCCAGCATTTCTCTGGATTCTTTCCATTGGCCCATCAAGTATAAATTTACACCATATTTATATTTCCACTCATAATTATCTTTCTCTTCTTTGATCAAATATTTTAAATAATAATTGGATTTACCATAATCTCCCATTTCCTTGTTGATATAGTATAGATTTTTCAGTGGTTCTTTTTTATCATATGTAGTATTCAACAGCCTTTCGTATATATTGATTGCACTATCCAGATTTCCTCTATAATATTCCTGTTTTCCCTCTGCTAACAATTCATTCCATTCCTCAGTAGACATTTCTTCCAGTACCTGTATTACCTGCTGGCTGGAATTTATTGCAGGAGTAAAAACAAAATAATTTACTAACACCGCAGAAAAACCTAACATAACTCCGGTTATAAAAACAAACAGTAATTTTTTCTTCATCATATCCTCCTATTTTGTAGAATAAATAATTTTTTTGTTTATTTCTGTTTCTGATATAATTATTCTTTAAAGTCAAGCTAAATCCTTCTTTAAATTAAACTTACCAGCAGGAATTATTTACTAAATATAGAATTATTAAATAGAAAATAAATTCAGTCTCTGTGGAAGGAGGGAAAACATCATATGGAAACATACACCACTTCAGAGGCGGCAAAAATTCTAAACGTGGCACCATCCACTCTAAGATATTGGGAATCTGAATTCGGTAATATCCTTAATATACAGAGAAATGAAAATGGTTACAGGCAATACAGCAAAGAAGATATCGCCCTTTTAAAAGAAATAAAGAGATACCTCTATGAACAGAAATATTCCATAAAACAGGTCCGGGAAATACTGAACCTGGAAAAAAGCAAGCAGGACATTGCCGCAACCTTAATTGCCAATACGGATCCAAATGTGGCCGATTTTTTACATGCTTTGCTGGAAAAATTTGATCAGATAGAAAATGGCATTGAAGAGCTAAAAAATGGACAAAAACATTTAAGAGAAGACTATTTACAGGCTATAAAACTCTTAAGCATAACCCAGGAACGGCGTGACAGGGAATTAATTAAAGAAATCCGCTACCGGCTCAATGAAAAAAAAGAAAAAAATACAGGCCTGATACATAAATTATTACCCTGGAGTAAAAATAAATAAGGCTCCCGGATTTGCCGGGAGCTTTATTTTTATAAATCTTTTATTCTTTCCAGATTTATTCTTGCTTTCTCATAGCCTGGATCTACCTCCAGGGCTTTCTGATAATACTGTCTGGCCTTTTCATATTCTCTTAAGTTCTCATAGCTTATAGCTAAATTATTATATATATATGCCACCGGTGGATTTAAATTAACTGCTTTTTCCAGTACATCCCTTGCTTCATCATATCGGTTATTCAATATATACAGGTAACCCAGATTATTTAATACATAATAATTTCCTGGATTTAAATCAGCAGCCCTTTTATAATTTTCAATAGCTTTTTCATAATCCTTTAAATCCATGTATACTAAACCCTGAACATTATAGATCTGGGCATCATTTGGCTCAATTATTTCAGCCTCCTGTAAAACAGCAAGGGCTTCCTGATACTCCTTCAGATTATAATAAGCCCGGCCCAGATTAAGGTATACTTTGTAGTGGCCGGGTGATAATTGTCTGGCAATTTCTAAAGAATTCCTGGCCAGCTCATATTCATTAATCTTTAAATAGGATAAACCAAGATAATAATGGGCGGAAAAATTATCCTCGTCCGCCACCAGTACCCCTGTTAGATAATCAATGGCTGCATTATAATTATTTCGGTTATATTCCTTTATTCCCTGTTCCAGCAGAGAATCAGCAAAAATATTTAAACTGATTAAAAGTAATAGAAAAACAAATAGAAAAACATTATTTTGTTTCATTAAACTCACCTCTTTTATTATAATATAAGCAATCTTCCTTTAACACACAGCTGCTGCAGGCTGGATTTCTGGCTTTACATACCCTTCTGCCATGAAAAATCAACCAGTGATGTAATTTAGACCACAAGCTCTCCGGCACCCTCTCCATCAATTGCTTTTCCACTCCCAGAACATCGTCGGAATTGGCCAGGCCGATTCTATTGGCAACCCTGAAGACATGTGTATCAACAGCTATAGCTGCCCTGTTAAAGGCCGAAGACAGGATAACATTGGCCGTTTTCCTCCCCACTCCCGGTAATTTCATCAGTTCTTCTCTACTGGCCGGAACCTCTCCGTCATATTTTTCCAGGAGTATTTTACTTGCCTCAATAATAAATCTGCTCTTATTTCTATATAAACCGATAGATTTTATCTCTTCTGCCAGTTTTTCTGGAGTAAGCCGGGCAAAATCCTCTGCTGTATTATATTTTTTAAAAAGTTCAGCAGTCACTTTATTAACCTGCCTGTCTGTAGTCTGGGCAGATAAAATGGTTGCAACCAGGAGTTCAAAAGGAGTAGTAAAATTTAATTCTGTCTTTGCCTCAGGATATTCAGCCGCTAACTTGTCCATAATTCTTTTATATCTTATTTTATTCATAGCTATAAAGCATCCTCCATTTTCTAGCTCTAGTAAACTTGATTAATATATAAAAATATTATAAAATTGCATTTAGTATTTCTTCAATTATAAAATCTAAATCACATAAACCAAAGAGGTGGTTCCCTGTGAGTCCAAAGAAAATTATCGGTATCGATATTGATGGTGTAATAACTGATGAAACACACATCAATGATAACATCTGGCACGATGCCCTCTGTAATTATTTAGGCTATGAAATAGAAAGAGTAAAGGATTCCTACTATTTTGATGAAGCCTATAACTTACCTCTGGAAATCATTAATGATTTCCTGGAAAAGAATATAGCCACTATCTATGCCAATGCTAAGCTGGCAGCAGGTGCCAGGGAAACAATAAATTATCTGTATGATAAAGGATTTGAAATACATTTAATAACAGCCAGAGAGCCTGAATTTGAAACACTGACAAGGAATTGGCTGGACAAGCAGGGTATCCTTTATACCAGCTTAAACCATGAAGAGGATAAAGCTCCTCTGGCTGTTAAAAAGGGAATCAACCTATTTCTGGAAGACAATGCCTATAATACAGAAGCACTGGCCAGCTGCAATATCTCAGTCCTCTTATTTGATAAATTCCACAACCGGCATATCAGGGAAAATAAAAATATCATCAGAATTTATGACTGGACTGAGGCCAGAAAAATGATTGAAAAAATTTATTCATTATAATTTAATCAAAGATACTGCCACCGATAAATTCCCTCAATATAGAATTACCGGGAACTGCATCCTCATCCATAGGCAGAAAACAATCCAACAATTCCAATAACCTTTCCGCCTGATAATAATATTCATCTTCCGGTGTTATCTGTTTCAATAATGGTGTCGCATATTTTTTCAGGATAGCCAGTTCATATACAATACCGGAATTAAACATAACATCCGCATTCTCCTGGAAGGGGAAAATATTCATTTCTTCTCCTTTTCTTACTGCCGGCCACCATTCCAGGGTAGAAGCTGCAGACCTATTCCGGAAGAAATTATCACGGACCATTCTGCGCAGTAATCTATTATCTGTTGTGGGAATCCGGTTATGCCTGTCTATATTGATCTGGGTTAAGGCACTGATATAGATTTTGAATTTATTATTTTCAGGGATAAATTCGGTCAGGCGGTCATTTAAACTATGAATACCTTCAATGATAATGGGATGTTCCCTGTCCACCTGAATATAATTGCCACGGTATTCCCTTCTGCCGGTCAGGAAATTAAAGGTCGGTATCTCCACTTTTTCTCCCTGCAAAAGGGCCAGTAAGTCTTCATTAAGAAGTTCCAGATCTATTGCTTCTATTGATTCAAAATCATATTCCCCATTTTCATCTCTTGGGGTTTTCTCCCGGTCAACAAAATAATCATCAGTTGAGATGGATACAGGATTTATACCATTAACCCTCAATTGAATAGACAATCTCTGGGCAAATGTTGTTTTCCCGGAAGATGAAGGGCCAGCAATCAAGATAATTTTGTTTTTGTCCTTTTCCTCGGCTATCTGGTCCGCTATTCTGGCAATCTTTTTCTCATGTAAAGCCTCCATGATATTAACCAGATCTTTAAATTTACCCTTTTTTATTATTTTATTTAAATCACTGACTGTTGCAACTCCGATAATTTCCCCCCATCTTTCAAATTCATGGAAGGCCTCTGCCAGTTTTTCCTGCTCGACATACTCTGGTACTTCATATGGTTTGCCCCGCTTGGGATGGAGAAGGATAAAACCGGGCATCTGGAGGTGCAGGTCAAACCTATCCAGGATTCCTGTCCTGGGTACCAGGTTATAAAAATAGTAGTCAAAATTCCCTTCTAATTCATAAACAGTATATTCATCCCTTTCCAGAAAGCCAAGCATCTCCACTTTATCCAGATAGCCCTGCTTTTTATATATTTCCATCAATTCACTCTTACTCTTTACTAATTTCCTGATGGGAACATCCCTATTGACATACTCCATCATCTTTTCCTTTATCATTGCCAGGTCCCTGCTGCTGAGAGGGCGGTCCTTTTTCAGTTCACAATAGATCCCATTACTCAGGGAGTGTTCTATTAATAACCTGCTGCCAGGATAAAGCTCCTGGATTGCTTTGGTCATTACCAGATATAGGCTGCGGCGATAAATACGGTTTCCTACTTCATCATTGATGGTCAAATATCTAATCCGGGAATTTTCTTCTATTGTATCTGTCAGATCAGATAAACGGTTATTTACAATAGCAGCTACAACAATTCTTTTGTCATATAAATCTACTTCCTCCAATATTTCTTCCAGGCTGATTCCTTTTGGAAAAGTAAAATATTTTCCTTCAATATTTACCTTGATCATTTATCTCCCCCCAATTATTAATTTTAAATACATCCTCTATCTCTTTTTTAACCATATTATCTTTTTCCTTATAATAATGACTGTAAAGCAGGTTTTTTATCCCTTCCTTGCTGAATTTTCCCAAAGCCCATACTGTATAAACCCGTAAAACTGGAGAAGGATTTTTTAAATAATCTATTAAAAACGGGATATATTCCTCCTTCCCCAGGTTTCCCATATTAATCAGGGTATTCCTCTTTAATGTCCTTAACCCCCGCCAGAAAAGGGCCGATTCTCTCCATTCAGGTGGAAGATTATCTTTTTTAAAATCCAGTATTTCCTTTATATCCCCGTTGAGGACAGGGTAAAATTCCGGATGTAAATCATAAGGGATATCCCTATTATAGGGACAAACCTGCAAACAGGTATCACAACCCCAGAGATGATTACCCATCTGCTCCCTTTCCTTTTCAGATAGAATATCCTTTTTCTGGGTAATATAACTTAAACAACGCTCCGGATCCAGGCAATAGGATTCTAAGGCCTGAGCAGGGCAATTCTCTATACACAACTGACAATTGCCACATCTCGATGACATAGGTTTATCTGGAATCAACGGCAGATTTGTCAAGATCTCCCCCAGAAAAAGATAAGAGCCATACTCAGGATTTATGAGATTATTGCTCTTTCCTATCCAGCCTAAACCTGCCTGATAGGCCACCTCTCTATCCAATAGGGCACCGGTATCTGAATAAGCTTTAACCTCTATATCTTTTGATAGTGATTTCAAAAAAATAATCAATTCCTGCATTTTAGCCTGCATCACCTGATGATAATCCTTTCCCCTGGCATAGAGGGATATAAATTGCTCCTCTTCCTTATCTATTCTTTTACTGGCATAGGAAAAGGCCAGGGCGATAATGGACTTTACAGAAGGCAGATGCCTGGCTGGATCAGTAAGCAAATCTATATCATTAGTGATAAATTCTGATAATTTTCTCTTCTGCAGATTAGAATAAGCCCGTTGAAAAGGTTCAGCTGATGCTATCCCCACCAGATCAAAACCTATTTCTCTTGCTTTTTCCTTTATTATCTCTGTCAGCTTCTCTCTCTCTCTCATATACTTTTCCACACCAATTCTCTATTGATAATTCTATTATTACACATTTTCTTCTAATTTACAAATAATTAAAAAGGCCCGGACTAAAAAGGTCCGGGCTATTTTTACCATTATTTATTCCTCTTTTTTGCTTTTCTCTGTACTCATGGCTTTTCCTATTGTAATATAAAGCCCACCAAATATAACTACAAAAGCAAATATTAACATCACGATAGCAGAAAGATCCATGTGTCATTGACCCCCTTTATAAATCCACGGCTTTGCCTATCTCTTTATTTTTTCTCTTACCTATAAATTTAGTAATTATAAAGGAAACAACTCCTACGGCTATAATCAGGCCCCAACCGCCCAGCCATTGATAGATGCTTGCATAACCTCCATAGGGTGTCTGAATATCTTCTACGAAGTATCCAGCCAGTAATACAAATAAAATAAAGGGAATTATCTTGATCATATAGGTCCACCATTTACCGAACTTATACTCTGAGATAGGATTAAAATATTGCCGCAGTGAATCGGTATTATAGAACCAACCAATCAGGATTGTCTCCATAATACCGGCAATAATCAAGCCATAGCTGTTTATATAATGATCGACCAGGTCAACCCAATGTAGACCTGCCCTTGTAGCATATATTAAACTGACCAGGGCCATAACCAGAATTACCCCTACAGTTGTCCTGTGTTTATTCATTCTCCATTTATCTGCCACAGCGGTTATAACAGCCTCTACAAGGGAGAAAGTGGAATCAATGCCCAATGTCAGTAAGGTTGCAAAGAATACAAAACCAAATATAGCCACCACTGTCTGTCCACCGGGTAAGGCATTTATGGCTGCAGGAAATACGTCAAAGGACAGACGTATACCTCCTATAGCTACCTCTTCAATAGGAACACCCTGGGTCAAGGACATATGTCCCAGTGTGCCAAAAATGGCCAGTCCTGCCAGGAAGCTGACACAGGCATCAGCAAAAACAATTATTAAGGCACTGTTGGTGATATCCGAATCTTCAGGCATATAACTGGAATAGGCATACATGATTGCCATGGCCAGGCTCAGAGAATAGAAAACCTGGGTATAGGCCTCAATCCAGACCCGTGGAGTCAATAAAGCTACAAAATCCGGTTTTAAGAAATAGTTTAAGCCTTCCATGGCTCCCGGTAAAGTGACTGCCCTGATAATCAATATAATTAATAAAACTACAGGTGCAGCAACAGTATAACTGATTACCTTTCCTACACTTTCTGTTCCTTTACGTAAAATAAGATATACTGCCACCCAGGTAACAATTAACCCTACCAGGACAGACAGGCTGAATCCGGATAGATTACCTGGACTATCTGAAACTTTTAAAACATCCTCTGTAAAATATCTCATAGGTTCAGAGCCCCAGGCTACATTGATTGAACCAACTAAATAATTACAGATCCAGGACATGATTACTGCATAATAACAGACAATGACAAAGGCACAGATAACCTGCCACCAACCAAAAAATTCAAATTTATTATTAAGTTTACCCAGGGCAACAGGTGCACCGGCCTGATTTTTCTGGCCAATGGCAAATTCCATGACCAGCATGGGAATTCCTGCTGTCAGTAAGGCTACAAAATAAGGAATTAAAAAGGCTCCTCCACCATTGGAGTAGGCCACATAGGGGAAACGGATTGCATTTCCCAATCCTGCGGCGGAACCAATAGCCGCCAGAATAAAAGCTGCTCTACTATCCCAACGTTGTCTTTCCATCCTCAATTACTCCCTTCTCGTTTTGATAATTCAGTAAAACACTACAAGCTATTCACCTACTATATGTTTCTTACCATACCTGTCTTTTCCCCTATCGTTGAATAATCACCCCCTTTAGCAAACCCATAGATTAGCTTACTTCTATAATTGAACGGACATAATTTTCTTCATTAAACAATTCCTCATATCTCTTAGAGAGATATTCAATATTTATCTCCTTAATAATTTCAGGTATAGCAAAGAAACTTATTTCTTTAAAATAATAGGATATAAACTCTGTAGCTACTGCTTCAAAGGAATTAAAGGTCTGTACATACTCACCCAGTACTTTCTTATAAACCCGCCTGAAATCCTCCTCCTTTATTTCCTTGCTACCTTCCCTGAAGCCCTCCAATAACCTTTTATAAAGCAGCTCCGGATCCCTACTTTTTCCACCCATAATTACATAACCATAACCTTTCTCAAGAACATAATAAGAACTGAAGTAATCATCAATTAATCCCTCTTCGTATAATTCTTGATAGAGTTTTGAACTTTTCCCTACCAATAAATCCAGCAAAAGTCCGGTTCCCAGTTCCTGTTTAAGTAATTCTTTGCCTTCCACAGGCAGCCTGTTTTCCTTTATACCTAACCTGAAAAGCGGTTCAGAAACATCCATTTTCCTGATTACTATTTTCTCCCTGACACTGGCGGGTTCTTCCGGATAAATCCTTTTTATTTCACTATAATTCTTTAAATCTTTACCAGATTGGTTCTCTTCAATTTTCTCCATAATTTCTACAGGGTTAAAATCCCCGGTTAAAAATAAAACCATATTTCCCGGATTATAAAAGGTATTATAGCAGAGATAAAGATCCTCTTTAGTAATCCTGTTTATACTTTCTACAGTTCCGGCTATATCTATCCTTACAGGGTGTGCCTGGTAAAGGGCTTCCAGGAGGTTTGCATAGACCTGATAACCTGCCTCATCATTATACATCCTGATTTCCTGGGTGATTATTCCCTTCTCCTTTTCTACACTTTCATCTGTAAAATAGGGATCCTGTACAAAATCCAGCAGGGTAAGGACAGCTTCCTGAAAATTGCTGCTGGTATTAAATAAATAAGCTGTCATATTATAATTGGTAAAAGCATTGGCTGAAGCCCCCAGCCTGGCAAATTTATTGAAAACATCCCCTTCTTCACTTTCAAAAAGCTTGTGTTCCAGAAAATGGGCAATTCCATCCGGCACCTCTACTACTTCATTGGTTTCCGGATTGACAAATTTATTATCAATAGAACCATAATCTGTAGCAAAAATGCCATAATATTTGCTGTAATTTGCCCTGGGCATCAGCATCACGGTAAGGCCATTATCCAGTTTTTTTATATAGAGCCTTTCTTTGATAATATCATCGTATATCTCCTGCATCAATTTTTCACCCTCTTATTCAGAAAATAGATTGTATCCAGTTTAATATTTTCCGCAACACTTATTATATCCTCTCTTTTAACCATGGACAGCCGTTCTATCGATTCCCTGATAGGCTCCGGTCTATGGTTGATTACACCCAGTAAATAATGTGCCAGTAAACCCCTGTTATTATCAGCAGTATTTTCAAAAGAATTGATTAAGGATTTCATGGTCCAATCAAATTCTTCTGCAGTAAAATCCCCCTGCCTCATTTTTTCAACTTCCTGCAGGATTATTTCCCTGGTCTTCTTATAATCGGCAAAATCAATCCCTGCCGTTATAAGTAAAAGGCCTTTCGTCGACTCAAGACTGGAACTGGCATAATAGGCCAGACTCTCTTTTTCCCGCACATTTTGAAATAGCTTGGAATGGGGAAAAGAACCCAATATCCCGTTATACATCAGCAGGGGATAATAAAGCTCATCCTTCCTGGTAATCCCTGTTCTGAATCCCAGGACAAGTTTTCCCTGTTCTATATTTAACCTCTCTTCCACTTCTTTAATTTCGGCAACCTCTTTTTTTATAATTGTATTATTATACTCTTTAAGGGCTTGATGTTTAAAATTGAACTCGCTGTTAATTTCTTCATAAACACTCTGTTCATCTACATCGCCAATAACAAAAATCAATATCCGGTTATTCTGGATAATTTTTTGATATTGTTGGTATACCTCTTCTCTAGTCAGTTTCTCATGGTCTTCGATTCTTCCCAATTTATACAAACCAAAAGGTTCCTCTGCACACATTTCCTGAAAACATCTATTCAATGAATAATAGTACTTATCATTGATAATTGATTTAATCTCTTTAATTATAAAATCCTTTTCCTGTTGAAAAAATTCTTCAGTGAAAAGCGGATTCAGCACCAGCTCCTTTAATAAAGCCAGCCCTTTCGGCAACAGGGCCTCATCTATTCCCAGGTATTTTTCGTTGACTATTTCCAGGGAGAAATTTAAAAGCTGTATCTCTCCCCTTTTCAGGACAGATACACTTAATTCAGCACCATATAACTCATCCAGCTCCAATTTAAAGTCCCTGCTGCTGGGATAGTTTTTGCTACCCCGGTAGAGGATAAAAGGTATCAGGGCATTGCTGCTGGCAGTTTCCTTATCCAATTGGCCCAAAATCACCATCTGAATTAAATTTGTTTTAAATTTGGGATTTTTACATATATATAAATCTAACTCATTATCTGTTTGATAATACTTAAATGCTCCTGCTTCCTTCATTTGATACCATCCTTACTATTTTATTTTTTCTTCATTTATTCATCATTACTAAGCATTCTTAATAATACATTTTTAAGTTCATCTAACTTTTCACCATATTTTGCCCAATCGCCGGCCTTTATGCTCTCTTCTGCTTCTTCAAATATTTCCAGGGCCTTTCTGGCCAGATCACCCTGTATTTTACTAATATTATCCCCAATTTCTTTGATTTCTCTCTCTACTCTTTTTTCTCCTGCCTGGCCACTTTGCATAAAAAGCTCCTTCAGGGCCTCTTCCAGATTCTCCCTCATGATGATCTTGTCCTGAAAGGCAACAATAACCCTTTTCAATTCAGGTAATTCACTGGTTTCAGCCTGTAAATAGACCGGTTCTATATAAAGAATGGAATTTTCAATGGGGATAACCAGCAGGTCTCCCCTGATCACTCTCGAACCCAACTGCCCCCATAGGGTCAATAGTTGTGATATCTCCGTATCCTGTTCAATCCTGGACTCTATTTGCATTGGACCATAAACTAATTGATCTTTAGGGAAATTATAAACAATAAGTTCTCCATAATTTTCGCCATCAGATCTACCAGCCATCCAGGCAATCATATTGTTTTTATTAACAGGGGTTAAGGGCTGCATTAAAATAAATTCTTCCCCTGCCATCCCCGGTAATTTCATGGTTACATAATAGGGTTCCATTGGTATTATGTTACCGCCATAATTCTCCTCAGGTATAGACCAGAGATCCTCCCTGTTATAAAATACAACCGGATCCTGCATGTGATAAGAACAATAAACATGAGCCTGAATCTCAAATAAGTCCTGGGGATATCGTAAATGTTCCCTTAATTCTTCTGGCATCAGGTCTCCATCCTTATATAGATCAGGAAAGATTTTCATATAGGTCATTGCCAGGGGGTCATTTTTATCTATTATATAAAAGTCCATGGTTCCATTATAAGCATCGATCACAACCTTAATGGAATTCCGGATATAATTCCCTATACCCGCCACTGGTTGTGAATAGGGAAACTTATCAGTTACCGTATAGGCATCCTGTATCCAGAAGAGGCGCCCATAGGCTATAACCGGATAGGGATCCCGGTCATATTTTAAGTAAGGAGCAACCTTACGGACTCTTTGCTGGATATTTCTATAGTACATAATCCTGCTGTCATTTCTTATATCACTGCTTAAGAGAATCTTCATATCCCTGTAACGCAAGGCATAAATCAACTTCCGGAAAAAGCTGTTCAGTTCAACCCCGCCACTACCGGTATAATTATAATAGACATTTTCATCACCCAGCGGATAATGAAATTCCATGGAATTATTGTTCACTATCACATAATCTTCATCGGTAATTTCTCCAAAATATATAGCCGGGTTATTCAATTCAATATTAACAAATATTTTCGGCGGAATATCTTTAATCAAAAATTCAGGCATCCCTTCAGCAGTACCGGTGTTTACCGGGCTCATGACTACCCCGTAACCGTGGGTATACTTCAATTTCTGGTTAATCCAATTCTGAGCCTGGGGATTTAAATTTCTCTGTTCCAGCTCTCTGACTGCTATCATCACCTGCTGGTAATGGCCATTAATCTTATAACGGTCTACATCTACTCCCGGGAAGGTATAATAGGGACGCAGGCCCTGTAATTGATTATATGTAGCCTGTAATGGCCTGGGATCCCATAATCTGATATTTTTAATGGTTTCCTGATTTTCCAGGAGATCCTCCCATTCTAAATCATTTATTACGTCAAAATCTATTTCCCTTATATTGGCCATGCCATATCCCTTTAGGGTCATATTAATATTATGCCTTATAAACTCCCTCTCCATGGCAATCTCATTAGGTGCAACCCTAAATCTCTGCACAAATGCCGGATAAATAGTCCCAATGAGAAAAGAGGAAACTATCCAGATCAGAAAACCCCAGAAAATAAGCCGGTTATTCTTCCTGAAGATACTGATTAACATAAATACAGCAATCAATAGAACAATAAAAATCAGGAATCTCAAAGCGGGTAATTTGGCATAAATATCAGTAAAACCGGCACCAAAAAAGACTCCACCCGAAGCATAGAGAAGCTCATAGGCCTGTAAACGGTAATCCCAGGCTTTTAATAGCAAAAGCAATGTTAAAAGGAAAAGGAGATGCCTCCTGGGCCTGCCCTGCAAATCCCTGAAGGATTTTATACCGGCAATAATGAGATAGATAATAGCAACTATAATCAATGTTATAAGAACTAAGGCAACAGCCATCCCTTTCAGAATCTGGAAAAAGGGCAGGGAAAAAACATAAAAAGTAATATCATTACTGAAGATTGGATCCTGCAAATGAAAAGGGGTCTGGTTAAAATATTTCAGGACAATTTCCCATAAATCAGACCTTATGGAAGTAAAAAGAAATCCTGAAACTAAACTGATTAATATATATATATAGTTTAATCTTCTTGCATTAATCCAGTTTAGTAATAAATCCTCATCACCGCCAAAAAGGGATTCCACCCTGATACTCTTTTTATGATTAAGATAATCCAGAAGTGGTTTTCTGGTAAAGAATAAATTTATGAAAATAAAAATACTGAATGAAAGACCAATAATTATACGCAGGACATAGTTACTGAAAAACATGGTCAAAAAGGTTTTTGTCAAATTAAGATTTTTAAACCATAACCATTCTGTATAAAAATGGTTTCCAGATAAAAGCAGAAAAATAAAAACCAAAAATAGCAATAAAAAGAACAGCAATAAGGGTTTAGTATTTTTTCTCATTATAGTACCTCCTTAAATTATATATAATATTCCTCATATCTTAAAAACTTCCTCCTTTAATTTCTTAAATAATTAAATGCTTAATCCTTAAAATATAAAAAAGGCCGTTTCTAACAGCCTTTTTAGAAGTTCCTGTTATTTACTCTTCTAAAATTTAATAGAGCAAAATATCATTGGCTAAAAGTGGCAATAACCCTTTCATGGTCATTATAAGTAAAATATGAACCCCCTGTTTTTTCCGCCATCTCCTTCAGCCTGGCCTTTACATCCGCTTCTTCCGGTTCGCCTATATGGACAACATGCAGGACAATATCATTATTAATGATTTCCTCGATGACCTCTTCAGCCGGTATTTCTCCATTGTCAATGCCATCACTGATCAGGAGGATGTATTTTTTTCCATTGATTACCTGTAAATCTTTGCAGGCCTCCCTTAAGGAATAGGCTATGGGAGATTTGCCCAGGGGCTTTACATTTGTTATAAAATTAATCATATCTTCCCTGTTTTCATTGTCAAAGGGCAAAGCCAGAAAAGAATCCTCCGGATCCCCCACCCTTCTTGCACCAAAAATCCTTAAGGCAATATTGACATTTTCCGGCATCTCCTCAGTAAAAGTTTTCAGGACCTCTTTCGATCTTATAATTTTCTCCACTCCATAATCTCTTCCCCACATACTTCCGGAAGCATCCCAGATTACCTCGAGATAAATATCCTTGCTCTCTTCTGCTAAGTCAATATTATAATTAGCTACCTTCTGTGCACCCTGCCGCCAGATTCCTTCATAGGCACCTAGGAAGAACCCAAGAAGCAAGAGGAAGACCAGTACTATCCTGATGGAATCCAATTTCATGCTAATCCCCCCTGTTTTAAATATATTTCTCTACAGGGAGATTAGAACAAATCCTGCTCATTTTATTTAGGCAAAGATCTTTTTCCTCAGTTTTTCAACCTGGTAATATATTTCCTCCTTATCAAGGGTCAGGAATTCCTTTTCTTTATAGACCAGGCGGCCATCGATGATAACTGTATCCACATCCCTGCCGCTGCCTGCATAAAAGAGATTTGACAGATTATTATGGTGTGGATAAAAATGAGTACTATCCTCTATATTGACCAGGATCAGGTCCGCCAGATATCCTTCCTTTATCCTGCCTGTTTCTTCCAGGCCCAGGGCCCTGGCCCCATTAACTGTAAGCATTTTTAAGATATCATCCAGATTCAGGGCAGTAGGAAGACAGTTTTTGACCTTCTGCATATAAGAACCCATTCTGGCTTCTTCGATTAAATCCAGATTATTATTACTGGCTGTTCCATCGGTGCCAAAGCCGACATTGATACCCTTTTCCAACATCTCTATTACCGGGGCAATTCCGCTGCCCAATTTCATATTACTGCCCGGATTATAGGCCACATTAACATCATTTTCAGCGAAAATCTCCAGATCTTTTTCATCAAGATACACGCAATGGGCAGCCAGTACCCTGTTCTGGAAAAAGCCAAAACTATTCAGATACTGAACAGGAGTAGCATCATAATTATTTAGAAAATCTTCATATTCCTTTCTGGTTTCTGCAATATGTATATGTAAAAAGAGATTGTTGGCACTGGCCAGTTCACCTGTTTTTATTAAATATTCCCTGGAACAGGTATAGGGAGCATGGGGCCCTAACATGGTACGAATCCTGCCATCGGCTTTTCCCTGCCAATTTTTACAAAACTCCAGGCTTTTCCTTAAACCTTCCTCACCATCATTGGCCTCAATCAGGCCTTCACTTAAAACTGCCCTTATTCCACTCTCCTCTACAGCCCTGGCCACCTGATCCATCTGAAAGTACATATCCATAAAAGTCGTTGTTCCGGTACTGATCATTTCCAGGATAGCCAGTTTAGTACCCCAGTAAATATCTTCCCCTGCCAGTTTAGCTTCCTGGGGCCAGATTTTTTCTTCCAACCACTCCTGCAAGGGCAGATCATCCGCATAACCCCGCAGCAAAGTCATGGCTGCATGTGTATGTAGATTAACCAAACCGGGAAGGGCTATCTTATCCCTGGCATCCAGAACATGGGTATAATTTTGTTCAGCAAGGCCAGGACTCCCCTTCCCAAGAGCGGTAATTTGATTACCTTCTATGGCTATCCAGCCATCCTTTATCAATTCCTCCCCTGTGTATATTTCACTTATATTTTTGATCAGTATACTCATTTTTTCACCTCATTATTTATCATTCTATTATCTATCATTCTACAGAAAAATCCTGAGTTCCTTCCTGGAGGACTAAATTTATCACTATATTTTCATATTTAATATCTTCAATTCCCTTAATTTTTTTCCTGACTGCTTTTTTTATGTTTCTTTCCAGATCTTCAGCAAGGAGATTTAATTGATTAATGGAATATATACCTGTTATATTGGGGATTATTTCCTCCAGGGATATTTTCAATGGATAGGTATTACTGAGGGCATTATTTATTTCTCTAACCAGGTCTTCATTTATATATTTAATTGAACCATTAACCTTATCTATTTTGTAATCCAGAATATATTTTAGTATTGAATCCTTATTATAACTTAAGTAATTATCAAATAAAGGCCTGAACCTTTTATTCTGGATTTTTTCTATGTATTCTGCTATTCCTTTTCTCAACATGGGTTTAATCTTATTAAGGGAAGGAACTGTAAAGGATTCACCAATAGTAAAACCACAGTGGCATTTAACATTATTATTTAACATATCATCCAGATCTGAAACAGTACATTCTTCCGGGAAAAATGTATCAATATATTTCTTGATAGGTTTTAAATTATAGGCCACATTAATAAGCTCTATCCGGGAGAGGTTCTCCAGAGCCTTATATTCAGGTAAATTATATAATTTCTGATAAAAGTCCTTTAAGTTTTGGTGAAAGGCATCATGTTCCTGCCGGTAAATTTTCTGATATTCCCTTATAAAATAATCTAATTCTGTATTAAAATTTATATAAATCTCCGGGTCGGTAACAATATCTTTGATTTCTTTAAATTTTTCCAGGAGTGTAATTAAGGAAATCCGCAGGTTTTCATAGCCCCTTAACGGTAAAGTAATTTTTCTTAAATAATTATATTTATCAATAAGCTCCTGGTCCATTCTCTTACGGATAAAAGATATATTTTCCTTTACAGTTTTGATATTTTTTATAAAGTTATCGATATTACCATAGGTTGAAATAAGAATTTTGTGAAAATCCATTAAACCTTTTTGAGGATCATTATCCAGTCGATAGATGTTCTGATCTAAGAGATAATTTAGTTTCAATATCCCTGTATTCAGTATTTTAACCTGTCCTTCTTCTTCCAGGGCATAGCAAAGGTTAAGATTCATTCTGATGGCCTGTTCCAATTCCTCTTTCATATTTTTCTTTATATTTATAATAATTTCCCAGACAAACTTCAGATTTTCCTCCTTATTTTCCTTTACATTTAAATTATAGCCGAATTCCAGTAATATTTTAATAAAATCTTCCCATATATCGGCAGCCAACTTTATTTTAATCAGCCCCCTTTCTTGATTGCCTCAATATTATACTTCTTTAAAGACCATTTATTTCCTTTATAGATAATGTATTACTTTGTCGCCGCCACAAATTATTTTCCGTGTAGATAAAACAGAAAGAGACAGCTGTATGCTGCTGTCTCTCTTTAAAGCTAAATATATTTATTTATTATTTTTATTTGACAAATATTTAATCGTGGTGTAAACATAATTCAATCCAGAAAAAACATTCAAGGGGACTACTGTATAAAACAGATATTTGGCAAATGTCTGGATACCAACTAACTGTAATACAATTGCTAGATATAAAAGGAAAATAGAGAATTTCCCCAGCTTACTGGGATGTATGAAATCAAAACCAAGCAGGTAAGCAACAATTGAACCAATAAAGATAAAAAGCTCCCTGGCCAGTAAAATAATTGGTATAATTCTGGGAATTATCTCCGAAATTAACAGGGCAATCAGGATACTTATTACCGTCAATTTGTCTGCAAAAGGATCCAGAATCCTGCCCAGGTCAGTAACTGCATCATATTTCCTGGCTATGTAGCCATCAAAAAAATCTGTAATGGCTGATATGCAAAAAAGAATCCCAGCAGTAAGATAGTTGGCATTAATAAAAAAATAGAGATAAATAGGTATCAATATTATTCTGGTAATGGAAAGAATATTTGGAATCGCTGACATCATAAATCACTTCCAGTTTTCTCATTATTGTATTCTTCCTCTGTAATAAACTCGCCACCCCTGGCCTCTTCTTTTATAAGATTAAAGTTCCGGTCAAAATCCATGGTTAGGTAAATTTTATTATAACATTTATTACAGATAACTACTTTACTTAAACGATAGGCTGCTTCTTCCTCCTCTTCGTAGAGGGGCTGGATATCATAACTTTTCCGGACCAGTACCTTTATCTTTTCATTACATTTTTTATCCCTCAAGTAGATAGATATAAGGTTACTATCCTGTGGTGTCTGAAAAAATCTTTTTATAAAATTAATTAACCCCATGGAGCCTACCCCCTTTTCTCACAATCCTGGTTCTGCCACACATCAGTCACTCGCTTAATTATTTCAACATTTAACAATATATAATTATACCTTAATCAAAGCACTTGTTCAAGTTTTAACATTGATTTTTCCTGCTTTTTCTCTAAAAATATTAATTAAAGAAAAAGGGGCCTATGCCCCTTACTTATATCTAATGATCCTCTTCCATTTTCTTTTTATCTTTAAGTTCCCGGTGAGTTATAATCTCATCTCCTATCTCAATATCATCCGGGCTGAGATTATAGGCTGCTTCTGCCATCACAACAGGTTCTTTCAGTTTATTTTCCCGCTTTTTTATTTTTCTCTTTTTCATCCTATCACTCCTTTAAGCATAGTATAGAGTTGAATTTATTATTTTATACATCTAACAGGTTATTATTTCAGGCAAAAAAAAAGAAAGGATTAAAATAATCCTTTCTTCTGGCTATAAAAATATGTATGAAACTCTTTTAGCCTTCTACTGAATCTTTAAATGATTTACCAGCTCTAAATACTGGAACAGTTCTTGCAGGAATGGTAATCTCCTCACCAGTTTGAGGATTTCTTCCTTTTCTTTCACTACGGTCCTTTACTTCAAATGTACCAAACCCGATAATCTGTACACTTTCCCTGTCGGCTTCAGCTTTGCGTGCTTCACCACTTAAAAACTCAACAATGGTATCAAACACTGCATTAACAGCCTCGCCTGAATCCTTTTTGGTCAACCCTGTTTTTTCAGCTACAGCATCGATTAAATCAGTTTTGGTCATAATTGTCACCCCCCCTTTTTCTTCCTTGCTTTATAATTTCAATACTTATTATTCGCGGTATAACAATAATCTCCTGCATGTTTATGTATTTTTTTTTGAAAAAACATAAAAAAAACGGGCTTAAGGTTATTTTCCCTCAAGCCCGAAAAAAAATACGCCTGGCTAAAGAATAATACAGATTAAACCACCACTACCTTCATTTACGATTTTCTCAATTGTATCCTTAATTTTATGCTGGGCTGATTCTGGCATCCTGTACAATTTGTTGGATATACCTTCTTTCATAATATCGTGGAGCGAGCGGCCTAAAAATTCAGTTTCCCAGATATCTTCCGGATTATCTTCAAAATCCTTCTGCAGGAAGGCAATCAGCTCTTCTGATTGTTTCTCAGTACCGACTACCGGTGAAACCTCGGCATTAATGTCTGCTCTAATCATATGTATAGATGGTGCATTGGCCTTTAACTTTACGCCAAATTGATTTCCCCTCTTTATAATTTCTGGCTCATCAAAAACCATATCTTCCAGAGATGGGGTGACAATACCATAACCCTTTTCCCTGACATCGGCAAGGGCGTCGGCAATCCGGTCGTATTCCTTTTTAGCTATGCTTAAATCCTTAATCAGTGAGAGCAAATCAAAATCATTCTTTATGGAAAAGCCGCTGATCTCTTCAAGGGTCTGGTAAAATAGGTTTTCAAGTACACCAATAGATATTTTTGCAATTCCTTCCCCCAGGTCTATACTCTCCAGATATACTTCCCGGACAAACTCATTGTCGGCCAGGAGGTCGACAATTTTCTCAATATCCCTGATCTTCTCGGCTTCATCAACAGAGGTTAAAACACTTTCATCAAAACTTTTTCTTATTTTACTCTCTTCCGGCAGGCCTTTTACCCAGGACGGCAAATCAATATATATTTCCCGAATGGGAAATTCATATAGAATACTCTGAAGTATAGTTTCAATATCTGTCTTCTGCAGATTCAAACAATCCACCGGTAGAACCGGGACAGTATATTTTTCGCTCAATTTTTCAGCTAACTGTACTGTTTTCGTTTCATTCGGTTTAGCGGAATTTAAAATAACAATAAAGGGTTTTCCAATCTCTCTAAGCTCATTAATAACCCGTTCTTCGGCCATTACAAAATTATGTCTGGGTATTTCCGAAAAACTCCCATCAGTTGTAATAACCAGCCCAATAGTTGAGTGTTCCCTTATGACCTTTTGAGTTCCAAGTTCAGCAGCTTCCTGAAAGGGGATATCATGAGAATACCAGGGTGTCGATACCATCCGGGGTCCATTTTCATCCTCATATCCCTGGGCACCTGGAACAGTATAACCGACACAATCAATCATCCTTACCTTAAAATTAATATTTTCCCCCAGTTCTACCCTTATGGCTTCCTCTGGCACAAATTTGGGTTCAGTAGTCATTATTGTTTTCCCGCTGGCGCTTTGAGGTAATTCATCTTTTGAACGTTCCTTAATATATTTATCGTTTATTAAGGGTAAAACATACTGTTCCATAAACTTCTTGATAAATGTAGATTTTCCTGTCCGAACCGGCCCAACTACTCCTATATATATATCACCATTGGTCCTTTCGCTTATATCCCTGTATAAATCAAATTGTTCCACTTATTCCCCTCCTTTTCTATAAATTTTTGCAATAAAAATAACCATTAACCTTTCTCATCCCTCCCAATAAATTTTTTAAATTATATTGATTTTTAAAAATATCTTTCCAGCAACAAATATATAAACATCAATAATATATATATGAAGGCAAGTCTAAAATATTACTTCTAAAAGGGATTATCAAATAATTACTGCAGGTAAAGATTCCTATGTAAAATATATTATAATTTTTTTTGCTATATTACTCTTATTTCCCAATTTCTTTCGCAGGATTTTTCATATAAAAAAAGACCGTCTCTCTGAAGACAGTCTCTGAAAATATAACTTAACTATATTTAAACTATATCTAACATTACCAGTTTTCTTCCGTTACTACCTCTTCAATCTCCTGTTTGGGACAACGTAACATTAAATCATCTACTGCCTGTAAAGGGTCTTTTTCTTCAAAAAGCACCTTATAAATCTGGCTGGTAATGGGAATCTCAAAATCAAAATTACCCTTCTGATACCATTTATAAAAGGCCTTAGTAGACCGTACACCTTCAACGGTTTGCCCTATCTCCTTTAAGGCCTCAGTTAAGGTCAGGCCCTTTCCTATCTTGACACCAAAATTCCTGTTCCTGCTATAGGCACTGGTACAGGTAACCACTAAATCACCCATGCCGCTTAACCCGGCAAAAGTCAACATTTTTCCACCCATGGCAACGCCAATTTTACTCATCTCGTATAAACCACGGGTAATCAAAGCAGCTTTTGTGTTATCCCCATAACCAAGACCATCGGAAATCCCCGCAGCTATGGCAATAATATTTTTAATAGCCCCGCCTATTTCAACACCTATTACATCGGGATTGGTATAAACCCTGAATTTAGAAGACATCATCAATTTCTGTATTAATTGGGCTACTTCTTTATCTCTTGCTGCTGCAACTACTGTTGTAGGTAAACCCCGCATAACTTCCTCCGCATGACTGGGTCCAGATAAAACTACAATGGGATTATCCAGATATTCTTTTATTATCTGCGAATTACGTAAGAAGGTTTCCTCCTCCATCCCTTTTGCTGTGGAGACGATGATCTGGTCTTTTCTGGTTTTATCCTTTATATCTTTCAAAATTCCGCGGTTTACATGAGTGGGTACAGCCAGAACAAGGATATTTCCATATACTGCAGCTTCCTCCAGGTAGTCTGTTGCTCTGATCCTCTCTGAAAGTTTTATTTCCGGAAAATACCTGGTATTTAAATTTAATTCGTTAATATTTTTCTTCAGTTCCTCATCCCGGACATATATAAGGACCTCATGTCCGTTATTGGCAAATAACTGTGCTATAGCTGTACCCCAACTACCTCCTCCAATAATCGTAATCTTTTCCATCATTGGCAATCACCTTTCTTACTGAAAAAGGGCAGGTTTATTTTGTTTTCATTTTTATTTACTAATCTGTTGATATTCGCTCTATGGCGGATAACAATTAAAACAGCAAAAATTAAGGCAAAAATAATATCATATATATCACCCTTTAATAAAAAGAAAATCAAGGGCAGGCTTAATCCACTGATTATTGAAGCCAGGGAAACATAACGGCTCAGCAAAAGAACTATAAGCCAGATTATAAAAAAGAAAAGAAAGGCCAGGGGATTAAGGCTGAAAATCACACCACAGGTTGTTGCCACCCCTTTACCGCCGGAAAATCCTAGAAAGATTGTCCAATTATGGCCGATAATCACAAATAAAGCAGCAATTAAAAGATAGTATTCCGGTAATTCAGGTGATAATAAGCTTCTCGTTATGTTAACAGCCAGAATCGCCTTTAATACATCCAGAACCGCTACTAAAAACCCGTATTTAAATCCCAGTACCCGCCCTGCATTGGTTGCTCCAACATTACCACTGCCAAAATCCCTGACATCCTTACCTGTTATAAGCCTGGTCATTATATAGGCAAAGGGTATGGCTCCAATCAGGTATGAAATAATTATCACAAGAAAAAAACTCAACATGGAAACCTCTCCTAATTCCTCTTTTTTAAAATAATTCTTATTGAAGTCCCGACAAAACCAAAGGCATCCCTTAGAGCATTCTCTAAATAGCGCTCATAGGAAAAATGCATAAGTTCGGGATCATTTACAAAGAGTAAAAAGGTAGGTGGTTTAATACCAACCTGTGTTGCGTACAATAATTTCAATTTCTTTCCTCTATAGCCAGGTGGTTCCCGTAAAAGAAAGGCTTCTTCCAGGACTTCATTTAAAAGCCCGGTTTTTATACGCAGGGAATTCTGGTCTACTACATATTCCAGCAGTTCCAATGCTTCTGTAACCCTCTGGCCCGTCAGGGCTGATATGAAGGTAATGGGGGCATATGTTAAGAATTTCAGCTCATCATAGATGTCCTTTTTATATTCCTCCATGGTTTTACTATCTTTTTCGATCAGATCCCATTTATTAACAGCCAGAACAATAGCCTTACCACTATCATGGGCATATCCTACAATCCTCTTATCCTGGGTAGTAACCCCATCCCTGGCATCAATCATCATCAATACAGCATCAGCCCGGTCAATTGCCCTTAGTGTCCTGATGACACTATAATATTCTATAGATTCTTTAATCCTGGCTTTACGCCTGAGGCCTGCTGTGTCAATTAAATTATATTTTATCCCATTTACCTCAACAAGGGTATCAATGGCATCCCTGGTGGTTCCAGGAATATCACTGACTATAGACCGTTCCTGGCCGGCAATATAATTTACCAGTGAAGATTTACCTACATTGGGTTTACCAACGATGGCAATATTAAGGACTTCACTATCTTCCTCCTCTTCTGCAATTTCAGGCAGGTTTTCTATAATTTTTTCCAGCAAATCCCCGATATTCTTCCCGTGTTCTGCCGATAATGGCATCATCTCTTCAAAACCCAGTGCATAAAACTGCCAGATAATTTCATCTACCAGAGAAAAATCATCTACTTTATTTATTACCAGTATAATCTTTTTATTTGTTTTCCTCAAGTACCCGGCAATCTCCTCATCCAGGTTGGTAATTCCGCTACGGCCATCGACTACAAATAAAAGCAAATCAGCTTCTTCAATAGCCAGTTGAGCCTGCTGGCGGATTTTGCTGATAATAATATCATCACTGTCAGTCTCAATACCACCGGTATCGATGAGAATGAATTTTTCATCCTGCCACTCTATATCGGCATAGATACGGTCCCTGGTTATACCGGGTTCACTTTCCACTATGGAAATCCGGGTTCCAGCCAGTCTATTGAATAATGTTGATTTACCAACATTGGGTCTGCCAACAATGGCAACAACCGGTTTAGCCATTGCATAACACCTCCAGCATTTCCTGTAAATTAGCTACAAAATATATTTTAAGCTCCGGGAACTCATTTTTAAGATCTTCACTACTAAGATCATCTAAAAAAACTCCCTCAGAATTCAAAACGATATCAGGAATTATTATATACTCCGGTTTATCTCTCAAATCTTTTATTTTTTCCCTGATATCCTGTCCAGTCAATAGGCCGGTAACTGTTACTGAACTACCAAAATAATAATTTTCCACCGGAATGGTATTGATTTCCAGGCCGGGTATCTCCTGTAATTTACTTACAACAGGAGATAAAGCTTCATTTCCCAAGATACCTGTAATGACTCCTACAGTCTTTGCCCTGACTCTTTCCGGCAGAAAAAGACCGGAAAACTCTTCCCAGAGAAACCGGGTCAGGCCAATACCATTTTCCAATTGGGGGAAATCATGATAATCTTCCAACTGAGGAATACTTTCATTAGCCAGAAAATAAAATTCATCAGCGGCATAAAGAAAGTTCCTCCCATATAGGTTTTCAATCTTTCTCTGCCATTCCCTTACCTGTTCAAGGGTTTTTTTTGCTGATAAATGGGTATAACTCTCTATTTCCGTTAAATTAAAACGGTGCCGGGTTAAACCTACCGGTACAACACCAATTGATAATACATGGGGATAAAGAGAAAGCAGATCACTTATTGTCCTATCCAGTTCCGGGCCGTCATTATAGCCTGGACATAAAACCAGTTGGGTATGATAAGCTATCCCCTGTTCAGCCAGGTATTTTAATTGTGCCATAATTCGGCCCGCCCGGGGATTTTTCATCATCTCCACCCTTAAGACGGGATTAGTAGTATGTACCGATATATAGAGAGGGCTTAATTTTAATTCAACAATCCTCTCAAATTCCTCTTCTTTTAAATTACTGAGGGTAATAAAACTGCCCTGCAGAAAGGAAAAGCGGTAATCATCATCCTTTAACAATAATGTGCTTCTCATTCCCCGGGGCTGTTGCTTAACAAAACAAAAGATACAGTTATTTTTACATAATTTTAAACCATCAAAAATTATATTATCAAAAAGCAATCCTAAATTCTCATCTGCATCTTTTTCAATCTCAAACTCCCAGACCTCACCATCTGCTTTTTGTACCATTAAAACAAAAAAATCAGCTGCTACTCCATACTGATAATCTATATAATCCCTGATCTTTTTTCCATCTATACTTAGCAGATAATCACCGGGTTTTATCTCCAATTCATCGGCAATACTGCCCGGCTCTACAGCACTTATCCTTATCATTCTTTTATAACCTCCTGTAAAGTGATGATATCACATTTCATAAAACTTAGCAATATAATCTTTCACCCTCTGGACAGTTCTGAGAAATTTTGGATAAGCCAGCTGTAAGCCAATTATACTTATTACGCGGCCAGGAAAGACAAGGCCTAAACGGCGGGATAAAAAACCCCCTATCCTCACCAGGATATTGACATTTTCCAGGGCATTGACCAACAATATCTCCCTTTCCGGAATCCCGTATAATGCCATTATATCTTTCAATAAATTGATGACAATTCTATCAGAGCCACCCATTCCCTGGACATAGATTTTATTACCCCACTTATCAATGCCATATAAAAAGGGGATACCAATCTCTTCTGTTTTATTCCTGTCAAAATAGGGTATTTCCCTGATTTCCTTTATCCCTGGAATTCTATCATCTGCTAAGAGGCCAAGATGTATCGCCGCTGAAAGTACTGAAGAATGGGCAGCCCCGTAACAATGATATAAGACAATCATCCTATCAGTCCTTTATCTTCCTATAAATTTGCCGGCAGGAATATTTATATAAATTAATAGGCAAAGACTTTAATCCGACCCTTTCCATTAAGGAGGCCAGTTTACAGCAGCTCTTTTCATAACGGGAAATATCCAGCAATTGATAATTATGATTTATCCCAAACATTTTCAGGTAGCCATCCAGGGCCTGTAAAACTACCCTCTTTTTCCTGCCACCAATCAATATAAATAATTTTTCAGGCCTTTCTGGATATACTCTCAGTAGGACTTTTTTCTCCTCTTTATATTTCCGGTAATCCATTATAGCAGCACTAAATATTTCATTGAAACTCTTCCCTTTTGCGAAAAATAAATAAAATAAAAAAAAGGGCAGTGGGCTATAACCTGTACAGAGAAATATAATTAATTTTATCTCCTCCCTCAATGTCTGACAATAATTTTGATACCATTTTCCAGATCGTGGACCATGGCCAGGGTAATCCGGGCCAGTAAACTGCTCATTTCTTCCATTTCCTCCTGGCTATCGGCATAAAATATAGGCACACCACCTCCTACCTTGTCCCGGTTATTTTTTGTAGTAATGATGGCCAGTATATTGCTTTCGCCCATCAAATTCCCCCTTAATCAGCAGCTTTCCTGCCAATCCTGTCTTTAAGCGGTTTCCTCTGTGAACTCTCCAGCACCGGTATTCTTTCCACTGCTTCTTTGATAAATAGCTCATCCGGTTCCTGGGGAATAAAGATGATATTTAAAGTCCCATTATCGATATCTAACCTGGCCAGGGGTGAAAAATGTTGTAGTCCCTGGTCAAGTTTTACCCCCATTAAAATAGCCAGGTCATGTAAAATAGCCTGCCGCTGGCCAAGATTAGCCAAAGTCGCCCTGGCATCTTCATCCTTTGGTATAATCTTTATACCTATGCCTTCTTTTGCCCATACTTCCAGGGCTTCTTCTTCACCTACATTCATCATGATTACTTCATCTATACCTATGTTTTTACCTTTAAAAGTAATATCTGCCAGCTGCACCTCTGCTATATCTCCCACTGTTGGTCCTTTCATAAACCAATGCAAAATATAGGCACTTATACTACCGCCTATAATAGCCACCGGCCAGCCAAAATAATAATAGAAAAGACTTGTGGCGAATGAGCTAATTAAAGCCAGGTAATTCCTGGCCTCAAATAATTTAGCTATACCTTCAATATAGGCTTCCCCCCTGGGAATTAATTCGGTTTTCTCTATCTTTGCCAGGCTTTCTCTCTCCATTGACCTTACTTCCCTGAATTGTTGTGCTGCAATAGTTATGAATGTTACAGCTATAAATTCCTTTTCCAGCAGAACCGGAATAACCAGAGCACCCAGGGCAGCTGCAATGGCACCCAGGGTTAAGTGGATGGCATAAGAGTGTGGATAACTGGGAAATTGACGGTAATCAATCCTTAGCATAAAGGCCCTGGCAAGAAAACCGAGGAGTAAACTGATTATAAACATCCTGCTGTATTCAAACATCAGCTCAATCCCCTTTTACTTGAGTTCTCTTTTAAAAAATTTTTTCAACCTTTCTCCAACTCCTGAAATACTTCCTTCATTTATAAACAGGAAAAGGATTACTCCAATTGCTGTTATACCAAGGATCCAGCTGATGGTTGAAGAGATACTGCGCCCTTCACTCTTATTTCCTTCTTCTCCGTTTTTAGAACTATAGAGCAACCGGCTTACCGGCTCTGCAAACAGTTGGGCACTGGCTATGGCCTGTTCTTTTGAAGTCACATGAGTGCCAAATTCCAATAATAATGAATGGGGAGCTACATGTTGGTTATAACTGCCTTTGCCATAGAATATACCCTTTATTAAACCGGGATATAGTTCGTCGGCGATGGCTTTTAATCTTCTGGCAAATTGATCATTGACCTTGTGGTTAGGGTTCTGTCTTCCTACTACCAACCTGATCTGGCTGATCGTTTTACCATCCACTTCTTTCTGATATTCTTCTTTTCTTGGAATGGCATCCCGATGGATATCAAAAATTACATCCGGCGCTTTCTGGATCAACTCGGCTACAGTTGCCCGGGAGCGTTCATAGGCTGCCCCATCATGAGGGAGATGCAGGTTTTCACTCTTCAGAACTGTTATTCCCTTGCTCTCCAGTGCTTTTTTTAAGGCTTCCCCGACTTCGTGGATCTCCCCTTCACCTTCAATATTGACTGGCCCGGGTATGTAGGATTCATCATTATGGGTATGGTAAAGGGCTACAACTTTACTTCCTGCTGCTGCCAGAGGAATCTGTAGGGCCAGATCGGAATCTATATCTGCCAGCAAATCTACCTTTCCCTTTTGCCTGCAAATTGCCCTGTCGCCCTTTACTTCAATTATTTCATATTCAATATTTTCCTCATCTATATATCTGTCACCAATACTGACACCCAGGGCAGTACCAAAAATATAACTGCCTTCCTGATCATAGACCCAGACTACATCCTCTTCCCTGTGCCCGATAATTTCCTCTATGTTCATTTCTCCTGCCTTTTCTCCGTAGGCAGGAAAAGATAAAAGAAATAAGAGAAGAAAAAGTAACAATTTCCGGACTTTTATCTTTTTCATTCTTCTCCTCCTCTTCCGGAAGGTCCTCCTGATAAGCGCTCAAGGGATTCTCCCAACAGCTCAGCCAATAATAAAGCCAGGATTCCTGAAATTACGATACTATCATAGACTCCGGCTCCGCCTAACCTTACCTCTCCCTTGATATCTCCTGTAAGGGCCCGGTAAAAGATAAATAGATTATAGAGCAAGAAACCAAGAGTGCCGGCAATAAAAGATGCCCTGCGGGATCTGCCCAGAAGATAAGCGATAACACCACCACTGATTGCAAAGATATACATAGGATCAATTATATCCCTGCCATGACCGAAATCCTTTAATAGGATGCTTATAACATATATTGCTGCAGCAGTAAGAATAACAGCAATTATTGTCCGGATTCTTTCCCTATTGGAATCAGCCTTTATAAATACATAAATTGATAGTAATAGGGGAATGAGTGCACCACCAATATTAACCGTTAAGAGTGGATTTCTACTGATTGTTAAATCAAAAAAGCTGCCGATTATCATAAGAGCAATTATAATTATTGCGACAGTATCAGTTAAGTACAGGCGGTCCAGGACTCTATGGGCAACCCCCAGATAGATTAATAAACCGGTTATCATTAGCAAAATTGTCCCTATAGTCATCATTTCACCTCGAAAATAATCCTTTATCTACAAAGGATATTATCTCACTGATTCATTAATCTTATTCTCTTTCTGCATAAAAAAGAGCCATCTCTTTTTGAGATGGCCCTGTATTTTTTATTACTCCTCTGTATCTGTATTAAAGATATCTCCTACCAATTCTCTGATTGTTATCCCGCCACTGCTTTCCTCTTCTTTTTTAACTTCAGTTTTTACAGGTGTTTTTACAACCGGTTTTTCCTGTAATTCTTTTATACTTAAACCAACTCTTTTATGTTCTTCATCAATATTCAGGATCTTCACCTGCACCTGGTCACCCTCACTGACCACTTCATCAGGGGTCTTCACATGACGGTGTGATAATTGGGAGATATGGATCAGTCCTTCGACACCTTTTTCTACTTCTACAAAGGCACCGAAGTCGACTACTTTGGTAACCGTACCACTAATAACCTCTCCCTCATAATGTTTTTTCAGAAATTCTTCCCAGGGATCCGGCAATAACTGTTTATAACCCAGGGAAATTCTCTCTTCTTCTTTATCTACACTTAAAACCTTAACTTCGATTTCCTGTCCTTCTACAAAGAGTTCAGATGGATGGCCAATTCTACCCCAGGACATTTCAGAGATATGAAGGAGTCCTTCTATTCCACCAAGATCCACGAAGGCACCGAAATCCACTATTTTGGTTATCTTTCCTTTTACAGTCTGTCCGGCTTCCAGATTAGCCAGTGTCTTTTCCTTTTCTCTTTCCTTTTCTTCTTCCAGGACTTCCCTGGCAGAAAGAACCACATTGTTTTTATCTCTTTCTACCTCAATTACTTTCAGTCGTAGTGTTTTTCCTACATATTCATCTAAATTTTCAACAAAACCAATATCTACATGGGATGCCGGGATAAAGCCTCTTAAACCTACATCAGCTACTAAGCCACCTTTAACTACCTTTGTAACTTCAGCTTCGATAACTTTATTATTTTCATAAGCATCCATTATCCTTTCCCAGGCTTTTTCATAATCAGCCCTCTTTTTGGAAAGGATCATATTGCCCTCACTATCTTCAAGGGTTAATACCACTACATCAATTTCTTCATTTAATTCTACCACTTCATGGGGATCAGTAAACTCTTTATATGTTAATTCCCTCAAGGGAATGAAGCCATCGGTTTTGTAGTTTACATCCACATAAACTCCATCTTCTTTTATTTGACTTACAGTACCCTTAACAATCTGGCCCCTTTTCAGCTCTGCGATACTGTAATCCATCTGTTCATTCAGATTATTTTCTCCTGCTGGACTGTCATTATTCACTTCAGCAGTATTTTCTGTTGTTTCAGTCCCGTCTACTACCCCTTCCTTTGTAATATTTTCATCAAGCTGCAAATCTTTTTTCTCTTCACTCATAGCCTCAATAACCTCCTTGATTAACCATTCGGGGGTCGATGCCCCTGCTGTAATACCTATTTTTTCTTTATTCTTTAACCACTGCTTATTTATATCTGCAGCAGTTTCTATATGATAAGTTGGGGTACCAGTTTCCAGGCAAATTTCAACAAGCCTTTTTGTATTTGCACTGTTATATCCCCCAATTACAAACATTAAATCTACTTTCCCGGCCAGTTCCCGGGCAGACCGCTGCCGGATTTCCGTAGTATTACAGATAGTATTATGTACCTTTATTTCTTTAGCCTTTTCGATTATCGAAGCTATCAAATCCCGATATGACTCCGGTGATTTTGTTGTCTGGGCCACAAAACCTATTTTATTACCCAATTCTAAAGAATGCAATTGGTCTATATTATTAACTACATATGCCCTTCCCTCTGTTGAACCATAGATACCCTTTACCTCGGGATGCTCGGGATCACCAAATATAATCGTTTGATAACCTTCATCTACAAGGCTTTTAGCCACCTTCTGGGCCTTTTTTACAAAGGGACAGGTAGCATCAACTACCGTCAAACCCCTTTCCCTGGCCATATTGATCACATCCGGGGAAACCCCGTGGGATCTGATGATGACTACTCCTTCCTCAATCTCGTCCAGGAAATCAATTACCTTGACACCTTTCTCGTCCAATTTCTTTACAACCTGGGGATTATGGATTATGGGTCCCAATGTATATACAGGGACATCGGAATTCCGGGCAGTTTCCATAGCACTCTCTATCGCCCTTTTTACACCAAAGCAAAAACCGGCTTCTTCAGCTAAAAGAATTTCCAAACTGTCAACCTCCCCAGGAAAAACATGCTTTTTCACTAGTATATCCAGAGTACTGTAATTAATGCATCAATATACCTTTTCGCCATACATCTTTATAATCCTGCTTTATTTTTATAAATTTGTATTTTAAAGTGTATCCAGCTCTGCCTGGATTTTACTCATTATATACTCCCCAACTTCTTCTCTCTCTTCCCTGCTCAGTTTCCGGTCATAGTACTGATCCAAATAAAAGACCTTACCAATGGATACTTTTAGTTTGGTGCCTCTGAATTTTATACCTACAGGTAATACCGGGCTCTTGCCCTCGATGGGTATTAAAATGGAACCTGATTTTGCCTTGCCTAATTTATCCTTGTGGCCTTTGGTCGTCCCTTCCGGGAAAATGCCCAGAACTTTCTCCTGTTCCAGGATAGCAAGAGCCTGTTTCAGGGCTGTGCGGTCGGGCCTTCCCCTCTTCACCGGAATTTGCCCTATTTTTCTCAGCAAGTATCCCAGTATCGGTACTCTAAACAATTCTTCTTTAGCCATAAAATGTATCCTGCGTTTTGATATACAACCTATTATTGGTGGATCCAGATAGGTAATATGATTTGCCATTATAACCAGCCTACCAGCTTCAGGTATATTTTCCCTGCCCTTCACTTCCCAGCGGCAGAAGACTTTAAAGAATAATCTAAACAGAAAGGCAGCAACAATATACAGAACATTAATCATTTTCTTCATCCTTTATGTAAGAGAGTAATTTATCCAGTACTTCTGGAATAGAAAGATGGCTGGTATCAATTAAAATGGCATCTTCAGCTTTAACCAGGGGTGCAATCTCTCTGGTAGAATCCTCTAAATCCCTCTCCGCAATCTCTTTCTCTATTTCGGCTAAACTGACTTCCAGTCCTTTGTCCTTTAACTCTTTCCATCTTCTCCTGGCCCGCTCCTCCAGCGAGGCAGTAATAAAAAATTTAAAATCTGCATCAGGCAGTACCCGGGTACCAATATCCCTACCATCCAAAATAATATTACCGCTCCTGGCAATATTTCTCTGCATTTCAGTCATCAGTTCCCGTACAGCTCTGTTTTTTGCTACAGTAGAAACATTTAAATCCACTTCTTTTGTCCTGAGCCTGTCAGTCACATCTCTCCCATTGATAAAAACATGACTGACATTATTTTCATCAGGCGGGGTAATATTCAGGTCTATATTTCTGCTTAACTGGACAATTTCTTCTGTATCATGAATATCGATCCCCTGTTCTAAGGCCAGATAGGTTATGGCCCGGTACATGGCACCTGTATCCAGGTATCTATAGCCTAGCTTCCTGGCCAGTAATCTGGAAATAGTGCTCTTACCTGCACCTGCTGGTCCATCTATTGCTATAACTTTTCCCATATACACACCAGCTCCTTTTTTTGTTCAATCTATATTCTATTTTTTGTTCAATTCTATATTCTATTTACTGTGCGGAAAATCCTCCTTATTAAGATAATAATTAACCATGATTTAATTAGCTTTAACACAGTTTTTTAAGATCGTGCTGAATTCCGGAAAAGAAATCTTTACAGCTTCCGCTTCCTTTATCCTGAATGACTCCTGGCTCACTAAACCGGCTACCATAAAAGACATGGCGATCCGGTGATCATAGTATGAATCAATTTCCACACCACCCTGTAATCTCACCGGCCCTTCAATCACCATACCATCAGCCAGTTCTTCCACCCTGGCCCCCAATTTCCTTAACCCCTCTACTGTAGCAGTGATTCGATCACTCTCCTTGACCCTTAATTCAGCTGCATCCCTGATTACGGTTCTGCCTTCAGCCTGAGTGGCCAGAATAGCCAGGAGGGGTAATTCATCTATGAGAAGGGGAATAATATCTCCTTCAATGCTGACTGCCTTTAAGTTGCTGCTCATTACCCATATATCGGCCAGGGGCTCACCGGCATATTCCCTGATATTGAATATTTCTATACTGGCCCCCATTTCCTGTATTACTTTAAGGAAACCGTCCCTTGTAGGGTTGATGCCCACATTCCTGATAAGGATTTCACTATCTGGTGTAATTAAGGCAGCAGCTATAAAAAAAGCAGCAGAAGACAAATCACCAGGAACCTCTATCTCCTGTGCATCTAATTTAAGTGTCCCTCTTTTTCTTAAAGTAATCTCTTTTCCATCTATTTCCAGCTCCACGCCGAAGGCCTGTAACATCCTTTCTGTATGGTCCCGACTATATTCAGGTTCAACTATTTTTAAGTCTCCCTGGGCATACAGGCCAGCCAGGAGCAGGGCAGACTTCAACTGGGCACTGGCAACAGGCAATTCATAATTGATTCCCTTTAATGGACTACCCATAATGCTTAGGGGAAGATATTTATTTTCCCTGGACCAGATTCGGGCTCCCATCTTTTCCAGGGGATTGATTATCCTGTCCATCGGCCTTCCATTGAGGGAATTATCTCCGGTAAGTACAGAATAAAAATTCTGCGCTGATAACAATCCCGCCAGAAGCCTTGCTGTAGTACCGGAGTTACCGCAATAGAGGACATTACGGGCTTCCCTCAAACCATTTAAGCCAACACCCTCTACCTTATAATAGCCCGGCTCTATTCTGCTAATCTCTACACCAAGGTCCTGAAAGATCTTAAGTGTATGTAAACAATCATCACTTTCCAGAAAACCCTTTATATAACTATTCCCCTCAGCAAGTGAGGATAAAATTATTGCCCGGTGGGATATAGACTTATCACCGGGAATAGTAATTTCTCCCCGCAAACTTTTTGCCTGGAATGTTTCAAAGGACATTATTCGTCCCCTCCCAGAGTTCTTTCTGCAATAAAGCCCTCTTTTCCCTGGCTGCTTCCAGTAAAATTGTTAACTCCCTTTCTTCCTCCTGCAAAAGGGAGTTTTTAAAAAATTGAAGGGCATTAATTATTCTGTCAATTTTATCTATTATAAATTCCCGGTTGGTAAGAAAGATATCCCGCCAGACTTCCGGGCTGGAAGCAGCTATTCTGGTAAAATCCCGGAAACCTTGCCCCATTAATTTGCTTATTTCAGGAAATTCCCTCTCATATTTTATGACTTCATTCATCAGGGCAGTGGCAATAAGGTGTGGAAGATGACTGGTTAAGGCGACCAGGTCATCATGTCTTTCACTATCGATAAAAATAATCCTGGCCCCTATTCTTTCCAAGATCCGGATTAATTTTTCTTCCCTGCTGTCCCTCCCGCCGGAGTCAGAAATAAGCAGATAGCTTTTATTTAAAAAGAGATCCGCATCAGCAGTAAAGGGGCCGCTGGTCTCCCGTCCAGTCATGGGATGCCCACCAATAAAATATAAATCTGGAAACCTTTCCTTTATTTCCCTGCAGATATAGCTTTTTGTACTACCCAGATCAGTCAATAAAGTCCTTTCTGCATTCAAATATGGCCTGATTTCTTCCACTACTTCTATGCTTGCCCTGACAGGAACCGCCAGAAATATAAGATCAAGAACAGAAAGCCTGTCTTTATTTAAAACATCAGTAATAATACTATTACTAAGAACGTAATCCAGGTTTTCCCTGTTTTTATCATAACCATAGATATTAATATCCTGGCAATATTTATTGATGGCCAGAGCCAGAGAACTACCCATTAAACCAAGGCCAATTATTCCTACATTCATCATACCTCACGTTCCACGGCCAGCGCCAGTTTCTTTATTTCCTCCATCAAAAAGGCAAACTTCTCAACCTTCAAAGATTGCTGGCCATCACTTAATGCTTTGGTCGGATCAGGGTGTACTTCAATGATTAAACCATCTGCACCCATAGCAACTGCACCTCTGGCAGCTGGAGCCACCAGATCCCAGTGGCCGGTACCATGACTGGGATCAATGACTACCGGTAAATGGCTTAATTTCTTTAATACCGGGATACTGACCAGATCCAGGGTATTCCTGGTATAGGTCTCAAAGGTCCTGATTCCCCGTTCACATAGGATAACATTGTAATTTCCCTCGGCCATTATATACTCGGCAGCCATCAGGAATTCATTATAGGTGGCAGATAAACCCCTTTTTAAAAGGACCGGCTTATTGGTTTTCCCTACTTCCCTCAAAAGGAAAAAATTCTGCATATTCCGGGCACCAATCTGATAAATATCCGTATAGTTCCCCACCAGTTCTACATCCCGGGGGTCAACCACTTCTGTTATTACAGCAAGGCCTGTCTCGTTAGCTACCCGGCGCAAAATCTTTAACCCTTCTTCCTCCAGCCCCTGGAAACTATAAGGTGAAGTCCTGGGTTTGAAGGCGCCACCCCGCAATACAGTGGCCCCCGCCTCCTTTACCTTTTCAGCAGTAAGGCGGATCTGCTCTTCACTCTCAACAGCACAGGGGCCGGCCATGATGATTATTTTTTTATCACCAATGCTCAGGCCTTCCTTGATTTCAATTACACTACGGTCTTCTCTGAATGTACGCCCGGCTAACTTATAAGGTTCCAGAATTGGTACCAGCTTTTCTATTCCTGGAAAAGCCCCCAGGGAATCCATCAATTCCTGGCGGTTCAGGTCACCGATGACCCCTATGATCATCTTTTTGGCTCCCCGGGAAGGATGGGTAGTAAATCCTAACTCTTCCACCCTGCCCATAACCTGTTTTATCTCTTCCTGTGTGGCATCATCCCTCATGACTATAATCATTCTACTCTCTCCTCTCCTTCTCATTATTTATATATAAATCAGGACGCAGCTTAACTGCCTCCCTCAAATAAACATGTTTTATCTCCTCCTGGGGAGATTTTCTATCAATGAAAACCAGCACCCGGATACACCTGGCCAGTGAACCCTGCACCTCCATTTCCTGAAAACAGAGCAGGGGGACCCTGTCCAGCCCCATCTCTCTGGCTGCCACAGCTGGATATACAGCGTCCAGATCAGTGGTCGCAGTAAATAATATACTGACTAGCTCTTCTGTCTCTATCTCATTTAATTCAATTATCTCTTTTAAGAGTTCACCGCTGGCCTCCAGTATATCTTCTCTGGTATTTTTTTCTACTGTAATAGCACCCCGTATTGCTCTCATAAATCAACACCACCAGATTTTTCTCCAGTATTAAAAGGAAACACCCCTTTAAATTACTATGGCTAGTCAGCCTGTAAGGGTGTTAGTATATTTCTGGAATTTTTAATATTTTATCATATTAAAATTTAACTGTCCAGTATTTTAGCTATAGTTTATCGTAAAACTGAACTACTCCGAGTTTCTCCTCTTCCCCATGGATTCTGTATATCTGTCCGGTGTACCAGGTCTTGATGCTCGCTGAAAGATCTGTGATTTCAAACCAGAGGACCTCATTACAGAAGCTGCAGTCCAGCACCAACAGGTCACCATCCCTAACATTAATCCGCACCGAACCATCGGCAAAATTGGCCACCCGCTGGCCGTTTTTTACCAGCCAGACCTGGGGTAAAGAATAATCCTGCATTAGTTCTATGACTATATAACCCTCTTCAGCCAGTTCTCTATATCCAAATACTCGCATTACCGCATCTTCCTGGATAATATTCCTGATTGAAAATTCCATTTCCTTCAGCTTACTATAGGCAGTTTCATTCCGCATCAGAATCTGGACAGTCAGTAAAAGGATAAGAATAATGACCGTCAGGTTAATAAAAAATTTTTCTACCTTCTGTAAAAAACCCATCTTAAAAACCTCCCGGGATAAACATTTATTATATCTTTATGAATAAAAGATAAAAATTATCCCGGAAGCTTATCCTGTAAACTCTCTAAAGCTACTCTGGCAGCATTCTGTTCTGCTTCTTTCTTGCTATAACCCTTACCAATCCCCAGTAAGCGGCCTTGGTGCTTTACCTGAACTGTAAACAATTTGTTATGATCAGGGCCATCCTCCCTGATAACATCATAAACAGGCCCGGTAAGGCTTTCCTTCTGAATTATCTCCTGTAAAATAGTTTTATAATCCTGGATATATTCTCCCTTCTCCACTTTTTCGATTTTTTCCTTAAAGTGTTTAATAATAAAACACCTGGCCTGCTCAATACCTTTATCCAGATAAATTGCAGCTATTATTGCTTCCATAGTATCAGCCAGAATAGAGTTTCTATCCCGTCCACCAGAAAGGTCCTCTCCCCTGCCTAGAAGGATATACTTACCCAGGTTAATATTCCGGGCAACATCCGCCAGGCTTGGCTCACTGACTATGACAGAACGCATCTTGGCCAGTTCCCCTTCCGGATAATCGGGGAAATTTTGAAAAATATAGCTGCTTATAACTATACTTAGAACAGAGTCACCGAGAAATTCCAGCCGTTCATTATTCCGTAATGCTAAATTAGTATTCTCATTACTGAAGGATTTATGGGTTAAAGCCCTCTGTAGTAGAAGTTTATCATGAAATTCTATTTCTATCTCTCTTTCCAGTTCTTGAATTAGTTTTTCATCCAGGAGCAAAGCCATTGTATAAACCCCTTTACTCAAATTTACCCAGGACCAGACAGGCGTTTTGCCCGCCAAAACCAAAAGAATTGCTCATGACATACTTTAGCCCGGGGTATTCTCTGGCCTCATTGGGAACATAATCCAGGTCACATTCTGGATCAGGATTCTCATAATTAATGGTCGGTGGCACAATCCCTTCTTTCAGGGTTTTTGCACAGATGACTGCTTCTATACCGCCGGCTGCTCCCAGCAAATGGCCCGTCATGGATTTAGTGGAGCTAACCATTAATTTATAGGCATGCTCTTTAAATACGGTCTTTATCCCATTTGTCTCCAGTTTATCATTCAGAGGTGTAGAGGTACCATGGGCATTAATATAACCCAGCTCTTCTCTGGCTATACCGGCTTTTCTTATGGCTAATTCCATGGCCCTGGCTGCCCCTTCCCCGCCCGGAGACGGCTGGGTCATGTGATAGGCATCTCCTGTACTGCCGTAACCGAGTAATTCTGCATATATTTTCGCCCCTCTCTTCCGGGCCGATTCCAATTCTTCCAGGATTAAGATACCGCCACCTTCCCCAATCACAAAACCATCCCGTTCAGCATCAAAAGGGCGGCTGGCTTTTTCCGGTTCATCATTCCTTGTGCTTAGGGCCTTCATATTACCAAAGCCTGCCAGGGCAGAAGGTGTTATAGAGGCTTCTGTACCACCGGCAATCATAATATCGGCATCTCCCCTTTTGATCATTTCCATGGCCTCGCCAATTGCTGTAGTCCCCGAGGCACAGGCTGTAACTGCATTGCTATTGGGCCCTTTCGCCCCGGTATAAATTGAAACATTACCGGAAGCCATATTGGAAATCATCATGGGAATAAAGAAGGGGCTAACCCTTTTAGGTCCTTTGGTAATAAGCTTTTCTATCTGTTCCTCCAGTACCTCAATGCCACCGATACCGGAACCGATCAATACTCCTACCTTATCAGCATTCTCTTCATTGATCTCCAGCCCGGCATCTTCCAGAGCCTTTTTGGCAGCAAAAATGGCATATTGAGTAAATAGAGCAAGCCTTTTTGCATCCTTTGGGGAAATAAATTCATCAGGATTAAAATCTCTAATCTCCGAAGCAATCTGGCTGGGATATTCTGAAACATCAAATTTACTTATCCTGCTAATACCTGATCTTCCATTAATGATATTATTCCAGAATTCCTCAACAGTATTACCCAGTGAAGAAACTACACCCAATCCTGTTATAACTACTCTTCTTCCCATAATCTCCACCCTTTACTAATTTATCTCCAGTTCAGAAATCTCCATAAAAATAATAATTATTCTCTTCAATTTTGGTGGAAGAAAGGCCCTGTAAACAGGGCCTCCCTGTTATAAAAGCATATGAGAGATTATAAATTCTCCTCAATATAATCTACAGCATCCTGTACTGTTTTAATATTTTCAGCATCTTCATCTGGAATTTCCAGATCAAACTCTTCTTCAAAAGCCATAACCAGCTCTACTACGTCCAGAGAATCTGCACCAAGGTCATCAATGAAAGATGCCTCTGGTGTAACCTCTTCTGGATCAACACCCAATTCCTCAACAATAATATCTACAACTTTATTATAAACATCTGCCATCATATTCACCTCCTTTCAAAATTACATGAGCATACCGCCATCAATATTGATTACCTGTCCATTTATATAGTCTGCTTCTGCCGAAGCCAGGAAACAGATTACATTGGCAACTTCCTCAGGTTTACCAAACCTATTTAATGGTATGGCAGACAGCATCTTTTCCTTGACATCCTCTGGCAATACTTCGGTCATCTGTGATTCTATAAAGCCAGGGGCAACAGCATTGGCGGTTATTCCTCTACTGGCAACCTCTTTAGCCAGTGATTTGGTAAAACCTATTACACCGGCTTTTGAAGCAGAATAATTGGTCTGTCCCGCATTACCCATTACGCCTACGACAGAAGCAACATTAATAATCTTGCCTGTTTTTTGCTTCAGCATGGAGCGGAGAACAGCTTTTGTGCAGTTAAATACCCCCTTTAAGTTTACATTAATCACTGCATCCCATTCCTCTTCTTTCATCCGCAGGAGGAGATTATCCCTGGTAATTCCGGCATTATTGACCAGTATATCTATCTTCCCGAATTTAGTAAGGGCTTCCTCAATCATGCGTTCCGCTTCAGCCAGTATTGATATATCTGCCTCCACCAACAGGACCTCCCGGCCCAGCTTTACAATTTTATCTCTGATTTCAGCAGCATTACCTTCTTCTGCAGCAAAAGGATAATTAATGATTATATCTGCACCCTCTTCTGCCAGCTTCAAAGCTGTAGCCGCGCCGATTCCCCTGGAACTACCAGTTATTAGAGCAACCTTACCCTCCAATCTCATAATATACCCCCTTATTATATATTTCAAGAGATAAGTTATACTATTATCTCATATTCTTCTCTAAAATAATTAGTTTTTCTTCCCTGTTTATTCCTGGCACTTAAATTTATTTAAAAAATCCTGCAATGTTTTAAGGTCTTCAATATTATAAGTAATTAGAGAAGAATCAATTCTCCGCAATAAACCCCGCAAGACCTTGCCAGGCCCAACTTCGATGTAGGTATTTATACCTTCATCCCGGATAAAATTAATGGATTCCACCCAACGGACACTACTGCTTAATTGTTTAATTAACAATTCCTTTATCTCTTCCGGTTCTACCGCAAAATCAGCAGTAACATTTGAAACTATAGGTATTTCCGGTTTATTAAACTGTATTTTATCCAGGATTCCGGCAAACTCCTTTGCTGCTTTCTCCATCAGAGAGGAATGGAAGGGACCGCTTACCTTCAGGACCACTGTCTTTCTGGCCCCCTTTTCTTCCGCCAGCTGACAGGCAGCCAGCACCGCCTCCCTTTCGCCGGATATAACAATCTGTTCAGGAGAATTATAATTGGCTATTTCACAGATGCCTTTAACATTCCGACAGATTTCTTCAATTACCCTGTCTTCAAGGCCGATGATTGCTGCCATACTGCCCTGATTATCCGGCACAGCCTTATTCATCAGTATGCCCCTCTGGCGGACCAGCCAGAGGCCTTCTTCAAAGCTGAATACACCGGCAGCAGCCAGGGCAGAATATTCTCCCAGGCTATGGCCAGCTACCACTGCAGGATAGATACATTCCTCATTGAGGAGACGATTTACAATATAACTGATCGTATAGATGGCTGGTTGTGTATTTTCCGTAAGACCCAATTCTTCGGCCGGACCGTAAAAACATAAATCTGCCAGATCCATTTCCAGAATCTTATTGGCCTTTTTCATTATCTCAGCAGCCAGGGGAAAATTCTCCACCAGTTCCTTACCCATACCGATATACTGAGAACCCTGCCCTGGAAAGATAAAGGCTATTTTCATATTTCCAGTTCCTCCTGAAATTTTTTCAGAATAACTTTTGCTTCATTGACCATATCTTCGATTATTTCCCTGACTGGCTTGATATCATTGATCAGGGCTGCAATCTGCCCGGCCATTACACTACCTTCATCCACGTCACCATCCACAGCTGCTTTACGCAGGCCGCCGGCGGCAATTTTTTCTATTTCCTCGCTGCTGTTCCCATCTTTCTCCATCTTATCAAGGATCCGGGTCAGATTATTCCTTAAATTCCTTACCGGGTGTCCTGTTGAACGGCCGGTCACAACAGCATCCCTATCGCCGGCCTTAATAATGGCATTTTTATAGGCTTTATGGGCAGTACATTCTGTAGAGGCCACAAAACGGGTCCCCATCTGCACTCCCTCTGCCCCCAGGGCAAAGGCGGCAATTAGCCCGCGCCCATCGGCAATACCTCCTGCAGCAATTACTGGAATCTCTACTGCATCAACAATCTGTGGTACCAGGGCCATTGTTGTAATTTCGCCAATATGCCCGCCAGCCTCAGTCCCTTCAGCAATTACAGCATCCACGCCAATCCGTTCCATTCTTTTAGCCAGTGCCACTGTGGGAACAACGGGGATTACTTTGATTCCATTTTCCTTAAATGCTTCAATATATTTTCCCGGATTACCGGCACCGGTGGTAACTACAGGCACCTTCTCTTCGATTACCAGCTCTGCAATTTCATCAACAAAAGGGGATAAAAGCATGATATTTACTGCAAAGGGCTTATCCGTCCTTTCCTTGACCTTCTGAATCTCCTTCCGGATGACATCAGCTGGAGCATTACCGGCACCTATTACACCCAGCCCACCAGCCTCGCTGACAGCTGCCGCTAATTCTCCAGTGGCAATCCAGGCCATTCCTCCCTGAATAATAGGATAGCGGATTTTCAGTAACCCTGTTAAACGGTTATCAACAATCATACTATACACCCTCATTCCATTCTATAACAGTAGAAGCCCAGGTCAAACCAGCACCAAAAGCAACCAGGACCACTATATCGCCGTTTTTAATCCGTCCTTCCGCCCGGGCTTCTGCCAGGGCAATGGGTACCGAAGCGCTGGAAGTGTTTCCATATTTAGGGAGATTAACAAAGACCTTATCTTCCGGTAACTTCAATTTATTGGCTGCAGCCTCTATGATTCTCGTATTGGCCTGATGGGGGACAAAAAGATCTATATCTTCCGGTTGCAAACCCGCTTTTTCGATGACCTTTAAGGCAGCATAGCCCATTGTTTTTACGGCAAATTTAAAGACCTGATTACCCTCCATCCTGATAAAATGCTCTTTTTCTTCAATGGTTGTTTTACTGGAAGGCTTCAGGGAACCTCCTGCCGGAATATAAAGGCTCTTCCCGCCTGAACCATCAGCCCCCAGTTCAAAGGCTAACATACCACCCTTATCTGTTGCCTCAAGTACAGCTGCACCTGCACCATCACCGAAGAGGACACAGGTACTGCGGTCTTCCCAGTCTGTTATCCGGGATAAAATCTCGGCACCGATGACCAGGGCATTTTTATAAAGGCCGCTCTCGATAAACTGGGCTGCTACAGCCAGGCTATAGACAAAACCGGAACAACCTGCTTCCAGGTCAAAGGCAGCAGCATTCTTTGCCCCCAATTTTTCCTGGACAAGACAGGCCGTTGCCGGGAAAACCATATCCGGTGTTACTGTAGCCACAATGATTAAGTCTATCTCTTCTGCGGCCAGGCCGGCCATTTCCAATGCCTCCCGGGCTGCTTCACAGGCAATATCAGAGGTACTGACACCATCTTCCACCACATGTCTTTCTTTAATGCCGGTTCTGGTGGTAATCCATTCATCACTGGTATCGACCATCTTTTCCAGGTCCTTGTTTGTTAATACCTTAGGCGGGATATATTTCCCCAACCCGGTAATCGTTGCTCTCTTACTCATCTATTTCACCACCCTGATTTATTTCTTTCTGGATCTCATCTACTAATTTGCTCTTTACTGTTTCTCTGGCTACTTTAATGGCATTGCTGATAGCCAGGGCATCAGAACTGCCATGGGCGATAATTACTGCACCATTCACACCAAGCAATGGCGCTCCGCCATACTGCCGGTAATCGATCTTATCCCGCAGGGCCTTCAAATAGGGCTTTAAAAGTAGGGCACCTGCCTTTGCCCTGAAACTGCCGGTAAAGGCCTCCTTCAACAAAGAAAATACAAAGGAAGCCACTCCCTCAGTTGTCTTCAGGACAACATTACCGACAAAGCCATCACAGACAATCAGATCACAACTTCCATTAAAGATATCCCGGCCTTCTACATTGCCTATAAAATTAGTAATCCTCCGGTCATTTTTCAGGAGTTCATAAGTATCCTTGACTAACTGATTTCCCTTTTCCTTTTCTTCGCCAATGCTCAGGAGTCCGGTCCGGGGATTTTCTATACCCAGTACCTTCCTGGCATAAATTTGTCCCATGATGGCAAACTGCAGTAAATTTTCATCCTTACAATCAATATTGGCTCCATTATCCATTATAATTGTCTGTCCTGTAATATTGGGGAAGGTAGTCAGTATGGAAGGGCGTTTAATACCCTTTAATCTTCCCAGTCCAAATAGGGCAGCAGCCATGACAGCGCCAGTATTACCAGCTGAAACAAAGGCTGCCTCCTTCTCCTCCTTCAGCAAGGATATACCCCTGACTATGGAGGAATCCTTTTTATATCTTATAGCACGGGAAGGGGAATCATTCATGGTAATGACTTCTTCTGCATTATGAATCTGTAACCTATCCCTATTATAATTATCCCCCAATTCCCTTTTTATATCGCTTTCCCGCCCCACAAGAATAATCTCAATATCCTCATACAGGTCAATGGCCTCAAGGGCCCCCTTTATTACCTCTGCTGGCGCATTGTCACCGCCCATTGCATCAAGAATTATTTTCATTTATTCCACCTCCTCTTTAGCAAAGAGAATAAAATCTCCTGAAAAAATCAATTCCTCATCCCGGTAAGAATTGACCTCAACAATATATCTATTCTTCTCCGCTCTTTTAACTACCGCCCTGGCCCTGATTTTTTCTCCAATCCTCACTACCTTATGGAAGTTAAGTTCAGCTTTTCCGGTCAGGACATTCCTGGCGTCAATTACTGCTACAGCCAGGGAATTGGCCTGGGCAAAAAGAAAATGGCCACGGATAACCTTTGAGCGCTGCAAGGCCATTTCCGGTGATGTAATAAGTAATGACTCGGCATATTTACCTAGCTCCAGGGAAATTAATTCACCAATTACTTCCCCTTCACTGATGGATTTGAGTCTGGCATAGGCAGAAGCTGCATTCCTGGTCCGCTCCCTCAGCTCGGGAATACCGAGAATCAGGCGATCCAGCCTGATGGTTTGTATGCTGACATTAAAATGTCTGGCCAGTTCCTGATCTGTCAATAATGGATTTTTTTCAAGTAATTCTACCAATAATTTTTGTCGGTCTTCTTTTTTATATCTCATTAATACCACCTATTAATACCTGGTACTAAATATTTACCCTTATTATAATTGATATCTATACAGAATGCAAGGATAATTTTCCTCCTAAATGAAAAAAGACCCTATATAGGGTCATTTATTCTTATTCTCCCACAGCCTCTCTCCCTTTATAATATCCGCAGGAAGGACATACTCTATGGGATAACTTTAATTCGTGACACTGAGGACATTCAATTAAATTCGGAGTACTTATCTTCCAGTGAGTGCGTCTTTTACGCTTACGGGCTTTTGAAGTTTTCCTCTTTGGTACGGCCATCTCCTAACACCTCCTTATCTATCTAGTTCAGCTTTTTTTATAGAAATCTTTTAATATAGCCAGCCTTGGGTCTATTGCCTCTCTTTCACAGCCACATTCTTTCTCATTGAGATTCTGGCCACATATTGTGCAGAGGCCCTTACAATCCTTTGAGCAAAGGATTTTTATCGGCAGGTTCAGGAGGATATTTTCCTGTAAAATACCGATGAGATCTACCCTCTCCAGGTTTTCCAGTTCTTCCTTAAGTAATTCTTCCTCTATCTCCACCTGGATTTCATGCTCAAATTTTTCCAGACAGCGGCTACAGATAAGGGACAAAACACCGGTAATTTGTCCTGTCAGCACAAAAGAGCCATTGGTATTGATGATGTTCAGATCCAGGTCAAAAAGATATGGGGTTTCTATCTCCTGACTGTGCAATTCAAAAGCCGGTATCTTTATCCTTTCCTGTATCCTCTTCGAACTGCCAGGTTCTTTCAGATTACTTAAATCAAGGTTCACTTCTTCTATCACCTCACAGGAAATCACAATTTATTATAATAGAAACCCGCATATCTTGTCAAGTAAAAATAAATTAAGAAATCAAGGCCATAGTATCCCTGGCAATCATTAACTCTTCGTTGGTAGGAATAACGAATACCTTTACCGTTGAATCTGGAGTAGAAATCTCCTTTTCTTCACCTCTGACCTTATTGGCCTCTTTATCCAGCTTTATACCCAGGAAACCTAATTGCTCGATTATATTCTCCCGGGTTTCCCACTGGTTTTCACCGATTCCTGCAGTAAAGACTATGGCATCAACACCGCCCATTGCAGCCACATAAGCCCCGATATACTTAACGACACGATAGTCAAAGAGCTCCAGGGCCAGTTGGGCCCGCTTATTGCCATTTTTGGCTGCTTCGCTTACATCCCTGGAATCGTTGCTGATCCCTGATATACCCAGGAGGCCGCTCTTTTTATTCATGATTTTATCCATTTCTTCGATACTGATTCCCTCTTTTTCCATGATAAATTTAATGATGGCCGGGTCAATATCACCACAACGGGTACCCATTACCAGTCCTTCCAGCGGGGTAAGCCCCATTGAAGTATCGACACATTTGCCATTGGCAACAGCGGCGATGCTGGCACCATTACCCAGATGACAGGAAATAATCTTCAGTTCCTCATAGGGCCTGTTCATCAACTGGGCACAACGCCTGCTGACATAACGGTGTGATGTGCCGTGAAAGCCATATCTCTTAACCTTATATTTCTCATAATACTCATAAGGTAATGCATAGAGATAGGCCTTTGGCGGCATAGTGGTATGGAAGGAAGTATCAAAAACAGCCACCTGGGGTTTGCCAGGTAATAATTTTTTACAGACCCTAATCCCGGTTAAGTTATGGGGATTATGCAGGGGGCCCAGGTCGCAATATTCTTCTATGGTCTTTTCTACCTCGTCATTAATTATGACTGATTCAGTGAATTTTTCCCCGCCATGGAGGACCCGGTGGCCAACAGCATCGATTTCATCTATATCGCTGATCACGCCATATTCCTCATCCAGTAATACGTCAATAAGCAGCTTAATCCCCGCTGCATGGTCAGGTATATCCCTATCTATCCTGGTCTCTTTTCCTTCATAGGTTTCATGTTTCAGAAAAGAGTTATCGATTCCGATCCTCTGTATTCCTCCCTTTGCCATTACTATTTCTTTATCCATATCAAATAATTGATATTTTATTGAAGAACTCCCTGAATTAATTACTAATATTTTCATTTCTGCCTCACCCTTATATATTTTTCTTTATTTGTTCTTTCTTTCTCATGTATTTTCTTATGCTGCCATTATCCTGCCTGAACAGAAGTAATAGCTACAATATTGATAATGTCCTCAACGGAACAGCCTCTGGACAGATCATTAACTGGTTTTGCTATACCCTGGAGAATCGGCCCGACTGCCTGTGCTCCTGCCAGGCGCTCTACCAGTTTATAGCCGATATTACCGGCCTGCAGGTCCGGGAATACCAGGACATTGGCTTTACCGGCTACTTCACTATCAGGGCATTTGGTCCTGCCAACAGAAGCTACCAGGGCTGCATCAGCCTGTAATTCTCCATCCAGTTTCAGTTCAGGTGCCTTTTCTTTAGCAATCGCTGTGGCCTGGATAACCTTATCCACTAACTCATGCTTTGCACTGCCTTTTGTGGAGAAAGATAACATAGCCACAACAGGTTCAATACCCAGCAGGGTCCTGGCGGTTTCAGCAGAAGAAATCGCTATCTCGGCCAGCTGTTCTGCATCAGGATTGGGATTTACTGCACAATCGGCAAAAATAAAAGACCCGTCTGCTCCATATTCGCTGTCAGGTACCTGCATAATAAAAGCCCCGGATACTATTGAAACTCCAGGCCTGGTTTTGATGATCTGAAAGGCTGGCCTTAAAACATCGCCGGTTGAATTAATTGCCCCGGCCACCATTCCGGCCGCCCTTCCAGTATGTACTAACATAGTACCAAAATACAGGGGATTAACTACTTGACTTCTGGCTTCTTCCTCCGTAATCCCTTTATGTTTCCTCAATTCATAAAATAGCTTTCCAAACTCCTCCAACAATTCTGACTCCGCAGGATTAATTAACGTTGCACCATCAATACTTACACCAAGATCCCTGGCCCTGCTCCTGATCTCCTCTACTTCGCCAAGGAGATAAAGGTCTGCTATACCTTCTTCAAGTATTGATGCTGCAGCCTTAATAATCCTTGGTTCATTACCTTCTGGAAGCACAATGCTTTTCCTGTTCTCACTGGCCCGTTTCCTGAAGCCTGCCAACAAATCCATTGTAAAATCCCCTTTCAATATATAATTACTACAAAATAAACAACCACTCCCATCATTGCTGACGGAAAATTACTGGATAAATTGTTTATTTAATTTATTTTTGATATCATTATTATAATACTACAAGAGATAAAATTATCCTTTATTTTGCACCAAAGAATTACTTCTCAAAATTTTATGACGATTAAAGGAGAAAAATGTATGGGTACAGTTGCTATTATAACCGAATACAACCCTTTTCATAACGGCCACCTCTACCATTTAAAAAAGGCAAAAGAGCTCAGCAAAGCCGGCAGCCTGATTGTTATCATGAACGGTAATTTTGTTCAGAGGGGTGAACCGGCCCTGCTGGATAAATGGCAGCGGGCCAGGATGGCCCTGGCCAATGGTGCTGATCTGGTCATTGAACTGCCTCTTATCTATGGAATCCGCAGTGCCGAATATTTCGCCAGGGGTGCTGTAACCATAATGGAAAAAAGCAATATCGTAGACAGTATTGTCTTTGGCAGCGAACTGGGCAAAATAGAGCCTTTACAGGAAATCGCCCGGATTTTAGTAGATCATAACCAGGAACTACAGGAAAAAATTCAGGAAGGACTGGCCAGCGGAAAATCCTTCCCTCTGGCCCGGGAGACTGCCCTGAAAAGCTATCTGGAAGCAAATCCGGATAATGTTTCCTTTCCGGTAGGAGAACTCCTGGCAATCCTCTCGGAACCAAATAATATCCTGGCCATCGAATACCTCAAAAGCCTGCGGGAAATACAATCAGCCATTACCCCCTATACCATTAAAAGGATTGGCAGCGGTTATCATGAAAAAAAACTGGAAGGGAAATATGCCAGTGCGACAGCCATCAGGGAACTGGTCTATAAGGGAGAAGTGGATAAGATAAAGGCCTATCTCCCGGAAGAATCCTATCAGATTCTCCTGAATGCCATTGAACAAGGGTTGGCCCCTGCTGACCTGGATTCTTTCAGCCTCTTACTTATCACCAGCATCAGAAGGTTAAATATAAAAAAGCTGGGGGAATTTGCTGAACTGGATAATGGGCTGGAAAGAAGAATTTACCGGGAGGCCCACCATACTGCTGACTTCAAAAATTTAGTACAAAAGATTAAAACCAGGGCCTATACCTGGACCAGGATTCAGCGTAACCTCCTCCACATCTTTTTTAATCTGAGGGAGGAGGATTTCCAGCTCCTGGACAGATGCGGGCCCCAGTATATCCGTGTACTTGGTATCCGGAAAGAAAGGACAGATCTCTTGAGTAAACTGAATGAAAATGCCAGCCTGCCAGTAATAATCAGCCCGGCTGCTTACCTCAGGGAAATAGACCTGGAAAGCCAGGATCCTCTAATAAAATCCTTAAGTTATGATATCCTGGCCAGTGATATTTACAGCCTCCTATATAAAAACCTCGCCTGCAGGCAGGGACATCTTGATTTCACAAAGGCCTTGATCAAATATTAATTATGCATTAAATATTCAAGGGCCTCATCAAAGCTTTCAATGGCCACCACTTTGATACTACCGGCAGCCTGCAGGGCTGCTTCATGGTTTTCAACCGGGACCAAAAATAATTCAGCCCCTTCTCTCTCAGCGGCGATAACCTTCTGCTCTACTCCATCAATTGGCCCGATTTTACCATCCAGGTCTATGGTGCCAGTACCGGCAATCCTTCTTCCCCTGGTTATATCCTCTTTAACCAGTTGATTGTATATCTCCAGGGCAAACATCCCGCCGGCGGAAGGGCCACCGATGTTCTGCATATGGAAATATATCTCCCTGGGGAAAGAATATTCTATATTACTATAAATACTTACACCAATAGATGGCCGGGGTTCATCATTAATATGAAGGGGAACTGTTTCCATAGTAAAATCCAGGATTTCTCCATCCCTGTCTACCGTAACAGTAACTGGATCACCAATTTCCCGCTGCTGAATAAGCTCCTGTGCTTCCGTATCCCTGCTGACCTTCTGCCCGTCAACAGCTATAATCAGATCACCCCGCTGCAATTTTCCCACTGCAGCTCCATTTTTCAGTACTTCAGCAACCATTACCCCATTATTCTTAATACTGACCGGCATACCTGCTTTTTGAAAGGCTACTGCTTTAGCCTTATTCTGGCTATCCAGCATAAACTCATCCATAAGCTCCTGGTATTCTTCCATATTCATCCCCTCCGGTAGATGTTCAGAGATATGGTCCAGTTCTATGCCAGAAGGTTTGCTTAACTTAATATATATATAATCCAGGATTCTTGCCCTCTGTGTTGATACTGCTGTCAACAGGAATTCTCCCCTAATCTCTTCTTTATACCCGTCCTCCACTGTTATCATCGAAGATAATTCCTGAGCAACACCCGGTGCCATGATCATATAAGGTGTGGGCAGGAAAAAAGATAATAAAATAAAAATAAATAAAACACCGGCAACACTGCTGATAATACCATTCTTTCTTGACATTTAACTTCTCTCCTTAATAATTTCTTTTATCTCCGGTAAAGCACTGTAGATGGCCTCATAACCTGCTGCAAAGTATTTTTCATGGTTATTTAAATCAAATTGATTTGTTCCACTCAAATCAGGCCTGATTATAATATCGGCATCCAGCTTCCTGTGTTTTTCCAATTCTCTCTGAATTATATCAAAGGTATTAAATAATATATCAAAAATATTATTGGCAGCATACTCCACATTTTTTATCCCCACATCAACAGCAATAACTATATCTGCTCCCATTTTCCGCACAGTAGATATTGGTATAGGATCAAGGACTGCACCATCAACCAGCAAACGGCCTTGATGGTAAAAGGGAACATAAATACCGGGTATGGAGGTGCTGGCCCGGATAGCTTTTGCAACAGAACCCTTATTTAATACTATGTGTTCTCCCTTTTGAATATCACAGGCAATTGCACTGAAGGGAATCTTTAAATCTTCAAAATTCTTTTTCTGGGTGATGACCTCCAGAAAAGCCAGTAACTTATCACCCTTGATGAGACCCTTCCTGGGAAAGGTCACATCACTGATATACTCCCAATCGATCTGTCTGGCAATTTCCATCATATATCTTACCGGGACACCGGTAGCATAAATACCGCCCACTACACTGCCAATACTGGTACCGGCAATCATATGAATGGGGATACCTTCTTTTTCCAGAACCTCCAGGACTGGAATATGGGCCAGTCCCCGGGCTGCTCCGCTTCCCAGTGCCAGGCCAATTCTGGGACCTTCAGGCATGCAGTCTTTACCCCCTTTTGAGAATGAACACAGGATTACAGGCATTAATTTAAATTGCTTGCATAAATATAAAAATAATTCTATTATATTATATAGTAATATACAATAAATTGCAAAATAGGGTGAAAAAATGTGTGGTAGATATTATTTAAAGGTCAATATCGATGAACTGCTGGAAAGATACGGTATCCTGAAAAATGAAATAAAATCAGTAAAAGAAAGGGAAATATTCCCTTCCTGGCAGGTTCCGATAATCATCTATCAGGAAAGGCCGGAACTGAAACTGGCCCACTGGGGTTTCCCGGTCCCCTATCAAAAGAAGCTGATTATCAACGCCCGGGCTGAAACAATAGGGGATCGAAAGAGTTTTAAAGAGCCTTTCCGGAAACAGAGATGCATCATTCCGGCCAATGCCTTCTTTGAATGGAGCACGGAAGGGAAAAATAAGGTTAAATACCGGATTTCCCTTCAGGGGCAGAAAATCTTCTCTCTGGCCGGAATATATGAGCTTTTTCCAGGCGAAAAAGGCAGCCCGGGAATTAACTTTGTCATTATTACTACTGAGGCCAATAAAACCATGCAGCAAATCCACCAGCGCATGCCGGTAATATTGAATCCGGAAGATGAACTGGACTGGCTCAATCCTGCTGCAGAAGCAGAAAAAATACGGGGGCTCCTGCAGCCATACCCGGAGGAAGATATCCTTATCCAGCGGGAAGATGGACAATTAAGTTTTCAGTTTTAACAGTATTCCAGTTTCAACTGCCATGGCCGCCGATAGTCGTCTTGATCCGTTCCCTGACACTGCCGGGTCGCAGGCTTTTACCAAAAAAGAGGGCCTTATAGCCATATTTATTTTCAAGCCTATCCTTGATTCTGGCCAGTTTTATCTCCTTTGACTGATCAATAAATAAATTCAACTGTAAATCGGTCGCTGTTGTCAGGTTACCCAGGGCCAGGCTCACCTTCCTTACTGCCTGGCCCCGGTAATTTTCCATAAATAATTCCAGGGCCAGCCGGTAGATATCGCCGGTCAGATTGGTATAAGCTTCCCCGGTCCTCTGCAAATGAAAACCAGCCTGTTTTTCCCTTTTACTATAGCCAATACCTAAAATAACTGTCTTACCCACCAGATTACTATCCCGGGCCCGCTTACCTACCTCCTCCGCCAGGTCAAAGATAACTGTCTTGATTTCTTCTACATCATTATAATCCTTAAATAGAGTAATACCCCTGCCTATAGCCTTACGGGGATCATTATAATGCCCTTCCAGTTTGGAGAGATCAACACCCCAGGCATGATAATAAAGCTGATTCCCCATAATCCCGAAACGGTCCTCCAGAAATTTCAGGGGCAACCGGGCTATATCCCCTACAGTATTTACCCCGATCTTTTTAAACCACCTGCTCATCCTCCTCCCAATTCCCCAACATTTCTCCACAGGTACTGGCCATAATTTTTCCTTAACATCAGCATAGGTCCATTCCACCAGGCCCTTTTTCTTCCCTTCTATATCCATGGCCACCTTGGCCAGAAACATATTGGGGCCGATACCCATACTACAGGGCAGGGAAAACTCCTTTTCTATCCTTTCCTTAATCATCCCGGCCACCTTTAACTTATCTTCTCCATATAATCTTTCCGTCCCCGCCAGTTTTATCCAGGACTCATCAATGGAATAAACATGAATGGCATCAAGGGGTACAAATTCCCTGAACAGGAGGGTAATCTGCAGGGAACGCTGCAGATATAGCCCCATCCTGGCCTCCACTATCTTAATCTCTTTCTTTTCCGGAATCTCATATAATCTGCTACCAGTTTTAATATTATATTTTTCCTTTAAAGCTGGAGAAGCAGCCAGTACAACAGAGCCAGGCCGGCTTTTATCCCCTACCACCGCCAGGCAGACCTCCAGAGGGTCCCAACCCCGCTCTACCGCTTCAACACTGGCAAAAAAGGACCTCATATCAACACAGAGTATTTTGTTGTCCGGCAATTGTTCATAATCAATTTCCATGCCCGGATACTCCTTTCTTATACTTTGTGAACGATTGTTTGGCGCTTCTATTTTATCATACATTTGTTCTGTGGGCAAGCGAAAAAAAACCATAAAGCATCAATGCTTTATGGCATATTCCTTTTCTTCTTCCTTTAGCTCAACAGTATTCAGTTTCAATATCTGTTTCGTCCTGTCTCCCTTTTCCAGTGAATCCAGGTAGACAATTTCGTAGGGTACGATTTTAATCACCTTCAGGTCATCTCCGGCATAGTCAAATAGATAGGGGTCAGGTGCATAGATTTTTGCTTCATCGATTAAGAAAGGGTCCTCTGTACTACTTTTTGCCACCCCGAAGACCTGGACACCCTTTATCCGCCGGTAATTAATATACTCTGTATTGACCAGTAAACAGACTGTAGGGTTCTCGGCAATAGCTTTAAATTTTTCTCCACCGGCGGAACAGACATAGATATCCAGATCATTACCGAGGAAATACTGGACCGGGCTGCTACGGGGTACATTTCGCAAACAGGTAGCCAGGGAAGCCTGACGGTGTTCCTTTAAAAAGTCCCGGATATGTTCTTTCAATTCAACGGGATCCATGGTTTTATTCATAAAAATCAACCCCTTCTGGAATACTACCCTATATTATAACCAGAAGGGGTTACTTTCATGCCTTATTTCTGGATATTTAATTTAGTAATAACCAACCCGGTAAGGAGTTTAGGATAGAAATCTGTAGATTTCTGGGGCATCCTTTCTCCGGCATCAGCTATTTTTTGCAGGGCCTCAATGGGTGTGGGATTAAGCAGAAAGGCAGCCTGGTATTCCTTTACATCGCTTTCCAACAATTCCAGAGCCTTATCCCGGTAACGGATATAATCAATATTCCTATTTTCCGCCAGGGCCCTTTCGTCAATACCAAGATATTTTTCCAGGATCAATTTATGCAGGATTACTACATCCAGTTCCCGCCAGGCCTTTGAATGATCCGGTACCAGGCTTTCCATGATGGAAGTATCCTTTAAAGTCAGGGAATAATAACAGGGGTCTTTTCTGGACTTTAAACCAATGGTATGCTGTTTATTCTGGCTTTCATCCAGTTCCTGATATAATTCAGCTGTTGTATCAAATTTCTTGATAATGAAATCCTCCTCTGCTACCGCCAGGAGTTTTTTCAGATCAAAATCTGCCAGACTATGAACCAGGCGGTGGGTAGCCAGGATACTGATACCAGGATCATTTATATTGACAAAGGTCATCAGGCGGTTTTCAAAACCTTCCGCCCCAATGGACTTCCAGCCTCTGGCCAGACACTCATTGCGGAAATTTACTGCCGTCTGATAGCGGTGATGACCATCGGCAATATAGAGAACTTTATCCCTCATCTCTTCCTGTATAGCAGCCAGTACGGCCTGTTCACTTATCTGCCATAATCTATGTAAATTCCCGTCCTCATCATAAACCTCTGTCACAGGTTCCAGATCTTTAACGGCCTCATCCAGTAAATTTATAACCCGCTGTTCCTCATCTGAATAGAGCATAAAGATATGGCCAAAATTTGCTTCAGTCGCCCTCATTAATTTTAACCGATCCTCTTTGGGGGCATCCAGGGTATTCTCATGGGCCTTGACTGTCTCTTCCCCCTCCAGCCTGCCCATACCGACAAAACCCTTCCGTACCTTCTTTTCTCCTTCCACTTCATATTCCTGCCAGTAAGCATAAAATGAAGGCTCTTCATCCTGGACCAGTACTCCTTCAGCCAGCCATTTCTCCAGATATTCCGCTGCTGCTTCATACCTATCCTTACCATTCTCACCCTTATTTAATATCAATCTGACTATGTTATATTCACTGGTCTGATAATATCTCTCCTGGTCTGCCGCCTCGATTTTATCATAAGGCTGTGTTACTACGTTATTTAAGTCCTTTACCTTTGCCACATTATACCTGTAACCTCTGAAGGGATATATGTACGCCAATATAAAACCTCCCGTGCATAATATTTTATACATAAGATAACATGATTATGCATATTAGTCAAGGTTCTATTAGTACAGGTTATAAAATTCAAACCAGTACAATATCTATTATAAAAAGGAGGTTAAGAATATGTATGGTAAACAGGAAAACAAATATCTCCTGGCTGCTGTCCTGGCTGTATCGATAACCATCTTTATAATTATTTTTTCAGAGGAGGCCTTCAGTGCTGCCCTGGAAGGCTTAAAGATCTGGTGGGGGATAGTATTCCCTTCTCTCCTGCCCTTCTTCGTTATTGCCGAGATCTTAATGGGACTGGGTGTTGTGCATTTTCTGGGTGTCTTGCTGGAACCCCTGATGCGGCCGGTATTTAAAGTACCCGGTGTCGGTTCCTTTGCCCTGGCTATGGGGCTGGCTTCAGGTTACCCCATAGGAGCCAAGATTACCAGCAACCTGAGGAGAAAAAAATTATGCAGTAAAACAGAAGCCGAGCGGCTGCTATCCTTTACCTGTACAGCCAATCCTTCTTTCATGCTGGGAGCAGTTGCTGTCGGTATGTTTCACCGGGCTGACCTGGGACTGCTTATTGCTGCCACTCATTACCTTTCCAGTATAATAGTAGGTTTCCTCCTGCGTTTCTATCAGGGGGAAGACTCCGGAACCAGCCTGGTGGAGACAGGCAATGGAAGGCAGAGGCAGAATATATTTTCAAGGGCCATAAATGAATTGCTTGATGCCAGAAGGAAAGATGGCCGGGATATAGGACAATTATTGGGTGATGCCATCAAGGAATCCATCAATACCATCCTGATGGTTGGCGGTTTTATCATCCTCTTTTCCGTACTGACCAGGATATTCATAATAACCGGACTGGTAAATACCATTGGCCGCATACTGTTGTTAATTCTAAAGCCCCTTGGCCTGAGTGAGGCGCTGACACTACCCCTGATCAGCGGCCTTTTCGAAGTAACCAATGGAGCCAATCTGGTCAGCCAGGCCCACGCTCCCTTATTACACCAGCTCATCATGACCAATATATTAATTGCATGGAGCGGTTTATCCGTTCATGCCCAGATAGCAACTGTCATAAATGGTACTGATATAGGATTTAAGCCCTTCATCTGGGCCAGAATTTTACAGAGTATAATCGCCGGAATTCTAACAGTTATTTTCTTCCGCCCCTTATCGCAGACAGAGACTACTTTTTTACCCTTCCTTGCTGGAGGAAGGCAGATCAATGCCTTCTATATGGCTCTTTTAATCTTCATCAGCTTAAGTATTGTTTTCCTTATCCTCTCCATTATAATCTATATATTCAAGAGAGTTAAAGTCATCTTCTTTTACCATCACTGATAATTGTCTAAAAAAACCGGAGCCTTTTGCTCCGGTATCTTTCTTTATCTGGCATATTTTTCTGCCAGGGCTTTCTTCACCACTTCAGGGACCAGCCCGTCGATATTACCGCCAAATTGGGCAACTTCCTTGACAGCACTGGAACTCAAATAGGCATATTTAATATCGGTCATAAAGAATATTGTTTCCACTTCATTATTTAACTCTTTATTCAATAAAGCCATCTGAAATTCGCCCTCAAAATCAGAAACAGCCCTTAAACCTCTGATTATTGCTATAGCCTTTTTTGACCTGACATAATCCATGGTCAGGCCGGAAAAGGAATCAACACAGACTTTCTCCAAATCCTTTGTTGCCTCTTTTAATAATTCCACCCTCTCTTCCATGGTAAAGAGAGGTTTTTTTTGCGGGTTTTTAAAAACCGCAACGATAACTTTATCAAAAATCTTTGCTGCCCTTTTAATTATATCCAGATGGCCATTGGTAACAGGGTCAAAACTGCCTGGATAGACAACTACCTGCTGCATCTATTACCCTCCCCCTTTTCTTAAAACGCTTAAAGCAGTATCACCATAAGTTTTATAATTAATCAATGATAGGTCTCTCATATCCTCCAGCTTTAAATCCCTTTCATGCTCTATAGCAACTATGCCAGATTCCCGCAAAAGATCCCGTTCCAGAAGCAGCTCTAATGCCTCCATTACATATCCATTCTGATAGGGGGGATCCATCAGGACAAGATCATAGGATTCTCCTGTCTTTTTTAAAAAGCTGAAAACATCTCCTTTTATAATTTCCCCTCTTTTTTCAAAGCCGGCGATGGCCAGGTTTTCTTTCAACAGCTTACAGATTTTTATATCCTTTTCTACAAAGGTCATCCGGGCTACACCCCGGCTGAGGGCTTCAATACCCAGCCCGCCAAAACCGGCAAAAAGATCCAGTCCCTTCTCCACCGGTAAATATGGTGCCAGGATATTGAATAATGATTCCTTAATCCGGTCTGAAGTGGGCCTGGTGGAAGTCCCCTTAATGGATTTTAATCTTCGCCCCCTTGCTTCACCAGCAATTATCCGCATCTTTCTTCACTTATCCTTTACTATTTCTTCCTGTAAAACTAATCCTGCTTAATTTTATTTTAAAAAAAAATAATTTTTTTATGTATATTAAAATAGAAAACAAGAGATAATACTAATAGTTCCGTACAGGGATGAGGATTTAGGAGTAAGATATTAAGTCCTCCCCATTTTTAAACTCTTCCTCCAATTTCTCCTCTCCCCGGGAGTTGACCTGGTCAACTCCCTTTTCTATTTTTAAGGAATCCCTCCATAATCGCCGGGTTAAAATAACACCGGCTCCAAAATAGACTAGACCTTCAGCTCCATTGCATTTATCCTCTCATGGAGTTCCCGGTAAATTTCCTGCCACCGGTCTATATTTATAATATTTTCCGCCTCCTGCCTGGCTATCCTGATCAACTTGTGGTCTTTCAGGATATTGGCCACCTTCAGGTCCGGCATTCCGGACTGCTTTGTGCCGAAAAATTCTCCCGGCCCCCGGATCTTCAGGTCCTCCTCTGCTATCCTGAAACCATCACTGGTTTCAGTCATGACAGCAAGGCGTTTTCTTCCTTCTTCTGTAGTCGGGTTGCCTATTAAAAAACAATAGGATTGATAACTGCCCCTTCCTACCCTTCCCCGTAATTGGTGTAATTGGGCCAGACCGAACCGCTCTGCATTCTCGATAATCATTATTGAAGCATTGGGCACATCGATGCCAACTTCAATCACAGTTGTTGAAACCAGTATATCTATCTCCCCGGCCCGGAACTCCTCCATAATCTGATTCTTTTCTTCCGCTGAAACCCTGCCATGTAAAAGACCAATCTTCAAATCCTGGAAAATATTCTCAGTCAACTCCTCAAAAATTTCCAGGGCAGAAATGGCGCGGACACCCTCAGACGGCTCAATGAGGGGAGCAACAATATAGGCCTGCCGGCCTTCAGCAATCTGTTCCCTGGTGAATCTATAGATTTCCATCCTGGCTTCTTCATTTTTCCAGATAGTTATGACCGGACTCCGGCCCGGTGGTAATTCATCAATAATGGATAGATCCAGGTCTCCATATACCGTCAAGGCCAGGGTCCTGGGAATGGGGGTAGCAGTCATAACCAGCAAATCAGGGTTTTCCCCCTTTTCTTTCAGGCGGAAACGCTGTTCAACACCGAAACGGTGCTGTTCATCAATAACTACTAATCCAGGTTTATAATAATTTATCCCTTCCTGAAAAAGGGTATGTGTACCAATAATCAGGTTTGTCCGGTTTTCTGCAATATCAGCCAGGATTTTCTTCCGTTCCGCCGTACTGGTACTGCCAATCAGCAAGCCGATTCTGAAACCAGTATCCTTCAGCAATTTACCCAATTTTAAATAATGCTGTTCTGCCAGGATTTCAGTAGGGGCCATGAGAATACCCTGATAACCATTGGCCATGGTCTTCAGGAGGGCAAGAGTAGCAATTATGGTCTTACCTGAACCCACATCACCCTGTAATAAACGCTGCATGGGGACAGGTTTTTCCATATCCCGCTCAATCTCATTCCAGACCCTTTCCTGAGCGGCAGTCAGTTTAAAGGGCAGGCTGTCCAGAAATCTCTCGATGACCACTGAAGAATCCCGGTGTAATATCCCGGGTTTCTCCAGGTTGCCCTTTTTTCGTTGCAGGACCATCAATTGAAGTAAAAATAACTCCTCAAAGGCCAACCTGACCCTGGCCCTTATGTAATCTTTCCGGTCTTCAGGAAAATGCAGGCCACGGATACTCTCAGCTATATCCGGCAGCCCATACTTTTTTTTTATATTTTCAGGCAATAAATCAGGCAGATGACAACTATATTCTTCCAGGGCATTATAAATAATCTGCCTCAATCTCTTTTGAGTCATCCCACTGGTTAAAGAATAAATGGGGACTATCCGGCCAGTATGGATACTTTCCCCCTCATCTGCCTGCTCAAAGACAGGATTATAAATCTCTTTCTTTCCATAACGCCAGCTTTTCTCATTTAACTCTCCACTGAGAAAATAGCGTTCCCCTTTTTTAAATTGTTTTTTTAAGTAAGGCTGATTAAACCAGACCCCATTAAGCACATCAGTACCATCAGTAAATGTAACCTTCAGGATACTGAGGCCGGGCCTTGGTTTTTCTTCCGATACTTTCAGGACTTCCCCCTCTATTGTAACCAGTTCCCCTATATTCAAATATTTTATCCTGGCCAGCTTCCTCCTGTCCTGGTAATCCCGGGGAAAATAATATAATAAATCCTCTACAGTATAAACATTAATCTTTTCCAGGAGACTGGCATAGCGGGGGCCTACTCCCTTAACAAATTGAACACTCTTGGGTAGTTCTTTTTTCATAAATCCAGTTTTACCCCTTTAAATAAGACTACTCCATAAACAGTCGGACCAGTATGACAGCCGATTACAGAACTGATCCAATCGGTTTTTTCACTATAGGAAATATTCTTCTCTTCCAGATAATCCAATAATTCTCTTCTAAATAAATCAAAATACTCTAAGTCACTACCATGGAGAAAACCTAAAGTCACTTCCTCCAGATTCTCTATTTCCTCTTTCGCCAATTCCAGCATCCTTTTTACTATTTTCTTCTTACCCCTGATCTTCTCTATTGGCAATATTTCCCCGTTTTTTTCGGAGATATTCAGGATGGGGTAAAAATTAAGGATGGAGCCAAGGAAAGCACTGGCTTTACCGATACGGCCGCCTTTTTCCAGATAACTCAAGTCATTTACGGTAAAAAATATCTTCAGGTTTTTCTGCATCTCTTTAACACGTTCAACAATCTCTTCAAACTCCAGGCCTTCCTCTGCTAACTTTCTGGCCAGCAATACCTGGAAGCCGATACCCATACTGGCTGAAGCTGAATCGATAACTTCAATCCGGACATCCTCTACTTGATTTGCTGCCATCCGGGCAGAATGGCAGGTTCCGCTCAGGCTTTCGGCCAGATGGATAGAAATAATGGCATCATAGCTTTCGGCCATCTCTTTATATTTATCCACAAACCAGCCGATTGCCGGCTGGGAAGTAGTGGGCAGTTTTTCTGCCTGAACCAGTTTTGTAAAAAACTCCTGGTTTGTTATATCAAGTTTATCCCTGTATACTTCTTCTTCACTGAAATTTATAACTAAAGGTACCATTTCTATTCCGTATCTTTCCAGCAGATCTGGACCAAGATCACAGGTACTATCAGTAAGAATTCCTATCTTCATTTTTTGCACCTCAATAGTTCATTTTATTCAAGAGAAATTATATAAGGATATAAAGGCTGCCGGCCATTATATACTTCAACCTCTTCAAATTCAAAATTATCTTCCAGTTCCTCCTTCAGTTTCAATGCTTCCTCTTCACTTATATCCTCACCATAAAACAGGGTAATCAGTTCCTCATCCTCCCGGATTTCCTTGATTAAATCAATAATCACCTGATTATAATCAGCACCTACAGTCTTGATATCCTGGTTATATAGGGCAATTACATCCCCTTCTTTGATTTCCATGCCATTTACCTTCGAATCCTTCACTGCCCTGGTAATTTCAATACACTTTACATTATCTATTTCATCAGTCATCATTTCTTTTAGTTCATCTAAATCTGCCTCTTCATCATAAACCATCAAACTGGCAATGGCCTGTGGTATAGATCTTGTCGGAATAACAGCAATCTTTTTCTCTGTCAATGAGGCTGCCTGTTCTGCCGCAGAGATAATATTTTTATTATTAGGCAGTATAATGATCTCCATACTATTGATATTATTAATAGCAGTGACGAAATCATTAATACTGGGATTCATGGACTGCCCGCCACTGATAACAACATCAACACCCAGTTCCTCAAAGATCTTTTTAATCCCTTCACCCTGTCCTACAGCTATAATCCCCTTCTTTTTCGTCATGTATTCTTTTCTTGTCTGTTCTTCCTGTTTCTCTATCTTTTCTGCACTCTGCAGCTGCATATTATCAATCTTTATATCTCTAAGTGAGCCCAGTTTCAGGCCATATTCAAGGATAATTCCAGGGTGATTGGTATGAATATGGACCTTAACAAAATCCTCTGTTCCCACTACCAGCAGGGAATCACCATAGCTTTCCAGGTCTTTTCTAATTTCATTGATCCCTTTTTCAGCCTTCAGGTCTATTAAAATCTCAGTACAATAGACATATTTTAATTCTGGAACAGCCTCAACTGTTTTGCTGGCCTTCACCAGTTCCAGATCACCGGCCTTAAAATCCTTTTCGCCAACAAGGCCTTTTAACATGCCTTCCAGTATAGTTACATAGCCCTGTCCACCGGCATCAACAACACCTGCATCCTTTAAAGCTGGTAATAATTCCGGTGTTTTGCTCAGGGCTTCCTGGGCATAGGCAATCGTACTTTCCAGCATTCCTACCAGATCCAGATTGTTTTCCAACGCTATTTCAGCACCATCTGCTGCTTTACGGGATACGGTCAGTATGGTACCTTCCACAGGTTTCATTACACCCTGATAGGCAATCTCTGAAGCTTTACGTAATGATTCAGCCAGATTAACTGTACTGAAATTCTTATTCTTTTTATTGGCTACATGAAAACCACGGATTAACTGTGATAAAATTACTCCCGAATTGCCTCTTGCTCCCATTAGAGCACCACGGGCCAGCGCTTCATTTATGGCACTGACATCATTTGACTCCACCTTTTTAACTGCCTTGACTGCATCAAGGAAAGTTAAATACATATTGGTACCTGTATCTCCATCAGGTACCGGAAAAACGTTTAAAGAATCTATAAAAGATTGTTGTTCTTTCAGCCACATAAGGGCTCCCAGCAACATATCCCTATACTTTTCACCACTGATTTCGTATAGCCTATTAATTTCATTTTGCTTATCTACCTGCATTGGCAACTCTCACTCCCTGTACATTTACATCAATTGATGTAGCTTCTATCCCAACCTTTTCTTTCAGGGTATAATCCACTCTTTCGATTATATTATTTGCTACCTGATGAATATTGGTACCATACTCTACTATTATATTTAATTCCAGCCTTACATTATCACCATCAATATCAACAATAACCCCTTTACTTAGATTTTCCCAACCCAGCAACTGGGCAATTCCATCCTGTACCTTTACGGAGGCCATCCCTACCAGCCCATAGCATTCCATGGCAGCCAGGCCGGCAATTTTCGCAATAACTTCCTTAGCGATGGTGACCCTCCCATAATTATTTGTCCATTCTTTTTCCATTTTTCTCACCTCTTTTCATTAATATTCTACTATAATATACTTTTTGTTTCAAGAATAAACTTACACAACCGTCACTAGTCCTTATTTCTATATATATATTTTTTTTCCTGCTCTATAATTTCAATGGTCAATATATAAATTCCTGCTTTTTATTAATTTATACTTGCTAAAAGCTGTGTAATTGTGTTAAAATATATTCTGTACTGTTTGACAGCCTTATATTATAGGTTTACATGCTTTCCAAAAAATATTAATATAAACTTTTATTTTTCTTACAGGATTCCTAAGAGGAGGTGGAGACATGGCAAGAGTGTGTGAAGTTTGCGGTAAGGGAAAATTATATGGTAGCCGCATTACCCGTCGTGGTAAAGCAAAAAAAGAGGGTGGAATTGGAAGACACGTAGTTAAAGTAGCTGCCCGCACCCAGAGCCCCAATCTGCAAAAAATAAGGGTTCTTGTTGATGGTACCCCCAGGAGACTTAAAGTCTGTACAGATTGTATCAAATCTGGACGGGTCGAAAGAGCTTATTAATTTTCAATAACATAATATAAAAGCAGGAGACTTAATCCATTCTCCTCAGAAAAAGAAATGCTGCCTCTTATCGAGCCAGCATTTTTATTTTACCCTATATTATTAAATTAATCTCCTATGGCAGCCAGTTTTCTGGTTCTTTCCCGGATTTCTTCAGGAGAAACACTTATTCTCGCCACACCACTTTCCTGGGCTGCCTGGGCCACCGCTGCTGCCACTGCTGGAGCAACCCTGACATCAAAGGGTTCCGGTATAATATAGTCTTCCCTTAATTCATCATCAACCAATCCGGCAATAGCATGGGCTGCAGCCAGCTTCATCTCTTCATTTATATCTTTTGCCCTTACATCCAGTGCCCCTCTAAAAACACCCGGAAAAGCCAGGACATTATTAATCTGATTTGGATAATCTGAACGGCCGGTAGCAACAATCCTGGCTCCTGCTTCTTTAGCCAGTTCCGGTGCTATCTCCGGTGTAGGGTTGGCCAGGGCAAAAATAATCGGATCTTTCCCCATGCTCTTTACCATCTCTGCTGTAAGTACATTACCGGCAGATAAACCAATAAAGACATCAGCATCCTTTATTACATCAACCAGGAGCCCTTTCTCATTATCCCTATTAGTAATACTGGCCAGTTCCCTCTTGGCCGGGTTCATGCCCTCTGCCCGATCAGCATAAAGGGCCCCTTCCCTGTCACAGACAATTATATTATTAACCCCTTCACTGAGTAAGAGTTTAGTAACCGCTGTGGCAGAAGCCCCGGCTCCATTAACTACTATCCTGACATCCTCAATCTTTTTACCCACCAATCTCAAGGCGTTGAGCAGGCCAGCCAGGACAACAATCGCCGTTCCATGCTGGTCATCATGGAAGATAGCCATATCTGTTTCTTCCTTTAAACGCCTCTCTATCTCAAAACACTCCGGAGCAGCAATATCCTCAAGATTGATACCGGCAAAGGTAGGTTCCAATAGTTTAATAAAATTTACAACCTCATCTACATCCTTTGTCCCGATACAGAGGGGAAAAGCATCAATGCCGGCAAATTCCTTAAAAAGCACCGCTTTACCCTCCATAACCGGCAAAGCCGCCTCCGGACCAATGTCGCCCAGGCCCAGGACCGCTGTACCTGTGGAAACTACAGCTACATAATTTCCCTTATTGGTATAATCATAAACAGCCATCCTGTCTTCTTCTATCTTCCTGCATGGTTCAGCGACACCCGGAGAATAAGCCAGGCTCAGATCATCTTTATTGCGTACAGCAACCTT